>JAFYQB010000064.1 GCA_017547285.1 Clostridia bacterium
AGGGGAAGCTGTCACCGAAGGTGACTGATGAGGTGTTCCAGTTCCTCGCATGCTCAACTTTGCAGAACCCTTTTGACCATGCAAAGCATGGCCAACTCACGGGATTCCTAAGGGGCTTAGCCCCTTAGGCGGGATCCAAGGGCAGAGCCCTTGGCCCCAGAGGGGCCCCGTATCTCCCCCAGAAAGGACTGATTTCCTATGCCTACACCGCGCACCCTTGGCATTCTTGCGCACGTTGATGCAGGTAAGACCACGCTTAGCGAGCAGCTTTTGTACCGCACGGGCGCGATCCGCGCGCTGGGACGGGTGGATCACGGCGATACGGCGCTGGATGTGAACGAGATCGAGCGCAGCCGCGGCATCACGGTGTTCAGTGATCAGGCGTGGTTTGAGCTGGACGGTCGGCGTTTTACGCTGATCGACACCCCAGGCCACGTGGACTTTGCGCCGGAGGCCGAACGCGCTTTGCTGGCTCTGGATATGGCAGTGGTTCTGGTGGACGGCGGCAGCGGCGTGCAGGCGCACACCACCGCGCTGTTCAATCTGACGGAGACGTATCAGGTTCCTGCGCTGTTCTTTGTCAACAAGATCGATCTGGCTTCCTATGACCGCGACAAGCTGCATGGGCAGATGGAACAGCGGCTCACAGACCTGCTGGTGGATGTGAAGGACGGCGTGCCGGATGCGGAACAGCTGGCAGTACTGGATGACGATTTTTGTGAGCGTTATCTGATGGGCGAAGCGGATGAAAACGATGCATGGAATTCGCTGATCGGATTGTTCCGCGAACGAAAGGCATTCCCTGTTCTGTACGGCGCTGCGCTGTCCGGCGTTGGTTTGGATGGACTGTTGGATGCGCTGTCAAAGCTTGCGGATTATGAAACGCCTTCTGCTGAAACGCTGGATGCTTTGGTGTACAAGGTACGCCGTGAGCCCAACGGCGACCGCGTGGTCTATCTCAAAATCAAAAGCGGCAAGCTCCGCGCACGCGATGCGTTCCGGTTCGGCGATGTGACCGAAAAAGTACATCAGCTGCGTTTGTACCGCGGGTCGAACTACACGACCGTGGATGAAGCGCAGACGGGCAATGCGGTGGCTGTAACCGGGTTGAGCGTGCCGCGCTGCGGCGACCGTATCGTAGGGGATACGCTCAGCGAGGCGGCATCTTTCCACACCATGCCGGTACTGGCGGCGCGCGTGGAACCGCCGGCCGGTGTCGCGCCTGCGCAGCTGTTGGAAAAGCTTCGCATTCTGGAAGATGAGGAGCCCATGCTGGGTGTGAACTGGGATGTGGCGCACGCCCATGTGACCGTCCAGGTGATGGGTACCGTGCAGACCGAGGTGCTTACCCAGCTTTTGCAGGATCGCTTCAACATGAAAGTCACCTTCCTGCCGCCCCTGGTTCTGTACAAGGAAACGGTGGGCAAAGCCGTGGTCGGCTGCGGGCATTATGAGCCGCTTCGCCACTATGCCGAGGCGCATCTGCTCATGCAGCCCGGCGAGCGCGGCAGCGGTATCAACTGGGACAGCAAGTGCCATGTGGACGATCTGCCTATCAATTATCAGGCGCTCATCCGAAGCCACTGCTTTGAGCGCATCCACAAAGGCGTGCTGACAGGCTCTCCGCTGACGGATGTGCATTTTACGCTGCTTTCCGGCAAGGCGCACCTCAAGCACACTGAGGGCGGCGATTTCCGCGAGGCGGTGTATCGCGCCATCCGTCAGGGCCAGCTGAAGGGGCAGAATGTGCTGCTGGAGCCGTTCTATCGCTTTACGCTCACGCTGCCTATGGATTGCCTTGGACGTGCCATGACGGATATCACCTCCATGTGCGGCAGCTATGATCCGCCCGAACATCTGGGCGAGGATGTACGCATCACGGGCCGCGGTCCGGTACGCACGTTCATGGATTATCCTACAACCTTGCGCGCCTACACCCACGGCAAGGGCGGCATTCAGCTGCAGCCGGACGGCTACGACGTATGCCACAACCCCGACGAGGTGATTGCGGAACTGAACTACGACTGCGGCGCGGATGTGACCAATCCCGCAGGCAGCGTGTTCTGCTCGCACGGAGCGGGCTTCTACGTGAACTGGGACGAGGCGGACAGCTATATGCATCTGCCGGTGGAAAAAGCGGACTAACCTGACGGCGGTTGTCAGGTTACGCGGCGTATGCTGTGGATACCATCAACACAGGAGGGTGAAACCAATGGCAGATGTACGCATCAAATGGCAGGCAATTATGATTGATTGCAGGGAGCATGTGAAACTGGCGCAGTTCTATGCCGAACTGCTGGACTGGGTGGTTGTTTTTGACAACCCGGAGTATGCCGGCATTGCCCCGAAAAATACGCCATACGGCGGCTATCCGGGTATTTCGTTCCAGTACAATCCGGATTACGTGCCGCCTGTCTGGCCGGCTGAGCCGGGCAAGCAGCAGGTGATGGAACATCTGGATCTTGCGGTGGATGATCTGGAAAAGGCAGTGGCGCACGCCATCCAATGCGGAGCGAAGAAAGCGGACAAGCAGTTTTCGCCGGATGAATGGATTGTGATGCTGGATCCGGAGGGACATCCGTTCTGCCTGTGTTTGAATAAGTGGCTGCTGGATCATCCGGATTGTGTTTTGCGCTAAGATTGCACTTATACTATGGTATACAAAACGTTTGCAGTATCTAAGACGGAGCCAGGGGATTTTTCCCGAACGCTAACACTTGCTGCAAACGTTTTTTATTTATGACAAAGGTATACGGACAGGTAAAAGGCAAGGTTTTTTCCTGCGCTCGTTTTTGTCCTTCAAATTTGTCCAAACTTTGACTTTTTTGACAGCACCGTGAATGCTTCGTAAAGTAAAATCGAAAGGGGAGGAAAGCTCTTTTTATGCCAGAATGTTTGAATTGTAAGGTTTATGGAAAGCCTTATGAGTGAAGCTTTTGGAGGAAAAAGAAGCGATGAAAACAGATCCCAAGAATACCAGAAAACCGCTGGCGTTTTACTATCTGATTGCTATGATTGTAATCATGCTGCTCAATGCGCTGGTGTTTCCTGCGCTGATGTCACCCCATGTGACAGAGGTGGGCTACAGCGATTTTCTGACCATGATCGAGGAAAATCGCGTGCAGGAAGTGGCCATGGATACCGACCAGATCATTTTCAGCGCGGCGGATGAAGAGGGCGAAACCGCCATCTTCAAGACCGGCCTGTGGCCGGATGACGATCTGGTGAACCGCCTGAAGGACAGCGGTGCATCGTTTGCCGCCGCCATTCCCACGCAGGATTCGCCGCTTTTGAGCTTTCTGACGGGCTGGATCTTCCCGATCCTGTTCTTTGTGCTGATCGGCCAGCTGATGAGCCGCATGCTCAGCAAAAAACTGGGCGGAAACGCCATGCAGTTTGGCAAGAGCAACGCCAAAATCTATGTGGAAAGTCAGACGGGCAAAACCTTTGCCGATGTGGCCGGGCAGGACGAAGCCAAGGAAGCGCTGAACGAAATTGTGGATTTTCTGCACAATCCGCAGAAGTACAAGGAGATCGGCGCTTCTCTGCCCAAGGGCGCGCTGCTGGTAGGCCCTCCCGGCACAGGCAAAACGCTGCTGGCCAAGGCAGTTGCCGGCGAAGCCAAGGTGCCGTTCTTCTCCATTTCCGGTTCAGAATTTGTGGAGATGTTCGTTGGCATGGGCGCAGCCAAGGTGCGCGACCTGTTCAAACAGGCGGCTGAAAAGGCTCCCTGCATCGTGTTCATTGACGAGATCGACACCATCGGCAAAAAGCGTGACGGCGCTCACGGCATGGGCGGCAACGACGAGCGCGAGCAGACCCTCAACCAGCTGCTGACCGAGATGGACGGCTTTGACGGCGCGAAGGGCGTGGTGATCCTCGCTGCCACCAACCGCCCCGAAAGTCTGGATAAAGCCCTTCTTCGCCCCGGCCGTTTTGACCGCCGCATCCCTGTGGAACTCCCTGACTTGCAGGGCCGTGTAGCCATCCTGAACGTGCACGCCAAAAACGTGAAGATGGACGAGAATGTGGACTTTGACGCCATCGGCCGGGCCACCAGCGGCGCCAGCGGCGCGGAACTGGCGAATATCATCAACGAAGCCGCCCTGCGTGCAGTACGTCTGGGGCGTGATACCGTCAGCCAGAGCGATTTGGAAGAGAGTGTGGAAACCGTCATTGCAGGCTACCAGCGCAAGGGCGCGGTGATCAGCGAAAAGGAAAAGCAGATCATCGCCTATCACGAAATCGGTCACGCGCTGGTCGCAGCACGCTTGAAGAATGCCGCTCCGGTGCATAAGATCACCATCATCCCGCGCACCAGCGGAGCGTTGGGTTACACCATGCAGGTGGAGGAAGAAGAGCGTGTGCTCATGAGCCGCGAGGATATGCTCAACCAGCTCATCACCCTCACAGGCGGGCGGGCAGCTGAGGAAGTGGTGTTTGATTCCATCACCAGCGGCGCAAGCAACGATATTGAAAAAGCAACTTCCATCGCCCGCGCCATGATCACCCGCTACGGCATGAGCGAGCAGTTTGGCATGGTGGCGCTGGAAACGGTCAACAATCCCTATCTCAGCGCGGATACCTCGCTGATGTGCAGTCAGGATACCAGCGCGCGGGTGGACGCCGAAGTGCAGAAGATGATCGCACAGGCGCATGACAAAGCAGTGAAAATTCTTACGCAGGACCGCGAGCTGATGGACAGGCTGACAAAGCATCTGCTGGACAGGGAAACCATCACCGGCGCGGAGTTCATGGATTTGATGAAAGCGTAAAAAAAGAGACGTTGGGACAGAGGCTCCCAACGTCTCTCTCGTTTCTTACCGGCTCAGCTCATCTGGAGAAAGGTTGAAACTGGGCACAAATTCGGCCATGAAGGCCTGCACTTCGGGCAGGTCGATCATGGTGATGCTTTGCAGAACGGCGGTTTTGGCATGGGCAAAGTCGCGGTTGCCCATCTTTTCCTCCTCAATGCACTTGAGGTATGCGCTGATGCGGTCGGCAGCTTTGACAATGCGCCATTCGTATGTGGATTCATCCGGCTTTACATAGTTGGCAAAATACGGACGCATGTCGTTGGGCAGCATGTCCAAAAGCTGCTCGCGGGCGTGAGCCTCCACCTCACCGTAAGCGTCCTGAATGGAAGGGTTCTTGTATTTGACGGGAGTGGGCAGGTCGCCGGTGATGACCTCACTGGCGTCATGGTAGAGTGCAATCATCACCACGCGTTCCGGATCCACTTCGCGTCCATAGCGCACCCTGGCAAGGACGGAAATGCCGTGGGCAATCAGCGCAGTCTGCATGCTGTGCTCCATGTCGTTTTCCGGTACGGTGTTTCGCATCAGTCCCCAGCGGCGGATGAGCTTCATGCGGTCAAGGTAAGCAAAAAAGTGATTCATGGTCTATCTCCTTTGCAAAAGGGAAAAACGCCGCGCAGACATCTGTTCCGCGCGGCGTTGCTTTTGTTTACAGTACGTTGGAACTGGTGCACTCCACGTATACGCTGCCGTCCTTGCGGCGGGTGAGCTTGGCTTTGTTGCCTGCGCCGTCATCGATGGTCATCTTTTCGATCTCGTTGAGGGTGAGAAAGTTGACAACATCGCTTTCTACAAAGGCCACCCAGTTCTTGCGGTCACGCTGAGGCTTCTCGGCTACGTCAGCGGTCATTTCTTCCAGAGTCTTGCGTTCTTCGGACATGTCGGTATGTCTCCTTCTTGCTTATTGGGTGTTTATCATACCGCATTTGAACAGGAAACGCAAGTCAAAAACGCTCAAAATCATCCGGGCCGTGCTTGCAAAGCGGACATACGAAGTCCGGAGGAAGCTCGTCGCCCTCATGCTCGTAACCGCAGATACGGCAGCGCCAGCCGTGCTTTTCTTTGGGCTGGGGCTTGGGTTTTACGTTGGCAAAGTAGTAGCTGTAGGTCATGGAGGGCTCCTTCGAAAGGTTCTCCGCCTGCGTGACTGTGGCAATAAAGAGCAGGTGCGTGCCACAGTCGATCACCTGATCCACCTTGCCGGAAATGAGGGCGTTGGATACGTCGGGCAGATAGCGCAGGCCGTTTTCGCTGGAGGGCGCATCGGAATCGGCAAACTTGTCCACATCACGGCCGCTCTGGAAGCCGAAATGGCGGAAAAGATCCATTGTGGCGGATTCGGTCAGAACAGAAATGTTGAAGATGCCGCTTTTCTGGATGGCGGAAGCGGTGTGATTCTTTTTGTTCACGCTTACGGCAAGGCGCAGCGGCGTGTCAGTCAGCTGCATGACGCTGTTGGAAATGCAGCCGCAGTCACGCTGGCCGTCGTGAGAGGTGAGAACATACAGGCCGTAGCTGATGTTGAACAGGGCGGTGGGATCAAGTGCCATAAGGGATGCCTCCTTCAAAACATTCATGTTGTATGTTTACATCTTACCCGCAATCTGTCATAATGAAACCGATGTTTTGGATTTGGAGGCGAAAGAAATGTCTACCTGGTATGGCATGACGTATCCCGAAAGCAAAAAGGAAATGTATGAATTGCTGGCCCAGCAGCTTTCCGGCCTGATGGAGGGGGAGCGTGAGGCGATCCCCAATCTGGCCAATATGAGCGCGCTGATCAATCAGGCATTGAAAGAGATCAACTGGGCAGGCTTTTACCTGATGAAGGACGACATGCTGGTGCTTGGGCCGTTTCAGGGCAATCCCGCCTGCATACGCATCCCGGTGGGACGCGGCGTGTGCGGTACGGCTGCCAAAACGCTGGAAACCCAGCTGGTGCCGGATGTGCACCTGTTCCCCGGCCATATCGCCTGCGACGCGCAGAGCCAGAGCGAGATCGTGATCCAGCTTTTGAAAGATGGAATGCTGCTGGGCGTTCTGGATATTGACAGCCCTGTAAAGAACCGTTTTGATCAGGAAGATCAGAATGGCCTGGAAAACCTTTGTAAAATGCTGGTTACGGCCTGCGATTGGCCACGTTGACCCTTGTTTTTTGATTGTATCCGTTGTAAAATAACTGTGTCTGCGATTCGTGTCAGGCAGAGTAGCTGCAAGCGCGTTAAGTGTTCATGAACGGGGAGTTGTCATGAAACGAAGCCGGTCTCCGGCGCGGTGCCTGCGGCGCATCCCGCTGTCTTGGTGCTGCCTCCTGCGAGTCGACAAAGGATAACGGGAGGTTTTTTGTATGTCCAAAAACACGCAGAAAAAAGGCATGGCTACGGAAAGACTGACGATGCTGGCGCTTCTCACGGCGCTGCAGGTGGTACTGGGAAACCTGACCCAGATTCCCTTCATCGGCAAACAGTTCAACTTTGGCTTTATGCCCATTATTGCAGCAGGCGCACTGCTGGGTCCGTTGCCTGCGGCTGTCGTGGGCGGTCTGGGGGATTTCATCGGAGCGCATCTGTTCCCGGCGGGCGCGTATTTTCCCGGTTTTACGCTCACAAGCGCCATCGTGGGCTTTTTGTACGGACTGCCGCTGCATAAGCAGCAGCCCTGCTGGATCCGCGTGGCTATTGCAGCAGTGCTGGGGATGATTCCCAACCTGTTCCTCAATTCCCTTTGGCTGAGCATGCTCTATTCCAGCAAAACCTACTGGGTATGGGTCACCAGCCGCGCGGTGAGCTATCTGGTGGAGATTCCGGTGCAGGTGGTGCTCGCCTATCTGTGTCTGCACGGACTGACCAGAATCAAGCTGCCCGCCTCCATCCGCCTGCCCAAAAAGGAGACCAAGGCATGAGATTCAGCAAAAAGGCCGTGCTGGCCGAGCTGGAAAAAATGTATCCGGATGCAAAGCCGGAACTGAATTTTTCCAATCCCTATGAAACCCTTGTGGCTGTGATGCTTTCCGCCCAATGTACGGATAAGCAGGTGAACAAGGTGACCCCTGCGCTGTTTGAACGGTATCCTACTGTTGCGGATATGGCTGCTGCCAGCGTGGAGGACGTGTACCCCATGGTCAAAAGCTGCGGCTTCAAGACCAAGGCTACCAATATTGTGCAGGCCTGCCGCCTGATCATGCAAAACCACGGCGGCGAAGTGCCGGACGATATGAAACAGCTGATGGCCCTGCCCGGCGTGGGGCAGAAGACCGCCAATGTGGTCATGGCGCATGCCTTCAACGTACCCGCCATTGCGGTGGATACGCATGTGTTCCGCGTAAGCAACCGCATCGGTCTGGCCGAAGCCAAGAACGTGGAGGAGACTGAGCGCCAGCTGCAAAAGGCCATCCCGAAGAAGGACTGGGTCAAGGCGCATCACTGGCTCATCTTCCACGGCCGCAGAGTGTGTCACGCACGCAATCCCCAGTGTGCTGCTTGCGGCATTCAGCCGTGGTGCAAAGCAGCCAAAGCAGAGGGCGGTGCTGTAAGCACCCCCAAACCCCAAAAGAAGAATGCTACATTGGATGTATGATTTCTGAGACCACAAAGCGGTCTCAGTCCCGGGATTCCTAAGGGCGAAGCCCTTAGGCGGGCGCAGGGCAGAGCCCTGTGTCCTCGTAACGTAAAGGAGTTTGTTGAATGGCGTCTTTTGTTGATCGAGTAAGAATTACGGCGAAGGCCGGCAACGGCGGTAATGGCTGCGTAAGCTTCCACCGCGAAAAATTTGTGCAGAACGGCGGCCCGGATGGCGGCGACGGCGGCAACGGCGGCGACGTGGTGGTGTATGCCGATCCCAATATGCATACGCTGCTGGATTTCCGTTTTCACAGCAAGTACATGGCGGAAAACGGCGTGGACGGCAGCGCCAACCGCTGTCACGGCAAGCGCGGCGAGGACCTGATCATCAAGGTTCCCGTTGGCACGGTGTTCCTGCGCGCGGAGGATGGCGCGGTTGTGGCTGATATGAGCGAGCCGGGTGTAAGCAAGGTGCTTTTGCGCGGCGGCCGCGGCGGCCACGGCAACCAGCATTTTGCCACCCCTACCCGTCAGGCTCCCAACTTTGCCAAGCCTGGCATTAAGACCGAGATCCACGAGTTCCGTCTGGAGCTCAAGACCATTGCGGACGTGGGTCTGGTGGGCTTCCCCAACGTGGGCAAGAGCACCATTCTGGCCACGCTGACTGCCGCCAAGCCCAAGATCGCCAACTATCATTTCACTACGCTGACCCCCAATCTGGGCATCGTGAAGCGTTATGAGACCGACTTTGTGCTGGCCGATATTCCCGGTCTGGTGGAAGGCGCCAGCGAGGGCGTGGGCCTTGGTCACGACTTCCTGCGCCATGTGGAGCGCACCCGTCTGCTTTTGCACGTGGTGGACGCCGCCGGAAGCGAAGGACGCGATCCGCTGGAAGATTTCCGCATCATCAATGAAGAACTGGAAAAGTACGGCGAGCCGATCGGCCGTCCGCAGCTGGTGGTGCTGAACAAGTGCGACCTGATCTACGACAGCGACGAGATCAAGGAACTCAAGAAGAAGTTTGAGGACATGGGCTACAAGGCTTTCGCCGTGAGCGCCGCCATGCGCAGGGGCTTTGACGAACTGCTGGATGAAGTGGTGCGTCTGCTGCCCGAACTGCCCCCGCCGCTTACCTTTGCCGAGGAGGAGATCGAGGAGTTCCGCGCCGTGCCGGACGATGGCTTTACCATCCGCCGCGAGAACGATGTGTTCTTTGTGGAGGGCGCTGCCATGCAGCACTTCATCGATTCCGTCAACTTCGAGGACGAGGAATCCCTCAACTGGTTCCACCGTACCCTGCGCGACAAGGGCATTATTCAGGCCCTGCGCGATAAGGGCGCTGGCGAAGGCAGCACCATTTCCATCGGCGATATGGAATTCGACTTTATTGATTAACAGGAGATACAGAACAGATGCTTACCAGCAAACAGCGCGCCAGCCTGCGCAGCATGGCCAATACCATGGAAACCATCCTCTATATCGGCAAGGATGGCATTACCGATAACACCGTCAAGGAAGCCTACGACGCTCTGGAAGCCCGCGAGCTCATCAAGTGCGCCGTACAGCAGAACTGCGACCTGTCCGCCCGCGAAGCCCTCAACGAGCTGTGCGAGCGCGTACATGCCGAGCCCGTGCAGTGCATTGGCCGCCGCTTCGTGATGTACCGCGAAAGCAACACCAACAAGAAGATTGAAATCTGACGGGAAATGCAGGGGCGCTGCCCCTGCACCCTGCTTAAGGGCTTTGCCCTTAAGAATCCCGTGTTTTGCCGTGCTTTGCACGGCAATGGGTACGCCTAAAGAGGGGGATCGATGTGCTTCAGACGGTGCTTGACGCATTGAAGGAGCTTCGGTCTCCCTTTGCGTTATATGAAATGGATATCCATGAAATGGTTGCCAAACGGCTTGCGGAAGCGGGCCTGCCCTTTGTGCATGAGGCCAAACTCGCGCCGGGGTGCCGCATCGACTATCTGGTGGATACCATCGGAATTGAAATTAAGAAGGGCAAACCGGATGCATCCGCCGTGAAAAAACAGCTGATGCGCTATGCTGCCTGCGATGGAGTGGAAGCGATCGTTCTGCTTACGCAGCGTACGGTCGCCGTACCCAAAATGGTGCTTGGAAAACCGGTGCATGTGATCGTGCTGAATCTGCTTTGGGGGGTGGCTTTGCCGTGATGGAACAGGAAGAATTCATGATGATGCCGCCCTATCTGATGGATTCCAGCGGCGCACAGCCCGAAAACGGCGCAAACCGCCGCACCTACGGCACGCTGAGTTACAACAAACGCCGCAAATGCTGGGTGGTGAAGGGCGATCCCGGGGTAACGGAGCTGTGCAAGCGGCTGTTCCCGGGCACAGATACCAGCAAGCGCGGCGAGGCGCGCTTTACCGCGCACCGGCGCATCGTGGGCGATCTGAACTGGCTGATGCTGCGTTACCCGCTGACCGTAAAGGCGGCGGATATGCAGCGCTGGGAAAATGCGCTGGCGGAAGCGCGCGAGTATGTGATCCGCCGCGAGGAAGCCAGGCTCATGCCTGTGCGCGTTGCTCCCAATCCCACCACGTTTGCCGGAAAGCTGACCGCTTTTCAGGAGGAAGGGCTGGGCTTCCTGCTCAGAACCGAGCGCGGCTTGCTGGCGGATGAAATGGGCCTGGGCAAAACGGTGCAGGCGTTGGCCATGCTCAGCGAAACCGGAGCGTATCCTGCACTGGTGGTCGCGCCGCCGCACCTGATGCGCAACTGGCAGAACGAGATCGAACGCTTTGTCAGGAAGCCGGACGGCACGCCGCTGACTGTGCATGTGATCAAGGGGCTTAAGCCGTACCAGCTGCCGCAAGCCGATATCTACCTGATGCACTATCTCCTTTTGCGCGGCTGGAAGGAAGCCTTGCCGGATGCGCAGATTCCCACCGTGATTTTTGATGAAATTCAGGAGCTGCGCCATGCAGGCACGGAAAAATATTCTGCTGCCAGCCTGCTTGCCGAGGCAGCCAATCGTGTGATCGGCCTGAGCGGTACGCCCATTTACAATCGCGGCGCAGAAATCTGGAATGTGGTGAACATTCTGGATTATCATTTTCTGGGCGACTACGAAAGCTTTACCCGCGAATGGTGTTACGGCTACGGCAATCAGATCGTGGCAAAACCCGAATTGCTGGGAGAAAAGCTGCGCGAAGAAGGTCTGATGCTGAGACGCACCAAGCAGGAAGTCCTGAAGGACCTGCCGCCCAAGCGCCGTCTGGTGATGGCTGTGGACAGCGATGACGCGGTATACCGCAGGCTGATGCAGCCTGTTCAGCAGACCATTCTGCAGTTCAAAACCAATGCTGAAGCCAACGCCAGCCAGCGCGCTCTGTGGGAAATAGAGATCGAACGCGGCGAGCGGCAGGCCACGGGTATTGCCAAAGCGCCGTATGTGGCGCAGTTTGTGCGGGCGTTGCTGGATGCGGATGAAAAGGTGTTGCTTTTTGCCCATCATCATGAAGTGATGGACATTTATAAAAAGGAACTGCACGTTTTCTCGCCTGCGTTCATTACCGGACGTGAAACGCCCGCCATGAAGGAACGCTCTGTGGAACGTTTCATGACGGGCAAAACGAATTTGTGCTGTATCTCGCTGCGTGCTGCTGCAGGCCTTAACCTGCAGCGCGCCAGCTGCGTGGTATTCGGCGAACTGGACTGGTCGCCCGCCGTGCATTCGCAGGCAGAGGACCGCGCCCACCGCATGGGGCAGACGGACTCCATTCTGTGCTACTATCTGGTTGCCTCCGAGGGCAGCGATCAGGATATGCAGGATGCGCTGGGTCTGAAAGTAAGCCAGTTCGTGGGCCTGATGGGCGACGCGCCGCAGGATCAGGCGGACGTTATCAGCAGTGCGCAGGAAGCGCGAAGCTATGTAGAACGGTTGGTGAGCCGTCTGGTGGACGCCGTTTAACGCGGCAGCACCACGGTTGCGCCGGGCTCAAAATCCTGCGGAGCAAAGCAGGGATTTACGCGCAGCAGGCTGGCTACCGGCAGGTTGAAGCGCATGGCCACGCTTTCCAGCGTTTCACCGGCCAGCAGCGTGTAGGTTTCCGGCAGATTGCAGGGTACGTTTTCCGGCGGGATGCAGATGGTCTGACCGGCGGTAAGCGTATCCAGATTGACGTCCGGGTTGGCTGTTTCCAGCGTGTGACGGCTTACCAGATTGCGCAGCTGCAAGTCCGCCACGGTCTGACCTGGCTCTACCGTGTATTGTTCTGTTACGGGACAGGCCAAAGCGGGGTCAGGAGAGATGCCTGCATTGCCGCTGGCGCTTCCGTTGGTGTTACCGCTGCTGTCGCCGGAATGGTCCAGTCCGCCGCATTCGGGGGAATCATCCTGTTCGCGGGGAATGCACAGCACATCGCCCACCATCAGGCGTGCGGGGTGAATCTCGCTGTTGGCGGCCAGCAGGTCGCGCAGGGGTACGCCCAGCTTGTGGGCGATGAGGTAGAAGCTGTCGCCGCGCTTGACGGTGTATTCTTCGGCGCAGCGGCGGTTGGGCTGATTGGTCTGGGTCATAGGGAATCTCCTTTCGGAACGTTGTCCCTACAGCCTATGAGCCCCTTCCGCATAACTTGCTATTTGTGCGAACGCTTTTCAAAGGCAGATACTGCCTGCGCCAGTTCCTGATGGGTGTGAATGCTCTGACGCTGTTCCTGCAGAGCAACCTGCGCGTCTCTGGACAGCTGATCGTAAAGAGTTTTGCTTGGCGCGTCCTGGGCGAGCAGCTCGTGCAGACTGGAATACGTTTTCATGGATTACCACCTCCGGTATCCATTTTTTCAGAAAGGAGCGGAATGTATGCCGCTTGTGAATTATTGTAAAAAATGCAAAGCGGAAACGCCGCTGGGGGAAAGCTGCCCCTACTGCGGCGGCAAGCTTGCTCAGACAGGAGAACAGATCTCCTTCGGCTTAATGCGCAGGCCGGAAAAGGAATGGTTTGCATGGAACAATCTTTTGCGGATCGTTCTGCCGGTATGGCTGCTGGTATTTGTGAGCGTGGTGGCGGCAGAGGGTGCGGCAGCGGGAACGGATGGTGTGATCGTTATGCTGACGGGCGGTTTTCTGCGCACCATGCTGGGACTTTTGGCGGCGGCTTTGATCGTCATCTGGATACTGCTTAAGGTGCAGGGCATGGAAAGTGTGCATGTGGTTCTGGATAAGCAGGGCGTGCATGTGCGCACTTATGTGCAGCAGGGGAATCCGGCTGCGCTGTATGCCCGCTTCCTGAATGAGCAGACTGCCGAAAAGCTGGCTGAGGAGGATGAACGGCCGGAACTGCCCGGACTTTTGCTGGTTAAACGCGTGAGCTTGCCGTGGAACACCATCAGCCGTGTGCGTATCTGGCGGGAAGGCTGCGCGATTCTGTTTTTCCGTCCGTCTCTGTGGCAGGCCGCTGCGGTGAACGTGCCTGTAAGCGAGCTGGAAGCAGCAGAGGAATATGTGCGTAAAAAAATGAAACGTAACAAAAAAGCAAAAGTACAGCCTTCGGCGCAAAAATAAAGCAAAACAAAGGAAAGACGGGGAATATACCTCAGGCCGTCGAAAAAGCTCGCTGACGCGATCTTTTCCGCCGAAGAATGCACCGTTTGCCTACTCGCCTGACGGCTCGCCGGGCGGCAAACGGTGTAAGGAAAGCCTTGCTGCGCAAGGCTTCCGAAGCTGAC
>JAFYQB010000065.1 GCA_017547285.1 Clostridia bacterium
GGCCCCGTTACAGGCTGTCAATGAAGGTATGCCGCACCTAAAAACGGCATGCAAAATCAGGGTGGTACCGCGGGCTTGGCTCGCCCCTTTTCGGATACAGGGGCAGGGCTTTTTCTTTTTATCTGAGTACATTATAAGGAGGCTGAAACCAATGGAGAAACAGAAATATTACATTACGACTCCCATCTACTATCCCTCCGGCAACATGCACATCGGCCACACCTACACCACCGTAGCCGCCGACGCCATGACCCGCTTCAAGAAGCTGACCGGCTATGACGCCTACTTTCTGACCGGTACTGACGAGCACGGCCAGAAGATCGAGCGCAAGGCTGCCGAAAAGGGCGTATCCCCCAAGGCGTATGTGGACGAGATCGTTGCCAACACCAAGGATCTGTGGAAGCTGATGAATATCGAATACGATGATTTCATCCGCACCACTGACGAGCGCCACGAGAAGGTCGTGCAGAAGATCTTCCGCAAGCTCTACGAGCAGGGCGATATCTACAAGGCTTCCTACGAAGGCCAGTACTGCACCCCCTGCGAAGCATTCTGGACCCCCAGCCAGCTGGTGGAAAAGGACGGCGTGAAGGTGTGCCCCGACTGCGGCCGTCCCACCGAACTGGTCACCGAGGAAAGCTATTTCTTCCGCATGAGCAAGTATCAGGACTGGCTGATCGATTACATCGAGACCCATCCTGATTTCATCCAGCCCGCCAGCCGCGCCAATGAGATGATCAACAACTTCCTCAAGCCCGGTCTGCAGGATCTGTGCGTAAGCCGCACCAGCTTTACCTGGGGCGTGCCTGTCGATTTTGATCCCAAGCACGTGGTGTATGTGTGGATCGATGCGCTGTCCAACTACATCTCCGCTCTGGGCTACGACAGCGATAACGACGAACTGATGCAGAAGTACTGGCCCGCCAATGTACATCTGGTCGGCAAGGAAATCGTGCGTTTCCATACCATTTACTGGCCTATTATGCTCCACGCGCTGGGTCTGCCCCTGCCCAAGCAGGTGTTCGCTCACGGCTGGCTGCTGTTTGGCAATGACAAGATGAGCAAATCCAAGGGCAATGTGCAGTACGCCCAGCCCATCGTGGCCCGCTACGGCTGCGACGCGCTGCGTTACTATCTGCTGCGCGAAATGCCCTTCGGCGCGGACGGCAACTATACCAATGAAGCTTTCCTGACCCGCATGAATGCCGATCTGGCCAATGACCTGGGCAACCTGGTTTCCCGTACCGTGGCCATGATCGAAAAGTACTTCGGCGGCGTACTGCCTGCCTGGACCGACGCAGTGGATCCCGAAGTGGATACCCCCCTGCACGATCACTGCAAGGCCCTGCCCGCTCTGGTGGAAGCCCAGATGGACAAGCTGCAGTACAGTCAGGCTCTGGCCGAGATCTGGAAGGTGATCGGCGAGTGCAACAAGTACATCGACCTCACCCAGCCCTGGGTGCTTGGCAAGGATGAGAGCAAGAAGGACCGTCTGGCCAATGTCATGCTCACTCTGGCCGAGTGCGTGCGCTTTGTGGCTGTGCTCATCTATCCCTTCATGCCCACCACCCCCGAGCGCATTTTCGCTCAGCTGGGCGTTAACGATGAAGCTCTGAAGACTTGGGAATCCCTGGGCGAGTACGGCAAGCTGCCTGCCGGCACCAAGGTGCAGAAGGGCGAGGCTCTGTTCCCCCGTATCGATATCAAGAAGGAACTGGAAGCCCTGAACCCTGCCGAGGAAAAGCAGCCCGAGCCCAAGAAGGAAAAGAAGCAGGAAAAGAAGGAACAGAAGAAGGAAGAAAAGCCCGAGGAACTGCCCGAGGGTCTGATCTCCATCGATATGTTCGATAAGATCCAGCTGCGCGTGGCCCGCATCCTGACCGCCGAAAAGGTAAAGGGCAGCGACAAGCTTTTGCACTTCAGCGTAAAGCTGACCGATAACGAACCCGTTCGCAGCGTGGTCAGCGGCATTGCCAAGTTCTACACCCCCGAAGAAATGGTCGGCAAGCAGGTGGTGCTGGTCAGCAACCTCAAGCCCGCCAAGCTGCGCGGTATTCCCAGCGAGGGCATGATCCTGTGCGCCTCCGACGCCGAGGACAAGGTGCTCAAGCTTTGCACCGTAGAACCCGGCATGGAAGATGGTGCTTATATCCGATGAATCTGTTTGATTCGCACTGTCACCTTGAAAACGGAAGGTTTGCAGAAGATCTTCCGGAAGTGATGGCCCGTATGAAGGATGCAGGGGTCAGCCGCTGCATCCTCGCGGGCAGCGATATGGAAACCAGTGAACAGATCGTTGCGCTGGCGAAAGAGCACGCCAGTGTGTACGGTGTTGTGGGTATCCATCCCCACGACGCCAAGACATGGACGGACGACTGCGCAGACCGTCTTGCCCAGTGGGTGAGGGAAGAGCGCGTTGTGGGCATCGGCGAAATCGGTCTGGATTATTACTACGACCATTCCCCGCGCGACGTACAGAAGGAAGTGTTTGTAAAGCAGCTTCTGCTGGCACATGAGCTGGACATGCCCGCCGTGTTCCATGTGCGTGATGCACATGGCGATGTGCTGGACTTGCTGCGTCAAAACCGTGCGCAGCTTCCCGCAGGTGTTGTGCATTGCTACAGCGGCAGCGTGGAAAGCGCGCGTGAATACCTGGACATGGGCTTCTATATCTCCTTTGCAGGCCCCATTACGTTCAAAAATGCCAACAAGCTGCTGGACGTGGCTAAATATGTGCCGCAGGACCGCATCCTTGTGGAAACGGACAGCCCCTACCTTGCGCCCGTGCCCATGCGCGGACGGCGCAACGAGCCCACCTTTGTGCAGTATGTGGCGCAGACGGTGGCGGAGCTGCGCGGCATCAGCGCAGAGGAACTGGCGCAGGCTGCCTTTGAAAATACCTGTCGTCTGTTCCACATCCCGGAGGTGGGCTGATGGTTATTCGTCACGCCAAATTGCAGGACATGGACGCAATGCTTTCGCTCTTTGCCAACGCTCGCAAGTTCATGGCGGAAAAGGGCAACCCGAACCAGTGGTGGGGCGGCTATCCCACCCGCGAACTGCTGGAGAGCGATATCGCCAAAGAGCAGCTCTATGTGTGCGAGGAAGCCAATCATATCTACGCGGCCTTTGTGATGGCGGTGGGGGAAGATCCCACCTATCAGGTCATCGAAGGCGCGTGGAAGAATGATCTGCCGTATGTTACGCTGCACCGCATTGCCTCCACGGGCGAAAAACGCGGCATGGTGGATGAAATCGTCCGCTGGGCGTTCAGCCAGCATGCGAACGTGCGAGGCGATACACACGAACTGAATCTGCCCATGCGAAATGCGTTTGTGCGTAACGGCTTTGCATATTGCGGCACCATCTGGGTGGATGACGGAACGCCGCGCATGGCCTTCCACAAAGTAAAGTAAAAGAAAGGGAACAGAACATGCTCCCCAAACTGATTGTGATCGCCGGAACCAATGCCTCCGGCAAGAGCGGACTGGGCATTGAGCTGGCCGCGCGCTATGGCGGCGAGGTGGTATCCGCCGATTCCCGTCAGGTGTTCCGTGGGCTTGATCTGGGCAGCGGCAAGATCACGCCTGAGGAAACCAAAGGCGTGCCGCATCACCTGATCGATGTGGCAGAACCCGGCGCGTTCTACTCTATGGCGGATTTTCAAAAGCAGGCGTTTGAAGCCATCGACGGCATCGTTGCCCGTGGAAAGCTCCCGTTTCTGGTGGGCGGCACCGGTCTGTATGTGGCCAGCGTTGCTGACGGCTACGTGATGAGTGACCGCATGCCAGATCTTGCTTACCGAAATGAGCTGGAAAAGCTGACCACAGAAGAGATCTATGCCAAACTCAAGCAGATCGTGCCGGATACGGATGTGGATCCCCGCAACCGCAACCGCGTGATGCGCGTGCTGGAAAAGATTCACGACGGCGATGATATCACCCCTTCCAAGGAGCCGCGTTACGAAACGCTGCGCCTTGGCGTAACGTGGGAACGTGATATTCTGCGCCAGCGCATTGACGAACGCTTGGACCGCCGTCTGCAACAGGGCATGATTGAAGAAGTGGACAATCTGCTCAAAAGCGGTGTGAGCGAAACCTTCATGCTCAAGCTGGGGCTTGAATACAGATTCATCACCCAGTACCTGAAGGGCGAATACAGCTCTCTGGAAGAAATGAAGGAACTGCTGGCTACCGCTATCAAGCAGTTTGCAAAGCGGCAGATGACGTGGTTCCGCCGTGACCAGTCGATCCACTGGCTTGATATGACGGGAGATCCCATGCGCGAAGCGTGCGAACATATTGACGCGTTTCTGGAAAAATAAGCCGGTCATCCGGAGCAGCTTTCAGGCTGTTCCGGTTTTTCTTTGCTGTTTTTTAGTCAAAATATTACGTTTTTCTTGCAAAAACGGTAAGAAAAAATTTCGTAGAAATAAAAACAAAAAAATTGGTATAAATTTATCAATTAGGCAGGAAAACAGGAAGGGAAACACGAAAGATATGAATGGGGTGCAGGTTGGACTTTCGTTCAGCCGACTCCAACCACTGACCATTAATGCATGGAAGGGAGAACGGAAATGCACAACTCTCAAGACCTTCAAAAGGTGCTGGATCTGCGCAAGGCCATTCTGGATGGCAGCGAGCAGCGCCTCAAGGAACAGCGTGACGCCGGCAAGATGACTGCCCGCGAGCGCGTGGAAAAGCTGGCCGACGCCGGCAGCTTCGTGGAGCTGTTTGCGCTGGTGAGCAACAATGAGGAGGGTGCTGGCGTAATCACCGGTTATGCCACCATCGAACAGCGTCCGGTTTATATCTTCGCTCAGGACTTCACCGTTCGTGGCGGCGCTATGGGCAAGGCCCAGGCTGCCAAGATCTGCAAGCTCCTGGACATGGCTCTCAAGACTGGCGCCCCTGTCGTTGCCCTCATGGACAGCACCGGCGTGCGCATCGATGAAGGCGCCGCCGCTATGAGCGCCTACAGCGAAATCTATCACAAGCTGTCCCGCATGAGCGGCGTATGCCCCATTGTGTCCCTGGTCGTAGGCCCCTGCATCGGCGGCGCGGCTCTGCTGACCCAGCTGGCGGATATTGCCATCGTGGCCGAAAAGGTTGGCCAGCTGATGGTATTCGGTCCCCAGGTCATGGCTGCCATGAACGGCAAGGCTGTGAAGGCTGAGGAATTCGGCGGCGCTGAAGTGGCTGCCAAGATGGGCGCCTGCGCTCTGACCGCTGCCACCGAGGACGAAGCTATCGCCAAGGCCAAGCAGGTGCTGGCGCTGCTGCCCTCCAGCAATCTGGAAGACAGCGACATTGTGGACACCGACGATATGAACCGTTTGCTGCCCGCGATCGATCCTGCCGACGTGGACGCTCTGATTGCTGCTCTGGCTGATAACGGCTCCGCTGTTGAACTGTACAAGGCCTATGGCAAGAACGTCAAGACTGTGCTGGCCCGCATGGGCGGCCGCAGTGTAGCCATCGTGGCCGCCAACGGCAAGCTGTGCGCTGCCTGCCTGCAGAAGGCTGCCCGCTTTGTGCGCATGGCCGACTGCTTCAACATTCCTGTTGTGAGCCTGCTGAATACCTGCGGCGTGCAGGTGGACAGCGTGGAAGCTCAGGGCTGGCTGTTCAAGGCTCAGGCTCAGCTGCTGTACGCCTATGCTGAGGCGACGGTTGCGAAGCTGGCTGTTGTGACCGGCGACGCCATCGGCCAGGCTTATGTGGCCATGGGCGGCAAGGGCAACGCTGATGTGACCTATGCATGGCCCAGCACTGTGATCTCTGCTCTCACCCCCGAAGCTGCTGTTGCGGTTCTGTACTCCAAGGAAGTGAAGGCCGATACCGACCTCACCGTGGAAGCTGCCCGCGCCAAGTATGCCGACAAGTACATTGAAGAAGTGGCCGGCGCTGTGAACGCTGCCAAGGCCGGTATGGTGGACGATATCATCGATCCCGCCACCACCCGTCAGATGCTGATCTCCGCTCTGGAGATGCTGGCTTCCAAGCGCGATTCCAACCCGCCCAAGAAGCACGGCAACCTGCCGATGTAATTCTGGAAAGGAGAGACATCGATGGAAAAACTGCTCTATAGCTTTGGTGTAGCTGCTCTGGGCATGATCACCGTCTTCGCCGGTCTGGTCATCCTGATTGCTTTCATCACCCTGCTGACCAAGTTTACCACCGCTGGCGGCAAAAAAAAAACTGAGCCCGTCGAAGTAAAGCCCGTTGCGGAAGCAGCCGCTCCCGCTGCTGCTCCTGTTGATGACGGTACGCCTTCTCCTGAAGTGGTTGCCGCGATCAGCGCTGCTCTGGCTGTTATGCTGGGCGAAGGCAAGTTTGTTGTTCGCCACATCAAGCGCATTAACAACGCTCCTGCCTGGAACCGCGCTGGCCGCGAAGAACAGGTTTACAGCCGTTTCTAACCCATTCAGTGAACTTTGAAGTATACATAATTATAGGAGGAACCTATTATGCGTCATTTCAACATTACCGTTAATGGTGTTGCTTACTCTGTGGCCGTTGAAGAAGTAAACGGCGCTGTTGCTCCCGTTGCTGCTCCCGTTGTGGCCGCTCCCGTGGCTGCTCCTGCCCCTGTGGCCGCTCCTGCTGCCGCTCCCGCTCCTGCCGCTGCTCCCGCTGCCGCTCCTGTGGCCGGTGGTGAAAAGGTGACCGCTCCCATGCCCGGCACTGTGCTGGACGTGAAGGTCAGCCAGGGCGCTGCTGTGAAGAAGGGCGATCTGCTGCTGGTTCTGGAAGCCATGAAGATGGAAAACGAAATTCTGGCTCCCTGCGACGGTACTGTGAAGCAGGTTCTGGCTGCCAAGGGCGCTTCCGTGAACAGCGGCGACGCTCTGGTTGTGATCGGCTAATTGATTTCCGGTTTCTTTATACTGCAAGAAAGCGAGCTGTGAAAGCATGAGTTTTAATATCGGCGAAAGCCTTCTGAAGCTTTGCACGGACTCCGGTCTGTACGGCCTGTTTCAGGATCCCAAGGCACTGATCATGATCGCTGTGGCCTGCGTGCTGCTGTATCTGGCCATCGTCAAGAAGTACGAACCCCTGCTGCTGATGCCCATTGCATTCGGTATGCTGCTGACCAACCTGCCCTTTGCCGGCATGTACCACGAAGAGATCTTCGCGGGCGGCCATGTGCACTGGGATCTGATCGGCGGTGCTGATCCTTCCGTTTCTGCCGGTTTGCTTGACTACCTGTATCTGGGCGTTAAGCTGGGCATCTACCCCTGTCTGATCTTCATCGGCGTTGGCGCCATGACCGACTTCGGTCCCCTGATCGCCAACCCTAAGAGCCTGCTGCTGGGCGCTGCTGCTCAGCTGGGCATCTTCATGACCTTCATCGTCTGCTACACCGTGTTCGGTTTCACCGCTCAGGAAGCGGCTTCCACCGGTATCATCGGCGGCGCTGACGGCCCCACTGCCATCTACCTGACCGGTAAGCTGGCTCCCCACCTGCTTGGACCTATCGCGGTAGCCGCCTACAGCTACATGGCGCTGGTGCCCGTGATCCAGCCTCCCATCATGAAGGCTCTGACCACCAAGGAAGAGCGTGAGATCGTGATGGAGCAGCTGCGTCCTGTAACCAAGAAGGAAAAGATCATTTTCCCCATCGCTGTTACCATCATCGTAAGCCTGCTGCTGCCCTCCGCTGCTCCCCTGGTTGGCTGCCTGATGCTGGGCAACCTGTTCAAGGAGTCCGGTGTGGCTGAGCGTCTGTGCAAGACCGTACAGAACGAGCTGATGAACATCGTGACCATCTTCCTGGGCGTAACCGTTGGCGCCACCGCCACCGCTGAGACCTTCCTGCAGGCCAAGACCCTCATGATCATCTGCGTAGGCGTTGTTGCCTTCGGTGTTGGCACTGCCGGTGGTCTGCTGCTGGCCAAGCTGATGTGCAAGCTGACCGGCGGCAAGATCAACCCCCTCATCGGCTCCGCCGGTGTGTCCGCCGTTCCCATGGCTGCCCGCGTCAGCCAGGTGGAAGGTCAGAAGGCCAATCCCAAGAACTTCCTGCTCATGCATGCCATGGGCCCCAACGTTGCCGGCGTTATCGGTTCCGCTATTGCCGCTGGTATGCTGCTGAGCATGTTCGGCTAATCTAACAATGAGGTGAAAATCATGCCTAAGGTTGGAATTACGGATACCATCCTGCGCGACGGTCACCAGAGCCAGGCCGCAACGCGCATGACCTTTGCCCAGATGGAGCCCATGCTCGAAAAGCTGGACAAGGTTGGCTACTATTCTCTGGAGTGCTGGGGCGGCGCTACTTTCGACAGCTGCCTGCGCTTCCTGAACGAAGATCCCTGGGAGCGTCTGCGCAAGCTGCGCAAGGCCATGCCCAACACCAAGCTGCAGATGCTGCTGCGCGGTCAGAACCTGCTGGGCTACAAGCACTATTCTGATGACGTGGTCGAGTTCTTCGTTAAGAAGGCCGTTGAAAACGGTATCGACATCATCCGCTGCTTCGACGCTCTGAACGACCTGCGCAACATGAAGACTGCTGTGAAGGCTACCAAGAAGTACGGCGGCACCGCTGAAGTGGCCATGAGCTACACCATCAGCGACGTGCACACCGAAGACTACTTCGTAAAGCTGGCTGGCGAAATTGAGAAGATGGGCGCTGACATCATCTGTATCAAGGACATGGCCAACCTGCTGCTGCCCTACAGCGCTTACAGCCTGATCAAGCGCATGAAGAAGGCTACCAAGCTGCCCATCGTGCTGCACACCCACGATACCACCGGTACCGGCGCCATGACCCTGCTCAAGGCCATCGAAGCTGGCGCTGACGTGGTTGATACTTGTATCTCCGCTCTGGGCAACGGTACTTCTCAGCCCACCACCGAGTCCATGGTCGCTACCCTGCAGGGTACCGAGTATGACACCGGTCTGGATCTGGTTGCGCTGACCGAGATCGCCGCTCACTTCCGCAAGGTTGGCGAACAGCTGACCAAGGACGGCTGGCGTGATCCCGCCCGCGTGCTGGCTACCGACGCCAACACCCTCATCTATCAGGTTCCCGGCGGCATGCTGTCCAACCTGATCGGCCAGCTCAAGCAGGCCAATGCTATGGATAAGTACTACGACGTGCTGGCTGAGGTGCCGCGCGTACGTAAAGACTGCGGTCTGCCTCCCCTGGTAACCCCCACCAGCCAGATCGTTGGTACTCAGGCTGTTATGAACATCCTGGGCGGCGAGCGCTACAAGATGGTTACCAAGGAAACCAAGGGCCTGCTGCGCGGCGAATACGGCAAGCTGCCCGCCAAGGTAGATCCCGAAGTGCAGAAGAAGTGCATCGGCAACGACAAGGTCATTACCCATCGTCCTGCCGATGACATTCCTCCCGAACTCGAAAAGTATCGTGAGGAGATCCGCGATTACTACCAGCAGGAAGAGGACGTACTCAGCTACGCCATGTTCCCGCAGGTTGCGCCCAAGTTCTTCCAGTACCGTCAGGCCGCTCAGCTGCAGGTGGACAACACCATGCTTAACAAGAGCGAAATGACCATGCCCGTGTAACGAGGCGAATTGTTTCCGATAGGGGGATTCCTTTGAAAGAGGAATCCCCCTATCTGTCTCTCCCGAGAGAAAACAAAGTAGGAACGCTAAGAGGAGGGTTTCTTTTGAAAAAAGAAACCCTCCTCTTAAATTTTCTCCCCAGAAAACCCAATTCGATGTAAACATAATATAGTTTTCTTTGAAAAGAACACGCGAGGAACTTTCTTTTTCCAAAGAAAGTTCCTCGCGCGTATGCTATTCTCAATCTCTTCAGTCGCCCAGATTGATGCCCATGTTGCGGGCGGTAACCAGAACGTGGTCGTCCTTCGGAACGGGCTTTGGTACGCCGGCGATATCACTGAGCTTGTTGTGGATGATTTCGTTGCCGTCCAAGGCGACGGTTACACCATAAATTTCATCACGGATCAGCTCAGCGGCATGAACGCCGAACTGAGTGGACAGAACGCGGTCGTAGGCGCTGGGGCTGCCGCCGCGCTGAATGTGGCCGGGTACAACGGCGCGCGCTTCCACACCAGCCAGTTCCTGCAGTTCAGCCGCAATGCGCTTGCTGATGCAGTCGTAGGGGAGGGTGGAACGGAACTCGGCGCGTTCCTTTTTCTTCATCTTGGCTTCTTCCTTGCTCATAGCGCCTTCGGCAACAGCCACGATGCTGAATGCCTTCTTGCTCTTGGCGCGGTCGCCTACAGCTTTGGCCACTTCCTTGATATCATAGGGGATTTCGGGCAGCAGAATGACATCCGCGCCGCCGGCAACGCCGGAATACAGGGTGAGCCAGCCGGCCTTGTTGCCCATGATTTCTACAACCATGGTGCGGCCGTGGCTGCTGGCGGTGGTGTGCAGACGATCAATGCATTCGGTGGCGATATCTACCGCGGTGTGGAAACCAAAAGTAAAGTCAGTGCCGTAAATATCATTGTCAATGGTCTTGGGCAGACCGATTACATTCAGGCCTTCTTCGCTGAGCAGGTTGGCCGTCTTGTGAGTGCCGTTACCGCCAAGCGTTACCAGACAATCAAGCTTCAGGTTCTTGTAGGTTTTCTTCATGGCAGCAACCTTGTCCACACCATCATCCTCCACAACGCGCATGTTGCGGAAGGGACGGCGGCTGGTGCCCAGAATGGTACCGCCAAGGGTAAGAATGCCGGAGAAATCACTCTTCTTCATTTCCTGCCATTCGTCGTCAATCAGACCGGCATAGCCGTTGGAGATGCCAATAATCTCCGCATCAAACATTTCATAAGCCGCGCGCGCAACGCCGCGGATGGCTGCATTCAAACCGGGACAATCTCCGCCACTGGTCAGGATACCGATTCTGCGTTTCATATGATAGTGCCTCCTTGTGGAACAAGTGCTTTGAATTATTATAACATGTTCTTTTGTGGTTTACAATCACGATTCTGTCTTGCTTCTGTACCCGAATCCGCTATAATAGAGTGGAAAGGGTGAAAGTTTTGGCAGAAAAGTGGAAGATCAATCCGCCTGTGTTGCAGGAAATGGAGGATGCATACGGCCTGACAATGCTGGTGGAAGATGCCATCAGCGATGGGGAAGATCTGCGCAGCAAGCATTTTGTGGATGAGCAGCTGGATTTTGTGGATGGTCAGGCGCTCGATATTGTTGGCTGCGTATTTGAACGCTGTACGTTTGGTGAAATGGACTTGAAACGCATCAGCTTTGTAGACTGCGTTTTTGAAAAATGCGAATGGAGCAACGTGCGATTGGCAAGCGTGACCTTTCAGCGCGTGAAATTTGTGAACTGCCGCATGACCGGACTGGAATTTCTGCGCGGCGTGCTGATGAATGCGGCTTTCGAAGGCTGTATGATGGATTATATATCGCTTTCTGAAACCAGGTTGGATCGTGCTGTATTCAGTCATTGCCGTATGCGTGAAAGCCTGTGGAGCGAGGTACGCATGCCTAAAATACGCTTTGAAAGCTGTGATACCACCAAGGCACAGTGGATGCGCACACCGCTGACGGGCATAGATCTGAGCAGCTGTATAATCGAAGGCTGGACGATCAGCCTTTTTGATTTGCGCGGCGTGAAACTTACCAGCGCTCAGGTCATCAGTCTGAGCGGTCTGCTGGGTGTGGAGATCGTAGATTAAGGCGTTCTGCTATTTACAAGATTCGCCAAACACGGTAAAATAGACGGGATAAGAAATGTTTTTCCTGTAATGGGGAAGAATATGGAATCCTTAATCGTATGATAGATGTCGCTGCCCCGGTAAAATCATGTGTTCGGAGGGATTTGATATGAAACGCTTTTTGGCAGTGCTGCTGGCGATGATCATGATGATGAGCATGATCCCGGCAGCCACGATGGCAGCCTCGCGGTATGCTGCTGTTGTAGGCGGCTGGCTGCGGCTGCGCGCGTATGACAGCTTTGACGCGGAAACCATTACCAGCTATTATACCGGTACGGTTGTGGAAATTCTGGGTACCTATGGAAACTGGTATAATGTAAGGACGCCGGACGGACGAATCGGCTATATGTACGGTGATTTTCTGCAGCTGGGTGTGAGTGGTTCAAGCACTCCAACCGGCAAGGAAAATGCTTTTGTGACCAGCCATAACGGCTATGGCGTTCGCTTGCGTAAAGGGCCCGGTACAGGTTATCGTGTCATCAGCACCTATGCAGTGGGTACGCCTGTAACGGTGCTGGAACAGGGGAGCAACTGGTGCCGCATCAGTATCAATGGTATCGTTGGCTATATGATGAGCCAGTTTTTGAACTTTGATTCTTCTGCAAACGGCAATGGAAACAACTCCGTGCTGTGTTATGCGACCATCTGGAGCAGCAATGGCTATGGCGTACGCCTGCGCGGCGGTCCTTCCACAAGTTACGGCAAGATTGGTGTGTACAGTGTAGGCACCTCTGTGGCGGTGCTGGAAAAGGGTACTACATGGGATCGTATCCGCGTTGGCAGCCGAACTGGCTGGATGATGAATGATTTCCTTATTTATCAGAATGCCAACGAAGTGACCAGCGTAAGCCTGAACAATCTCTATCCCACGGTTGGAACAGTGATGAAGGCAAAGGCCATGTCGCCTTCCCATGCTACGGTCAGCTACGAATGGTATGTGAACAGTACGCTTAAAGGCACCAGTTCTACTTATACTGTTTCTGCAGCAGATGTGGATAAGGTGATCCAGCTGAAGGTGACCGGCACCGGCGCATACAGCGGCAGCGCATGGAGCGCACAGACGGCTAAGGTTATCAGCAATACACAGATCAGCGGCCTCAAACTGAGCACCACCGCGCCTGTAACGGGCGATGTGCTCAAGGCTACCTTTACGCCTTCCGACGCTTCTGTGGCTTATGCCTGGAAGGTGAATGGGTATCAGGTGAGCAATCAGCCTGAATATACCGTCACGGCCAATGATGTTGGCAAGACGATCGAATTGATCGTATCTGGTACGGGCAGTTACAGCGGTGTGCTGTCAGCCTCTACTGCTGCTGTGGCCGCCAGCAGTGTGCTGACCAATGCAGCGATTCGCAACGATTCCAATACGACCGTTGGTGCAGTTCCCATGGTGGGTGACCAGCTGACGGCGGTTGTTACGCCTTCTCAGGCTACGGTTACCTACCAGTGGTACCGCAGCGGCAGCGCAGTCAGCGGCTCGACCGGCGCTTCCTATACACTGACGGATGCAGATCTGGGTGCCCAGATAAGCGTGACCGTCAGGGGCACCGGCGCTTATACTGGCGAGAAGACTGCCTCCATTTCCGATGCAGTCGCAGCACGCCCTGTAAAGCCCGTTATCGATGATTACGCCATGCCTGCGGCAATGGTGGGTAAGACCTATGCCACGCAGCTGACAGCGCAGGGCGGCGGTCAGATCACATGGTCGCTGATTTCAGGAAGCCTGCCTCAGGGTCTGAGCATTTCTAATGCTGGTGCGATTACCGGTTCGCCTGTCCAGGAGGGCACTTACACGTTTGCCGTAAAAGCAACAAACCTTTCCGGCAGCGATGAAAAGAGCTTTACCATTGTTGTGGCTCCTGTGGCAAAGCCGCAGCTGACGGTAGGCAGCATCAACCTGCCCGGCCTGACAGAGGGTTATGAGCAAGCTCAGGCCTCTGCAATGACCATTTCCAATGTCGGCAATGCGGATGCAGTGCTGCAAACCCTGACCACTCAGGGAACGAACGGCGATTGCTTCATCGTGAATGAAAACGGCAGCAGCGTCGTCAAAGCCGGTGAAATGAATACAAGCTGGACGGTACAGCCCAAATCCGGGCTGGCTGCGGGTATCTATACCGCAAATTTTGTGGTGAACTATGACGGCGGAACCGCATCTGCTGCCATAACGCTGACTGTGGCAGAAAAGCAGACTCAGACGCCCACAAATGCGCCTACGCCCACCGCAGAACCTACCCCCACTGCGGAGCCGGAGGTTACGCCCACAGCGGAACCCACGCCTACCGTGGAGCCGGTGGTTACGCCCACTGCAGAACCCACGCCTACTGCAGAGCCTACACCCACGCCTACGCCGGAACCTACTCCTACGCCTACGCCGGAACCCACGTCTGTTCCTACTCCGACGCCAGAACCCGTTAAACCCAAACTGGGTATGCCGCAGATCACCTGGTCTGAGGATGGTACTGTCGTCAGCTGGACGGCCGTGGATGGCGCGACAGGATACAAGTGCTATCGTGTGAAGGCTGGTGGCGAGCAGAGCAGCAAGAAGACCATAACGGAAACCATGTATACGTTTAAGAACGCTGGCCAGCCGGGCGATGTGTTCTACGTAAAGGCTATAGACAGCACCGGTACCTATGAAGAATCCGGCTACTCAAGCGCGGTACTTCAATAATGGATCGGGAGGAAGGCAGTACGCTGCCTTCCTCTTTTTAAATCGTTTCGGGCAGGAAAAGTTTTCTGACTGACGAATGAATATATCAATCCCATAATGCACGAAAGAGGCGCAATATGAAAAAAATCGTGTATCTCCCGTTGGATGAACGTCCCTGCAATGCTATGTTTGTTCCCAAACTTTTTAGCGGCGAACAACTGAACATCGTCATCCCTCCCAAAATGGGCTGCAAAAAAACGCCAGCTGAATGGACGGACATTCAGGCGTTTCTGCAAAAAGAATGCGCGGAAGCCGACGGCCTTGTGATGAGCATGGATATGCTGCTCTATGGCGGCCTGATCCCTTCCCGTCTGCACAGACTTACTAAAGAAGTAGTAGAGCAGCGCATGACGCTGATTTCGGATCTCAAAAAGTGCAATGAGAAACTGCTGATTTATGCATTCCAGTGCATCATGCGCTGTCCGAGCTATCCCAGCAGCGATGAAGAACCGGATTATTACGAGGATTTCGGCGCAGAAATCCATATGATCGGTAATATCCGACATCGCGCAAGCCTTGGCCTGTGCGAAGAAAAGGAACTGGAACCGCTTTGCGAAAAGGTTCCGCAGGAGTATCTGGATGATTATCTCAACCGCCGCGCGTTCAATATGCAGTTTAATCTCAAAGCTTTGGAACTGCTGCGCGATGCGGTGATCGATTTCCTGATCATTCCGCAGGACGACTCTGCGCCTTATGGCTTTACCGCGCTGGATCAGCATGTGGTACGTGCGAAGATTGCAGAACTGCGCCTTGGTGCGCGCGTGCTGGTGTATCCCGGTGCAGATGAACTGGGTTTAACCCTTACCAGCTGCATGGCACTTCACTTTGCCGGCCTGCGACCCAAGGTGTACGTTAAGTATGCAGCCAGCGGCGCGCCGTCCGTTATCCCGTTGTACGAAGACCGCCCGCTGGGGGAGAGCATCAAGTATCAGCTCATTGCTGCAGGCTGCCGCATCGCTACCAGCCTGAGTGAGGCGGATTTCGTGATGCCTGTCAGCTGCCCCGGTTCTGTGATGCGTGAAGCCGCCGCACAGCCTGTGACCGATCCCAACTACGCAGTGGAACGCACGCTAGCTGAATTCATCCTGTTCATTCAGGATTGTCTGGAAGAGGGCCGAATCGTTACTCTATGCGATAATGCCTACGCCAACGGCGGCGATCTGGAACTGTTGGCCATGCTTGACCAGAGCGATCTGCTGGATAAGCTGCATGGATATGCAGGCTGGAATACCTCTGCGAATACGCTGGGTACGACCATCGCCGAAGGCGTACATGCCCTGCTGGAAGGCGTTACCCCTGCCCATAAGGACTTTTTGGCGCACCGTTACGTGGAGGATATGGGCTATTGCGGCAAAATTCGCGGTAAGGTGGTGGATCAGCGTCTGCCGGAACATGGCCTTGATTACTTTAACGCCCGTGATCAGCGCGGCCTTGTGAGCGGCATTGTACGCGAAGAGCTGGAAGCCTTTGTGAAGGAAACCATGCCCAGCATTGCCGAACACATTGAGATTACCGATGTGTGGATGCCGTGGAAGCGTATGTTTGAGGTTGGTCTCCATGTGAAGTGGAATTAACAACAGATATTTGTTTATAACCGGTCATGGCTGCTAGATTTGCTGTGACCGGTTTGTATTAAAGTGTTTGATAAACTTGAATTTGTCAAATTGATTATACTGCAGAAATACGTTTTAAATTGTGGAGATAAGATTATGCCGAGTTTAGGAAAATTTCAAGAATCGCTCGAGAAATTTAACGTAGATGAAAATATTATATCTCAGATAAATGAAGGTTATAGCATCGTTGATAGCAAAACACCTAAAAAAGAGAGAGCACTGTATTTTAAACGTGCAGTTGATATCATGAATGCGAGTATCGAATCCGAAAAACTTCAAGAGATTTTAGAATGGAACGCTTGCTGTAAAGGTGGGGCAAGAGAGAAAGCATCAAGATCTTTTGCCAGAGAAAACGCCAATCTTTCTCTAGAAGAAAAATTTGAACTAATTAAAGACGTTCCTAATATGGGAAGACCTGTCAGAAACGAAGATGGGACTATAACTATCCATGCAGTATACTACTCTGATGGTGAAAAATATTTATGTGCCTGTTCGAATTTTAATGGAGTAAAAAGAGAATACAGTGTATCTAGAAATTATTGTTTTTGCTGCGCAGGACATTTCAAATACCATTATGAAATTATGTTGGGCATGAAACTAAAAA
>JAFYQB010000066.1 GCA_017547285.1 Clostridia bacterium
GTGCAGGGGCTGAGCCCCTGCACCCCGGACTGACCGCTTTTTACGCGGTCAGAGGGTGTGTTTTATGTTTGAGGTTGCTTCTAAGACCGCCGGGGCAAATACAGTTGCCCCGGCTCGCTTGAGTGTGTCTCCCTTCGGTTTCTGATGATTCAACGAGGAGCACGAGGGAGGGGCATCCCCCCCTCCCCCACGGAAGAGAATAGCAAAGGAACCTGCGCCGCGGTTTCATACCGTAACGCAGGTTCCTTGTTTGTAGGGGCGACCATTGGCCGCACGTTTTGCTGGGGGACGTTCACGCCGAAAGTTTTCTAATATCATCCGCCGTAAAGGTCATCAGGTCTTCCTTCGTAATCTCCGGATCGGTCGCCAATCGGTTCGCCTGCGCCGTAACAGCGCGTTCAAACAGGTTGCGGATACCGCGGGCATTGCCGAAACCCTTGATATCCATGCTTTCCAGTTTGATCACATCGCGCAGGATGGGCCTTGCTTCTTCGGCAAGGGTATAACCGTTCTGTTCACAGCGCATATCAAAGATGGCCATCATTTCATCAAGGCTGTAATCCGGGAAATGCAGGAAGCGGTTAAAGCGGCTTTCCAGACCGGGGTTGGAGTGGATGAATTCCTCCATCGGACCCACATAGCCGGCCACGATCACGATCAGGTCATCACGGTGGTCTTCCATGGCTTTGAGCAGCGTATCCACAGCCTCCTGACCGTAGTCGTTGCCGCCGCGGTTGGTCAGGGCATAGGCTTCGTCAATGAACAGCACGCCCCCCTTGGCCTTTTCAATGACCTCGCTGGTTTTGATCGCAGTCTGACCCACATAACCGGCCACAAGGCCGCTGCGGTCCACCTCTACCAGCTGGCCTTTGCTGAGGATGCCAAGGTTCTTGTAGACGCGCGCCATCAGACGTGCAATCATGGTTTTGCCTGTGCCGGGATTGCCGCTGAATACCATATGCAGGGAAAGATCGTTAACCGGCAGGCCGTTTTCCTTGCGCAGCTTCTGGATGGTAACAAGGTTGATGAGCGTTTCGACCTCTTTTTTTACCTCATCCAGACCGATATAGGAATGCAGTTCCTTTTTCAGATCTTCCATGCTTTCGGGCTTTTCTTCCTGTTCAGTCTGTTCCACCGCCTTTTCGGCAGGCTTTTCTTCTTTGATTTCCGTTTGGCGCGGTTCTGCGCTGCCCCACAGATCGTCTGCAATGCGGTTGAGGTTGCTGCGGGTCATCTGGTTGATGACGTCCATTTGCAGACGGATGATCTCATCCTTGCGATCCATCCTTAGTCCTCCTTCAAAGCGGAAACAGGAATAAACAGGCGGCAGACCTTGCTTTCGTGCGTAGTCTGCACATAGGCCCACTCTTCACCGAAGAACGCCAGCAGCGTTACCTCTTTTCCTGCTTTCAGGGTTGTAATGGTATTCTTGCTGCGCAGCGGGTCATCCGTTGCTTTGGCGCTGCGTGTAAGCTTGATCGGCAGGCTGCAGAAACCCAGAGGCCTGGTCTTTTCAGGGGTGGCCAGCGTGGTGTTGGCGATATAGCCAATGCGCCCTCTGGATCCATCGCCGATTGCATAGCTGACCAGCACCCAGTTATTTTCAACGCCATAGATTGCTACGCTTTCGTCCGTTGTCACCTGCGCCCCGGCTGCGGTCCAGGTGGTTTCACCGGGAGCGCTGTACACCTTGAGGGTACGCACATGCTCAAAAGAAGCGTCCGTCAGAACCGTCATCACCGGAGCCTGCTTACGTGCATTCTCATAAGGCGACAGCGTGGGTGTGGGGGTAGGCGTGGGAACCGGCGTAGGTGTTGGCGTGGGAGTCGCTGTAGGCACGGGTGTGGGCGTAGGCGTGGGTACCGGCGTGGGCGTAGGCGTAGGACTCGGAGTGGGTGTTGGCGTGGGGGTAGGCGTAGGCACAGGCGACGGGCTGGGCGTCACAAATTCCTCCGGTGCAACGCGTTCGCCCTGGCGGTTAAGCACATAGCCGCTCATCTCATTGCCGTCGCGCAGCACAAACGCGCTGTCGCTGCCAATGTCCAGCGTACCGTTCAGCACATCGCTTATGAGCACGCCGTCTTCAACCGTGTAATCCGTCACACGTACAGTCAGCAGTTTACCGTCAGCCGTAAACTGATAATACATATCGCCTTCCGTACCCAAAGGTTTCCACAGTCCGTGAGTCAGCACATCCACCATGATGGCATCGCTGCCGGCCACAGGCATGGGCGTGGGCGTGACGACCGGTGCAAGCGAAAAATCCGGGTTCAGCGTTTCCACAGGAAAAGGCGTTACGGTCGGTACAGGAGTTACGGCCGCTTCTGCCGTAACGAACGGCTGCAGCGTGGATTCCGCAGCAGGCGCAGGGGTTACGGTCGGAGCAGAGGTCACAAACGGCGTTTCTGTTACAAAAGGAGTCTGTGTGACTTCTGCTGTTTCAATTTCAACCGAAGGCTCTGCCGTAACAATCGCCGGGCTGTTTTCGGGCTCTGCAATAACGGCTTCTCCCGTCAGCACTGCAGACCAGTTCAGGGGCAGATCCTCCCATTTCAGGTCCAGCGCAGCAGCCTGCCGGCTGAGGGTGTTGGGTTCATACAGCACGCGCAGAGAATCGCGGGTCAGGTAATAGGAACACGGTTCCGGCACCAGACCGCTGTCTGTAATGGTTTCCAAAAGCAGTTCCAGTTCGTCCGCCTGTTCGTAAACCGCGTTGCAGATTGCTTCCACCGCCACGGGCTCCGGCTCGGTAAACAAATCTCCCAGCGAAAGGAAACGTTTTCCGTTCAGATCCACGATGGCATAGAACAGTTCCACTTCCGTATCCTGTGCGTCTTCAGGCAGTTTGTGTACCGAAGCCTCCACAGACAGAACACCGTCAAATTCCAGCGAAGCATAATATCCGCCGCGCGCCTGACCGGCAGGCAGCAGGCCCATTGCGCGGATCGGCTCCGTAATATTTTCCGTCAAAAAAGATGCGAACTGACCGTCGTCACATTCAAAAACGGGGTAGTCCAGCACAATCTCCTGCTCATCCGTATCAATTTCCAGATGATTGCGCCAGATGGTTACGCCGCACGCATTTCCTTCCTGTACAGTCGCATTTTCAGGCTGCGCATTCTGCGCAAGCGACGCGCTGCTGCACAGCAGACAGGCAGCCAGCAAAAGCGCCAAAAAACGTTTCATTCCGGTTTCCTCCGATCAAAACTCGCCGTCCAGGCGGATGGGATGGGATGACGTTGCGGACAACGCCACATATTCGCTCCGGCCATCCTTTTCCAGCACAAAGGAATAGCTGAGCGGCTGCGGATAGTTGACGCTGGTAAGCGCCTTGAGCGTAATCATCGCGTTCTGGCTGCCCATGGTTTTTTCCGCCCAGACAAGATCGCTTTTCAGCGGCCGGATGGAATCGTAGGCAAAATCATAATGCTGTTCGCCCTGTACAAACAGGCCGTATTTCCCGCTGTCGGGATCCCTGATCACCATTGCATCACAATTGAGGTAGGCGGTGATCTCCTGCGTACGGCATACAGGGGCAGTGATATCCGGCAGGCGGTACAGCCTTCCGTCGTTCATATAGGCCATACCGCATGCTGCGGCTGCCGCATCCTCCATATCGTCTGCAGCCAGCCAGCGGGTCATGCTTCCGTCCTCGCCAATCACATACAGAAGATAACGGTCGTTTGCATCCGCAGTGCTGCCGGTATCCACGTAAGCCAGCGTATGTTCGCCAGTAAAGGGAAAGGTACGGCTGAACCACAGGGTGCTCATCAGCCGGCCTTCTGCGTTCACATAGTTGGCCTGCCCATCCGCTTCGCTTTCCACCACAGCCCATCCGTGGTACATGGGATGCAGAAAAACGCTTTCACCAATGGCCGCTTCCACATCCGCAGTGCGGATCAGCGCAGAGCCGCCGGCAGTGACCAGCCAGGGCGCCTGTCTGACATAAAAACCGCCAAACTCCTGCGGAATCATCTCCAGAGCGGACAAGCCTTCAAAATAGCATAGCAGCCGTCCTTCGGCTGTAAACAGATAAAAATCGCAGCTGCCGTCCGGGCGCTGGTTGCGGGTCACGATGTGCTGATCTGTAACCAGATAGTAATCCATCTGCAGTGTTCCGCTCAGTCGGGTAATGTTGTTACGCGCCGTATCGGCCACAGCAGCAGCGGGCGCAGGATCATACGCTTTTACGGGCTCCGGCGTTGCGGAAGCCGCCGGTGTTTGCGTGACGCTGACTGGAAAAACCGTTATTCCAATCATTTCAGCCAACGGCTCGCGCATAAGCCATGCAGCGCCCAACAGCAGAGAAATGATCACAAGCACGATCAGAAGCCGGCGAAGCGTATTCCGCTTTTTGCGCCGTGCAGTTTTCAGATCCTCCCGAATCTGATAACCAAGTCCGCTCTCGGCAATAGCTTCCTCGCGATCATCCTCCGCCCATGTCACCTGACGGGGACGGTAAACGTTTCCGGCAGCGGCATATTCCTCTTCGCTTTGCGTTTCCTGCGCAGGCTGATCGGCAAACAGGTACTGCTGCATACTGGGCGGCGGTGCAAAGGCAGGTTCAATATCACTTTCCTGCTCCGCGCCCTCACGGCTGTAATAGGCGGCGTAATCCGGTTCCTCATTGGGTGCATAACCGGCATAATCTGTTTCTTCGTTGGAGGCATAACCGGCATAATCCGTGTCTTCGTTGGATGCATAACCGCCATACGCGTCCTCAGCCTCATTCGGCTGATAGTTATCATTAAATTCCTGCCGCTCATTGGAAGCATACAGCTCCAATTCATATTCCGGCTCATTGGGCTGATAACCATTCCGGGATTTCTGCTCCGGCGCTGCAGTTTCAAAGGTATCTTCATCCGTCCGCGCTGTATACAGATGCTGAGCGCGCTCTGTGCGGGTCATACGGCGGCGGGAGTGGGGCTCTGTCATGTGGGGGCACCTCATCTGTGATCATCCCCGCAAGGGGACAGCTATTCAATAGTAAAGATAGCACGAAAAGCCTGTATCGTCAAGGTTTGCACGATGCCGCGGCATGTGGTATACTGTTTTCAGCAATCATTCGGAGGGACACAGATGAAAACCATTTATTACAATGCACAGGTATACACGGGAACGCTCCCGCTAAAAGAAGCATTCATTACACAGGACGGTCTTTTTGTTTTTGCAGGAAGCAATGAAGAGGCGCTTCTGCAGCAGGCGGATGAAACCATTGACCTGAACGGCGCGTTCGTATGCGCCGGATTGATTGACAGCCACATGCACGTGCTCAGCTACGGCAACGCGCTGGTCTGCGCTCCGCTTCACGAGCATACGCATTCTCTGGCAGATCTGATCGACTGCATGAAAAACACCCCGCCCGGACGCGGCGGATGGATCCTGGGGCGCGGCTGGAATCAGGATTTCTTTTCCGATGCCGACCGCATGCCCAACCGCTGGGATCTGGACAGGGTATCCACCGTTCATCCTGTATGCGTTACCCGCGCCTGCGGCCATGCGCTTTCGGTGAACAGCATGGCATTGGAACTGCTGGGCATTACGGCTGATACGCCGCAGGTAGACGGCGGCGAGATCGTGATGGAAAACGGCCAGCCCAACGGCATCTTCTTTGACAACGCCATGGATCTGGTTTCTGCCAATATTCCTGGGCCTTCCAGAGAAGAAGTCAAACGGATGATCCTTTCGGCTTCTCACGCGCTCAACCGGTACGGCATTACCAGCTGCCACAGCGATGACTTCTGTGTATTCCATGATGTTCCGTGGCAGACGGTAGCCGAAGCCTTCCGTGAACTGGAAGAAAGCGGCGAACTGACCGTGCGCGTATACGAGCAGTCCAACTTCACCACTTTGGAAGCCCTGCGGGGCTTCGTGGAAAGCGGTCATAAAACCGGCATTGGTACGGATATGTTCCGGATCGGACCGCTCAAAATGCTGGGCGACGGCGCGCTGGGCGCACGCACAGCCTATCTCACCCACCCCTATGCGGATGATCCCGCCACACGCGGCCTGAGCGTTTTTACGCCGGAAGCGTTCGACCAGATGATCGGCTACGCGCATGAAAACGGCATGCAGGTGGCGGTGCACTGCATCGGCGACGCCTGCCTGGATCTGGTGCTTTCCAGCATTGAAAAAGCGCAGGCTAAGCAGCCGCGCGATGATCACCGCCACGGCATTGTGCACTGCCAGATCACCCGGCCGGATCAGCTGGACAGCATTGTCAAAAATCATCTGCACGTCTATGCACAAAGCATTTTCCTGGACTATGACATTCACATCGTCAGGGAGCGTGTGGGCGAGGAACTGGCTTCCACCAGCTACAGCTGGAAAACGCTCATGAACCGCGGCGTAACCGTTTCCAACGGCAGCGACTGTCCTGTGGAAATGCCGCGCGCCCTTGGCGGCATGCAGTGCGCCGTTACCCGCAGCGATCTGAACGGCTGCGAACCCTACCTGCCAAACGAGGCCTTTACCGTACAGGAAGCGCTGGACAGTTTCACCAAGGCAGGCGCATACGCCAGCTTTGAAGAAGCCAAAAAGGGACAGATCCAGCCGGGCATGCTTGCCGACTTTGTGGTGCTTGGTCAGAATCCCTTTGAAGTGGAAGCAAATCAAATCAAGAATATCCCCGTACTCAGCACATGGCTGGGCGGAAAAAAGGTGTTTGAAGCCTGATAAACAAAGAGCCTTTCGTTCATTCGGAAGGCTCTTTGTTTATCAGTTCATCTGAGTTCCTTGCGCAGATAAGCGCCGCCCTTCAGCAATTCACGCTGCAAAGCCTGCGCGTTCACGCTGCGCGCATCCTGCCGGTCAGCAGCCAGCGCCGCCGCTGTACCCGCCGCCTGTCCAACAATGTAGCAGCCTGGCTGCACACGAATGGATGCTTCCATCTGGCGGTCTGTGCCCATGCAGCGGCCCGCCACAAAGGCATTGCTGAAATCGACGGGAATCAGCGAACGCAGCGGAATACCGTAGGATTCGCCCGGTTTGTAGCGCATGGCGGCATATTCCTGTTCAAATCGTTTCATTTCTTCGGGATCGGTGTTCATAATGTGGATATCCACCGGATAATGATAGCGGCCGATTTCATCCTCAAAGTTTGCCCGAATAAGAAAATCATTCACGTTCAGCATGTAATCGCACACAATCCTCCGGGATTCACGGATGCCAAGCATACTGGCAGTACCGACAAGCGCGGCGTTTTCACAGCCGGGAACATAGTGGTTGTAGAAGCGAATATATTCCAGCATGGATCTGCGGCCCCATACCATAGCGGCTGTCACGCTTTCCGGACTCAGCGGATCGGTATCAAAGATATGGCCGATGTTGCCGCCCGCGTATCCGCCGGGACGAACGCCAAAGCCGGACAAGTGACGATCCTCATAGGTGAACACGCCGTCACGGATCGCCTGTTCCAGCACAGCAGAATCCACGCCCTGATAACGCTTCTCATCAATGCCGCCCCAGCTGGAACACAGAGTGGGCGGCATTACATTGCCGTTTTCATCGCCCACTTCGCACCTGCCCCCCGCCAGTGCAATCAGGCTGCCGTTTCCGGTGCAGTCCACATAGATTTTGGCTTTCACGGCAAACAAGCCGCCCTCTGACGTAAACAGCGCATATTCGATATGATCGCCGCTGGTCACCACATCGCACAAAGTGGTAAAGAACAAAAACTTCACGCCCGCCTCGCAAAGGATACGGTCGTATTCCCGTTTAAGCTCTTCAGGGTCCACCGGCGTCCAGTACTGCTCCAAAGGGACATGTTTGGAAATATTTTTGCGAATCTCAAGGCCGATACCGGAACACAGCATGTTTTCGCCATCCCAGAACGGCGCAAAGCTGGGCACCATGCCGCTGGTTCCTGCGCCGCCCAGACACCCGCCTGCTTCGCACAGAAGCACCTTTTTGCCCTGACGCGCCGCTGCAACAGCTGCTGTTACACCAGCCGCACCGCCGCCCGCCACCAGAATATCTGCCTCATACCTTGTATTGATCTGTTTCTGATAAAGCATTTGTTTCACCTTTTCTGCACGGAAAACATGGTTGCTGAAATCAGTATACCATAGTGATTTTGACACTGACAATATTGAAATCCCCATCTTTTAAGCTGTATAATAAAGACATCACCCCTAAGGAGAAAACGAATATGAAAATCTATATTGCTGTGGACATGGAAGGAATCAGCGGCATCAACAGCCACGAATACGTACTTCGCACGGAACGCCTCTATCCTGCGGGTCAAAGGCTGATGACAGCAGATGTAAATGCCGCTGTTCGCGGCGCGTTTGACGGCGGCGCGGACGAGGTAATCGTGGCCGATGTACATTCCGCCTCCGGCAACCTGCTGGTGGAAGAGCTGGATCCCCGCGCCAAACTGCTGGCAGGCACGCCGCATCAGCCCCGTTTCCCGTTTCTGGATGAGCAGGTAAACGGCATGTTCCTGCTGGGTTATCATGCCATGGCCGGAACGCTGTGCGCCAATCTGGAACACACCATGACCAGCAAGGCATGGCACAAATTCTGTGTAAATGAAAAGCCCTACGGTGAATTGGGCATTGATGCGGAAATCGCATCCGAATCCGGTGTACCAGTGGTCATGGTCAGCGGCGATGACAAGCTCTGCGAAGAAGCTGCCGCTTGGCTGCCCGGCGTGGAAACTGCCATGGTCAAACAGGGGCTTGGCCGCCAGAGCGCATTGTGCCTGTCGCCGCAGATGGGCAACCAGAAGGTGTACGAGCATGCCAAACGCGCTGTGGAACGCCTGTGCGAGGGCGATGCCTTCTGGCTTCCCACCGTCAACTCCCCCGCCCGCGTAGCCATCACCTACAAAATGATGCCGGACGCCGACAAAGCCAACACCTACGGCACCAGGCGGCTGGACGGCTATACGGTGGAAACCACCTATGAGCGTCTGTCTCACATGTATGGCGGCATCTGGAAAGAATACGGAATCGAGCAGAAAATTTGAACAGCCGTCAGAATGGGGTAGAGAAGATGATGAAGACATTCTGCTTTACTGTAGACGATAACATCCGCTTTTTTCGGGATCTTTCCAACAGAAATCAGGCAAGTCTGTTTGAGCATCCTTATCTTGCCATGTATAAACGGCTGCATGAAAAGTACGGTTTAAAGATACAGCTGAATCTGTTTTTTGAAATGCCGGGTTTTGATCTTTCCCAAATGACCGACCGTTTCCGGCAGGAATGGCGCGAAAACGCGGATTGGCTGAAATTGTCCTTTCATTCCCGGCTGGAAAACGATAAGCCCTATCAATTTTCCGCTTATCAGGAAGTGTATGAGGACTGCGCAGCCGTGCACCGGCAGATCCTGCGCTTTGCCGGAAATGAAAGTCTGGCCAGAACCACCACCGTTCATTATTGCCGAACCACAGAAGAAGGCCTTCGTGCCCTTCGTGATTTGGGCGTGCAGGGTTTGCTTGGTCTGTTTGGCACGACGGAAAGCCCCCGTTCCTCCTATTCCCTGCCCGAAACGGCTTGCAGCGTTTTGCGCAAGGGGGAAATCGTTCGCTGCCATGACATGAATTTCTATTCGATTGATGTAATTTTGAATCTTTATCCTTTGGAAGAAATGCTTGGCCGTCTGCAGGCGCTTTTGCATCGCGACCACCTTCGCGTAATGATCCATGAGCAATATTTCTATCCGGATTACTATCAATATCAGCCCAATTTTGAGGAAAAACTGGATCGTGCGTTCGCCCTTTTAATCCAAAACGGTTATGAAAGCCACTTTGCGGAAGAATTGCCCACATAATAAAGAAGCAGTGCAGGCTTTTGCCTGCACTGCTTCTTTTGGATTATGCATCATGTCCAAAGATTTCCCATTCGCTTAGAGACGGGAAAGCAGAGGGATCGTAGCTCTTGATCATGCGTTCCAGACGCATCCAGGTTACCTTGTGCTCGCCCAGTTTGATGTACTGGCGGTCGCCGGTCTTTTCCAGATCGTAGGCCACTTCCGTGCCGTCGGACAGCACCACATGACCATTGGTCCAGTAAGCGTCGTGCGGGAAGTCTGCGCGCAGGGTAAGCGCCATTTCATCCACAATCACCTCGCGGCCAAAATCCACATTCAGCCATGCATCTTCACGCGCACCGATGCCCCAGCTCTGATAGGGCCAGTCGCCGTGGCTGATGTTGTGACGCAGACCGTCAATCACGTTGCGGGCCGCAAAAACGGATTCGCCGCGGGTTTCCACGTTAGCGGTGGCATGAGGATAGAAATCGGTATCGCCGCGCAGGTCGGCAGGATTGCCGGCCACATTGCGGCGTACGGCCACTTCTTCCGCCGTCATCGGACGGGCATAGGCGATGTGACGGCCGCCTACAAAAGCAGCAGGGCTGTAAGCGCGGCGGTGCTCGCCAAAGGGAACCGTCCAGGTCATGCTTCCCTGGGGAATATATACTTCACCTGCGGGAATGGTCTCGTCCATCTGCACCCAGAGATGAGTCGCTTCATCGCAGGATACGATGATCTGATCTCCTTCTTCATATACACGATAGGCGCACAGCATTGCCTCCTGAGTGTGTTCGGCCTGAGCCAGCACTTCGCCGCTTGCATTTCGCAGTTCCAAACGTACCATCGTTGTCTTCCTCCTGTTATCTGCCCTTTATGGGATAATAATAGTCCATCTGTTCATAGCCAAGAATGGCCTTTGCCTCCGGCGGGGTAATGATATTGCCCAGTTCAGGGCGATCTGCGTCACGCATGAGGCCATTCTGCACCAGAAACGCCTCTACTTCTGCATCCATAGCCTGCTTGTCCGTCTGCTGGTCGATATCCGTCGCCACAGCGTACAGCCCGCCCTTGAAATCAATCACACTGAACGGTTCAGGTACGTCCATACCTTCTTCGTACAGGTACAGCCAGCGGAACCCCTTCTGATCACACATCAGATAATCCTTGGGATAAATGCTCCGCGGCTGGCTGTCCAGCCACGGTATAAACGCATCAAAGGCGGGATCGCCAAACATGCCGACCATGGAGGAAACCATCTTGCAGTCTGGAACAACCACAATACGAATACTGTGCATTTTCATTCCTCCCCATTGCTTCCAATGATAACACAACTGCGTCTCTCCTGCAACCGCCTTGCTTGTTTTCGTGCCACACTTGTGGTATCATCAGCTTAGCAGTCCAGAAAGGAAGAGATACATGAAAAACTTTGTGTTTGGTATGGATACTAACCATCCGGCAGATTCTGCCCGTATGATCCGCGAACGCGGTTATGATGCTGTTGTACTGGGCGGTGCAAGTACTGAAGTTGCCGGTGCGCTGGATGCAGAAGGCATTGAACTTTATCTGTGCTTTGGCGCTTACGGCGTACCGAAAGACTCGGCACGTTTGGCCGAGGATGCCTTCCATATGCCGCGCCGCTGGTTCAACTCCGGCTGTCCGAATGATTTGGAGAATGCCGAAAAACATCTGAACGCCATATTGGAAAAGGCTGCCCAGCTGCCCACCGTGCGCGGTATTCTGGTGGATGGCGCACGTTTTGCTTCTTTTGCTTCCGTGGAAGGTATCGAACCTTTCTTCACCTGCTTCTGCCCGCGCTGCATGCAGGCCATGCAGGACATGGGGCTGGATGCCGAAAGCATCCGTGAAACCGTCGGACGGCTGATGCAGAAGCGCAGTCCTCAGCCGGGCGATGAAGTTCTGCTAAGGCAGTGGCTTTCCTTCCGCGAAAAAACGGTGCAGGATTATATGGATCGTTTTGCTGCAAAGGTTCATAATCTGCGCAGCGGCCTGATCGCTGGCGCCTTTATCTTTGCGCCGTCTCTGGGCCTGTTTGTGGGTCAGACGCCTGTCGCCTGCCGCTCGCTGGATGTGGTTTCCCACATGCTGTACCGTGATTATCACCAGCAGTACGGCGTGGCCTGCCTCGGTCACGAATGGGCGGCCTTGGTGGAAGGGTTTGGCAAAGACACGCAGGCTTTCCTGAATGCCTGCGGCGCTGATCCTGCTTTTAGCGTAACCAAAACGCCGGACGAATTGCTCCACGGTGGTTTTGAACCTGAATGGGTGGGGCTTGAAGTTGCCAAGGCGCGTGAGAACTGTCCCACGCAGCAGCTCTGGCCCATTCTGCAGCTGGATGATGACCGCGTACACAAAACGGCGCAGTGCTCCCGACAGAGCGGAGCCGATGCAGTCGGCCTGTTCGCCTATTCCCATGGAGAATTGCCTGTTTTCTGACGGGTGACATCCACCCTCAAATGTGCTATAATGATTTCAATTCATATTTGAATATACGGAAGGAGTTTTTCCCAATGAAAGTATCTGCCCATCGTGCATTTGCCCTGCTGAAGGAACTGGCCTATGTTCGCGTAAGCGGCACCGAGGCCGAAAAGACTGCCGCACAGCGCCTGCTGGCCGAAGCCCAGTCCACCGGCGCAGAAGCGCACATCGAAGAATTTACCGTCAAGGCCGGCCGCGTGGATCACGCCAAGCTGGTTGTGACCGAGCCCTATGTAAAAGAATACGAAGTGACCGGCTACGAGCGCGGCCTCAATACCCCCGAAGGCGGTCTGGACGCAGAATTCTACTATGCCGAGAATGTGAGCCCCGTGCACCTGAAGAACGTGAAGGGCAAGGTGGTGCTGATCAACGGCCGTCTGCGCAAGAAGGATTACGAAAAACTGCAGAAGGCCGAAGTGGCGGGCATCCTCACTTTCTCCGGCTCCACCATTGATCGTCTGAGCGACACCGACTGCGATATCCGCAAGCTGCGCGAAGTACTCACCGACGCCCACGGCGACTGCGTGGCGCTGAACATGCGCGCCGCCGACGCTGCCGAAATGGTTCGCCGCGGCGCCAGGAAGGTGCACGTGGAGTTCAAGGGCGAAAACTACGATGCCACCAGCCAGAACGTTTGCGCTGTGATCGAGGGCACCCAGTATCCCGACGAAATCATCTCCTTCGGCGCGCACTACGACAGCGTGCATTTCTCCACCGGCGTGTACGACAACATGTCCGGCAGCGTGATCCTGATGGAGCTGCTGCGCTATTTCAGCGAGTATAAGCCTGCCCGCACCCTCAAGTTTAACTGGTACGGCTCTGAGGAACAGGGCTTGCTGGGTTCCAAGGCATGGGTTGCCGCTCACGAAGATGAGCTGGATAAGCATGTGCTGATGATCAACATTGACGTTGCCGCCGCTACCCTTGGTACGAACATTGCGCCCGTGCTGGCCACCGAAGGCGCTGTGGGCTATGTGGACGCTCTGATGCGCGAGCTGGGCGTGGCCTGCGAAACCAAGCTGGATATCTACTCCAGCGACTGCGTACCCTTTGCCGACAAGGGCGTTCCCGCCGTCAACCTGTGCCGCTTCGGCACGCAGGGCGCGGGCTACATTCACGACCGCCGCGACAACCTCAAGAGCAACTACCTGGATGAGCGCGCGCTGGATATCACCCTGCAGCAGGCCCTGTACCTGACCAAGCGCGTGGACAGCGCCGCTGTGTTCCCCATCGAGCGCAAGATCGCCGATGAGATCAAGGACAAGGTAGACGAATACCTGTTCAAGAAGGATAAGAAGGATTGAAGGAAGCGAAAAAAACGCTTTCCCACCACCCGTATTGCCGCCGTCAGACGAAAACGCTGACGGCGGCGTTTTTCATAGGTTTTGATTGCAAAAAACGGCGAATAGGCATATACTGTAGATACTTCTGCGCACTTATTTTTATGCAACCGGAGTGATACCTGTTATGTTCCAAAAGCTGAATCGCTGGCTGGAAGCTTCCTTTACTTCTGAACATTTTACCTTCCGTCAGCTTGCCGGCATGCTCGTTACCCTGATCATGGATTCTTTCAGCATCATGATCATCGGCGTACTGTCTTCCTCCATGGTTTCTTCTGTAGGCGAGGCTGCCATGGCCGCAGTCAACATGGTGGGTACCATCAATGTGCTGGTCAGCCTTACCTTTATTGCGCTTGGCACCGGCGGCTCCATTGTGGTAGCCCGCGCCAAGGGCAGTCACAACATGGATACACTGCGAAGCGCCATCTGCCATACCGTTTCCATCAGCGCTCTGGTCTCTCTGGCTGTTTCTGCGCTGCTGTTTATGGTGGGTGAACCGCTGGTGCGCGTGCTTTATCCCTCTGTAGAACCGCTGCTGACGGAATACTCTGTGCGCTATCTGCGCCTGGTCTGCCTGTCCCTGCCTCCCTATGCCGTTTTTAACGCCATCTTTGCCGCTTTCCGCAGCGTTGGCGATACCAAATCCTCCCTGTTTCTCACCATCATCATCAATGGCGCACATCTGATTTTCAGCTTTGTGTTCATCAACGGCATGCAGCTGGGCGTGGATGGCGCAGGCTGGAGCCTGATCGTGGCGCGTTTGCTGGGCATGGTTGTTGCTCTTGTGTGGATGTTCTGGATTCATAATGAATTCCACGTGCAGCTGCGCAAGCTTTTCGCATTCTCCAAAGCCATGGTTTCCGAAATCATCCATCTGGGTGTGCCCATTGCGTACGAATCGTTGCTTCTGCAGGGCGGCATGCTGCTGGTGCAGGTGTATCTGGCCCGTCTGACCACCATGGAAATGGCTGCGCAGGGCGTGGTTGCCGCTATTTTCAACCTGTTCTGTTCCACCAGCAACGCCATGATCTCGCTGGCTGCTACCGTATGCGGCCAGTGCGTGGGCGCGCGGCAGTATCAGCTGGCGCGCAAATACTGCCTCAAAATCATTCAGGCCGGCCGTTTCGTTGTAACAGGCACCACACTTCTCTACCTTGCGCTCATGCCTCTGTGGTTCCTGCTCTATGCACCCTCCGAAGCTGCCAAGCCCATCATCCTGACCAGTCTGATCATCGGCGGCGTCAGCCTTGCGATCTTCGGCTGCGACTCCAATATTATTCCTTCTGCGCTTCGTTCTGCGGGCGATGTGGTTTATCCCAGCATCGTATCCGTGTCCACGTTGTTTATCGGTCGAATTGCAGTTGGCTACACGCTGACCATTGTATTGGGCATCGGCGTACCCGGCATTTGGCTGGCAATGAGTCTTGAAATGCTGCTGCGCGCCATTGTGCTGCGCAGACGCGTACGCGGCGACAAGTGGTTTGAAAAGCACCAGATGAAAGCTGCCTGAACGAAAGGAGTTTCAACCATATGAACGAAAACATGCAAAAGCTGCTGGTTTCCATGCTGGAAGAAGGCGTACAGAACGGCTGCTTCCCCGGCGGCGTAGCAGCGGTCGGCAAAGGCGATGAACTGCTGGCTGTTGGCTGTGCGGGCGTTTTGAGCATGGACGGTCCTGCCGTCAATCTGGATACCCGCTATGATATGGCTTCCGTCAGCAAGGTACTTGGCCCCACCATGATCGCTTTCAAGATGATCGAAAGCGGCAAGATTGCGCTGTACGACACCATCGGTCATTTTGTGCCTGATGCTCCCGAAGACAAAAAAGAAATCACCATTTTTCAGCTCATGACCCACACAGCAGGCTTCAATCCCGCCTTCTGGCTGGAGGACCTGTGCGAGACGCCTGCCGACGTTCTGAAAGTGCTGATGGAAAAACCGCTGGATTATGCCCCCGGCGGCGGCCCGGCCTACAGCTGCATGGGTTACATTACCCTGACCAAGATTCTGGAGAAAGTTGGCGGCAAACCGCTCAACGAACTGGCGCAGGAAATGGTCTTTGGCCCTCTTGGCATGACCAATACCTGCTACTGCCCCACCGGCGATAACATTGCTGCGACCGAAATCAGCCCCGTTACCGGCAAGGCCTGGGTGGGCATTGTGCACGATGAAAACGCGCGTTTCCAGAACGGTGTATCCGGCAACGCAGGCGTATTCACCAACATTCATGACATGATCAAGTTCTGCCAGATGCTGGCCTGCGGCGGCAAGGATTATCTGACCTCTGCCATGCTCCATAAAGCCATCACCAACTACACCCCCGGCAAGGATGTGCACCGCGGTCTCGGCTTCCACCTTGGCGGCACCGAGTGCAACTATCTGGGCGATCTGATGCCAGGCTGTTCCTTCGGTCATACCGGCTTTACCGGCACTTCCTTCGGCGTGGATCCCACCACCGGCTACTATGTGATTCTGCTGACCAACCGCGTGCATCCCACCCGCGACAATCTTCTGCAGGCGCAGTTCCGCCGCCGTTTCCACAACGCGATGTACGCGCAGTTTTGCAGGGGATAACGGGCAGGGGCTCTGCCCCTGCACCCCGCTTAA
>JAFYQB010000067.1 GCA_017547285.1 Clostridia bacterium
CTGACCGCGTGTAACGCGGTCAGTTACGGGATTCTTAAGGGCGAAGCCCTTAAGCCAGAGGGTCTGGGAGGCGGAGCCTCCCAGCGTCCTCCTACTATCGAAGAGGTGAGCTTTTGGCTAAGCGCGATTATTATGAGGTGCTGGGCGTTAAGAAGGACGCTACGGATGCTGAGATCAAGAGCGCATACCGCAGAAAGGCCAAGGAGTGCCATCCTGACCTGCATCCGGATGACAAAGAGGCCGAGGAGCGCTTTAAGGAGCTGAATGAGGCCAACGAAGTGCTCAGCGACGCGCAGAAGCGCCAGCAGTACGACCAGTTCGGTTTTGATGGACCGAATATGGGCGGCGCAGGCGGTTTTGACTTTAACGGTTTCGGCGGTATGGGCGGCTTTGAGGATATTTTCTCCAGCTTCTTTGGCGGCGGTATGGGCGGCGGCGCGCGCCGGAACGGCCCGGTAGCCGGCAACGATCTGCAGCACCGTATCAGCATTACTTTTGAAGAAGCAGCCTTCGGCTGTGAAAAGAGCATTGATTTCTTCCGCAGCGAGCTGTGCGATGAATGCTCCGGCAGCGGCGCAAAGCCCGGTACCCAGCCCCAGACCTGTCCTACCTGTAAGGGCAGCGGTCAGGTGCGCACGGGCGGTGGCTTCATGGTCACGGTACGCACCTGTCCCACCTGTAACGGTGAGGGCAAGATCATCAAGGAAAAGTGTTCCAGCTGCAGCGGCACGGGCCGCGTGCGCCGTAAGCGCAATATCAAGCTGCGCATTCCTGCCGGTATTCAGGACGGCGTGAGCATGGTCAAGCGCGGCGAGGGCGAGCCCGGCATGCGCGGCGGCCCTGCGGGTGATCTGTATATCACCGTAACAGTCAAGCCGCACAAGCTGTTCAGGCGCGATGGCAGCAATATCCTGCTGGATATGCCGATCTCCATTACGCAGGCTGCGCTGGGCTGTGAAATCGATGTGCCTACTTTGGAAAAGCCTGTCAAGCAGCGCATTCCGGAAGGTACGCAGACCGGTACGCAGTTCCGCATCAAGGGTCAGGGTTTCCCCAACCTGAAAAACGGTATCAAAGGCGATCTGATCCTGACGGTGAATGTGGAAGTACCCCGCAAGCTCAACGAAAAGCAGAAGGATCTGCTGCGTCAGCTTGATGAAAGCATGGGCGGCAAGGAATACGAAGGCCGCAAGAGCTTTGCGGAAAAACTGAAGGATATCTTTAACTAAAGAGTCGAGGAGCGTGTCGCATTTTCGCACACGCTTTTCGGCGTTCTGTGAAACGGAGGAAAATATATGAAGTGGGTTGAAGCAGTGGTGCATACCACCACCATCGGCAGCGATCTGATCAGCGAAGAACTGATGATGCTGGGTGCAACCGGTACGGAAATCATCGACCGTACCGATGTACCGGATCCCCGCAAGGCGGGTGTTTATTGGGAATTGTATGATCCCAAGATGCTGGAAGAAATGCCGGAGGACGTACTGGTCAAGGGCTGGTTTGAGCTCAACGAACAGACCCCCGATGTGATCAGCAATGTCAAGCAGCGTCTGAACGAGCTGAAGAATGATGAATTCATTGATTTTGGCACGCTGGAGCTGGATATGCAGAACGTGGCTGATGAAGACTGGTCCGAAAACTGGAAGAAGTATTACAAGCCCTTCCGTATCGGCAGCCATCTGGTGGTGAAGCCCACCTGGGAGCCCTATGAAGCGCAGGTGGACGATCTGATCATCGAGTTGGATCCCGGCATGGCGTTCGGCACCGGCACGCATGAGACAACCAACATGTGCATGCAGCTTTTGGAAAAGCATCTGCAGGACGGCATGCGCGTGATGGACGTGGGTACCGGCAGCGGCATTCTGGCCATTGCGGCAGCTCGTCTGGGCGCGAAGGACATTCTGGCCATCGATATCGACCCCTCCGCTGTGAAGGTTGCCATTGAAAACGTGGAGCTCAACGGCGTAAAGGAACAGGTGCGCGTGGTTGTGGGCGACCTGTGCAAGTCGGAGGCCATGCCCTGCGATCTGGCGGTTGCCAACATCGTGGCGGACGCCATCTGCATGCTGGCTGGTCCTCTGACCCGTCATCTGGAAAAGGATCGTCTGCTGATCTGCTCCGGCATCATCCGCGAGCGCGAGCAGGACGTGATGAACGCTGCCACCGAAGCCGGTTATACTCTGTTTGACCGCATTGAAAAGGGCGAATGGGTGGCGCTGGCGCTCAAGAATGAGGGAAAGTAATGCATCGTTTTTATGTGGAAACACCCATTGCCGATGCAGGCGTAACAGTTACGCTCTCCGCTGAGGAAAGTGCGCACGCCGCAAGGGTGCTGCGTTTGCGCCCCGGCGAGGAAGTGCGCCTTCTGGATGATGAAAACCTGTGGGAAGCGGTGCTGGAAAGCGTGGATCCCAAGGAAACCACGGCGAAAGTAACCGCGCAGTGTCCATCTCCTGAGGCGCCTGCACAGGCTGTGCTGTTTCAGGGCCTGCCAAAGGCGGACAAGCTGGAACTGATCGCCCAGAAGGGCACAGAACTGGGCATGTGGGAATTGTGGCCGGTGGAAATGGAACGCAGCGTTGCCAAAGCCGATAAGGCGGACAAGGCCGATAAAAAGCGCGAACGCCTGAGCCGCATCGCGCTGGAAGCCGCCAAGCAGAGCGGCCGTGCACATGTGCCGGAAATCGCATCCACCATTTCGTTTGCCAAGGCGCTGAACCGTCTGGATGAATTTGATCTGGTGCTGGTCGCATGGGAGGAAGAACATTCCCTGCCCATGAGCCATGCGGTGGACAAGTATACTACAGCCCATGGAGCGCCCAGGCGCGTGATGATCGTCATCGGCCCTGAGGGCGGCATCAGCCAGCGTGAATGGGAGCAGCTGAAGGAACACGGCGCAGTTGCCGTAACCCTTGGCCGCCGTATCCTGCGCACCGAAACGGCCGGTTTGTGCGCTCTGAGCGTGCTGTGGACAGCTCTTGGTGAAATGTGAGGAGGGTTGCAATGAAAACAGTCAGTTTTACAACCCTTGGCTGCAAGGTGAATCAGTATGATTCGCAGGCCATGCTGGAACAGTTTGAACGGCATGGCTATACTGCCGCAAAATCCAATGCTGCGGCAGACGTTTATGTGGTAAACACTTGTACTGTAACCGGTACGGGTGATAAAAAGAGCATGCAGATCATCCGCCGCTGCCGCAGAAGAAACCCGCAGGCAGAGCTGATTGTGACCGGTTGTCTGGCGCAGCGTATGGGGGAAAAACTGCGTGATACCGGCGCAAGGCTGATTCTGGGTAACCAGTACCGCGCACAGGTGGTGGAGCTGCTGGAAAAGGCTGTTGCAGAAGGGACACAGATTGTGGCTGTAGAGAATGTGGAAGGCGTGCCGTATGAGCCGCTCAGCATCCACAGTCACGAAGGTCATACCCGCGCTGTGATGAAAATTCAGGAAGGCTGCGATAATCACTGCACCTACTGCATCATTCCCTCCGTGCGAGGTACCATTCGTTCCCGTCCGCTGGATGCCATTCGCGAGGAAGCGGAAGCACTGGCGAAAGCTGGTTTTCAGGAACTGGTGCTGACGGGTATTCATCTTACCAGCTACGGACGTGATCTGGAAGGCCGTCCTTCTCTGGCGGACGCTGTGAAGGCTGCCTGTGCGGAAGGAATTACCCGCATCCGTCTGGGCTCGCTGGAACCGCGTGTGGCCAACGAAACGTTTGTGGAAGCGCTCAAAGATATGCCTGAGCTCTGTCCGCAGTTCCATCTGGCTTTGCAGTCCGGCAGCGACAGCGTGCTGCGCCGCATGAAGCGAGGCTATAACACCACGCAGTTTATGGCGGCAGTGGAGCGCATCCGCACTGCGTGGCCAACTGCAGCCTTTACCACGGACGTGATTGTGGGCTTCCCCGGCGAAACGGAGGAGGAGTTTGAAGAGACGCTTGCATTCAGCAAGGCCGTCGGCTTTGCCCGTATGCATGTGTTCCCCTTCAGTCCCCGCGAAACCACGCCTGCTGCAGAAATGCCGGATCAGATTCCCGAGCATGTGAAGGCCGATCGCGTGCATCGCCTGATCGCGCTGGGGGATGAGCTGGCAAAGAACTACTATGAAGGTTTCCTTGGCAAAACCGTGCCTGTGCTGGTGGAAGAAAAGCACAAGGACGGCGGCATGGTGGGCTATACGCCTGAGTACATCCATGTACGACTGCCGGAGGGAACCAGCGGAACCGTAAGCCATGTGCGCCTGACGGCCCTGACCGAAGAGGGCATGGCGGGCGAGAACGTATGAGCATAGAAGGAGGAACAACCATGAACGATTGCCTGTTCTGTAAGATCATTGCGGGTCAGATCCCGTCCAACAAGGTTTATGAAGATGAATTTACCTATGCCTTCCACGATATCGCTCCCCAGGCCAGGGTTCACGTGCTGGTGGTAAGCAAGAAGCACACCCCCGACGCTGCTCACAATGAGGATCTGACCGATCAGGAGCTGGCTGCCTGTATTCGTACCTGCGCCAGGGTGGCGGATCTGCTGGGTCTGACCGAGGATGGATACCGCATTGTGAATAACTGCGGTGAGAACGCCTGTCAGTCCGTCAAGCACATTCATTTCCATGTGCTGGGCGGCGAAAAGCTGAGCGAAAAAATGGCGTAAGAATTTTGTAAGAAATTTGCCCTGAAATCAAAAATAATAGTTGACGAGACGGCAAATAAGAGCTATAATATATACATGTTCGCTATATGCTCCTCAGGAGCAAAGGCGATATGAGCGAGGGGAGGGATAACAGTGTCCGAGGTACGCATCCGCGAAAACGAATCCCTGGAAAGCGCTCTGAAGCGGTTCAAACGTCAATGTGCTCGCACAGGTGTTTTGGCAGAGGCTCGCAAGCGTGAGCATTATGAGAAGCCCAGCGTAAAGCGTAAGAAGAAGGCTGAGGCTGCACGCAAGCGCAAGTACTGATTCATCAGCAGTCAAAAACCGTTCCGGAAATTCCGGAACGGTTTTTTGGTGTTTTCATTTTGGTTGCTTTTCTGATATAATAGCCCCAGAGAACTGCGCTTTTACCCAAAGGAGGGAAGCCTATGATTCACAAGCCGGAAATTGCATACGGACGCATGGGTCACTGGGAAGATTATTCGGAAGAATTGTTGGTGGAGTATCGGCAGTGCCTGGAGGAAGGCAAGGACATCGAAGCCTATCGCGCACTGTTTGAAACTGTGCAGAAAATGCCGCCCAGTCCGTATAAATCGCGCATGGCGGATGTGCTGTTTGATTTACAGCTCGCCCTGCCGCAAAGGGCGGATTATGCCTATAACGAACCGGATGATCTGGAAGCCATCCGTGCGCTTCGGCCCGGGTGGAAACAGGCACAGACAGCGCTTCCTGCAAAAGAAAAGCTGGAAGACAAGGTTTTGGGCGCATGGCTGGGCCGCACCTGCGGCTGCCTGCTGGGCAAGCCCATTGAGGGGATCCGCCGCAAAGACCTGTATCCTTTGCTTCAGGAAAGCGGAAACTGGCCCCTGCACCGCTATATTGCGAGCAGTGATCTTTCAGATCAGCGCAAGGCGGAAAACAGCTTTTTTACCGAACCGCACCGTCAGTGCTGGGCGGATCTGGTAGAACGGGCGCCCTCGGATGATGATACCAACTATACCGTGCTGTATCAGCTGGTGGTGGATCAATACGGCCGTGATTTTACGTCCGACGATGTTGCAAGGGCGTGGCTGGATCTGCAGCCCAAGAACGCTTACTGCACTGCCGAACGCGTAGCATTCTGTAACTTTGTCAAAGGATACCGTCCGCCGGATTCAGCAGCATGGCAGAATCCGTACCGGGAATGGATCGGCGCACAGATTCGCGGCGACTATTTCGGGTACATCAACCCCGGCGATCCTGAAGCAGCAGCTGAAATGGCGTGGCGTGACGCGTCCATCTCCCATGTGAAGAACGGTATCTATGGCGAAATGTTTGCCGCCGCCATGATCGCGCAGGCGGCTGTGGAAAGCAATGCCGAAAAGATCATTCTGGCCGGTCTGGCGCAGATCCCCAGGACCAGCCGTCTGTTTGAAGCCGTAATGAAAGTGGTGGATGGCTGGCGCGGCGGGTTGGCGCAGCGTGCGTGCCACGAGATGATCCATACCGACTGGGACGAGAACACCAGCCATGGCTGGTGTCACACCATTTCCAATGCCATGATTGTAGCAATGGCGCTTTTGTACGGTGAGGGCGATTACAGCAGGTCCATCTGCATGGCGGTGGAGACCTGTTTCGATACCGACTGCAACGGCGCGACCGTTGGGTCCGTTCTGGGCATGCGCGATGGTTCTGCCGCGGTGGGGGAGAAATGGACAAAGCCCATCAATGGGCTGCTGGATACCACCATTTTCGGCGTTGGTACGGTCGAACTGGCAGATGCAGTGAAGAAGACGATGGAACATATGAAGCGCTGAAGCAGATACACCCAAAAGGCTCCTGAGTATCAACTCAGGAGCCTTTTGGCATTTATCCGCGCTTGAAACCTGGCAGCCGCAGACGGTATTTGGGACGGTTGAGATTCTTGGCCTTCAGTTCGAGGCGCGTTTTCTCATCCCGCTCAATTTCCTCAATTTCATCATCGCGGGTAAAAGCTCGCCAGAACTTGACCAGAATGATGCCCATGATCAGCATGGTGCCCGCGCGCATCAGCGTGGTAAACTGCACGCTGTATACCTGCATACCCAGGAAGGGCATGGTGTTATCGCCGCTGATGCCGCTGACCGCCGTACCAGTGATTAGGCCAAGGAAAGCAAACAGGTTGCACCCGATGGTGTTAAAGGCAATGCAGCTGGTGGAGTTCTCCTGCGGCAGATTGGTGTAGAGAATGTTGGCGTAGGAAAGGTTCAGACCAACGCTCAGCGCATGCTGTACCAGGCACATGGGAATGAAGATCCACGGGCGGTTGGGCGTCATCATAAAGAAGACAACTTCCGTGGGTACCCACCACAAAACCGCAATGCCGAAGGTCTTCATCCACGAATAGCGGCGCAGTACCTTCTGCCACGGCGAGGTCAGGCTGATAAGCATCACCGTGTACAGCGATGACATCACATTGATCAGCGTGTAGGAGAAGTTCATGTGGTTGAGCAGATAGTAGTTCCACAGGCCGTTGTTGAGGTTGGCAATGTAGTTCCACGCAAACTGCATGAGCATGCAGGCCATGAACTTGCGGTACTTGAGCGGTACGGTAAAAATCTCCTTGAGGCTGGGATTACTGCCTTCCTCAGTGGGATATTCTTTGGCACGCACCTGTACAATGATTTCAATGATCACCAGCACAAATGCCAGATAACGCAGCGCCAGAATAATGGTAGTCTGGTAAGGAGAACCGGAAACAGCGTCTGTGACCACACTGGAAATCAGCAAAATCAGCGTAGACATGATGGAAGAGAAGATCTGCAGGAAGGAGATATAGCGCGTACGCCGTGCGTTATCCTGCGGATAAAAGCGGTAGAACCACACGGTAAATCCCGGCCCGAACGGAGCATAAATGGCGTAGGCCAGGAACAGGATGATCACAAACCACATCAGACGCGCATCCGGGTCGGTAACCAGCTGCGGCATAATGTTGGTGGCCAGAATATACATGGAGTAGAAGTAAATCTTGGCCGCGATCAGAATGGGTTTTCGCCGCTTGAAGCGTGAAAGGATTTTGGATGAAAAAACACTGAACACACTGGCGATGGGCGGAATGAAAGTAACAATGCCCGCGCCGGTGATGCTGATCCCGTACATGGTCAAAAAACCGGTATAAAAAATACCGGTGATAAATACATTATAGAAGGAAGCCATCAGATTGCAGAACAACTGTATGACGCGTCCTCTGGCGTCATCATCCCGGGTGTTGAAGATATCTGTAAAGGACGCCTTGAAAGCCAGATAATGAGACTTCCACATATGAGGTTCCCCTTTTGTGCGTAGTAATAGGGTTGTTGCTGGCATTGTAGCATAACGGCAATGGGAATTCAATGGATTTTGAAAATTTCAATTTGACAGTAAAAAACCGCCAGCAGAAACGCTGGCGGTTTCAGGCCGTCGGAAAAGCTCGCTGACGCGATCTTTACCGCCGAAGAATGCACCGTTTGCCTACTCGCCTGACGGCTCGCCGGGCGGCAAACGGTGTAAGGAAAGCCTTGCTGCGCAAGGCTTCCGAAGCTGACGCACATGTCGTCAGCTTCGGAACAAGAGTCGGAGGGCTGCGGC
>JAFYQB010000068.1 GCA_017547285.1 Clostridia bacterium
CATGTGCGTCAGCTTCGGAAGCCTTGCGCAGCAAGGCTTTCCTTACACCGTTTGCCGCCCGGCGAGCCGTCAGGCGAGTAGGCAAACGGTGCATTCTTCGGCGGAAAAGATCGCGTCAGCGAGCTTTTTCGACGGCCTGAAGGGACTGCGTTACCTGCGCAGTCCCTTGGGATAATGGTTTTTCAGCTGTCCGCCGCTGGCCTTGGCAAAGCCAAGCGGAAGCCCTGCATAGGCAGGCAGCACGTACCCCGCTACCTCGTCGGAACAGGGCAGCGTTTCGCCGGACTGATACAGGAGCGCATCCTCGCGGGAGAGTGAAACCGTTGGTATGGCGTTATCCAGCGGAAGCGCCATGGCAAGCGCATGATCCGGCGCAAATACCTTGCCTTTCAGAATGCCCAGCTGAACACCCGCGCGCAGCACTTTAATGCCTTTGAGCGGCGGCAGATCGGGCGCGGAAAGCAGCGCGTCGCCCAGCTGCGCATTGGCGCGGGGCAGGCCGGGGAAGGGCCTGACGAAGGCCTCATAGGCAGCCAGAAGCGGCTTCTGAGGCGCGGAAAGACGGGTGGATGCAGGCGCGAACAGATCGGAGGCCGCATCACCTTTTTTGCGCAGAAGCGCCGCAAAATGGCCTTCACCGCGCAGCCGGTGCGGATAGAGATGCGCCATGCCATCCGGCGCATCCAGCACGCTGTCGTTGACGGGCATGGAGAAGGGCACGCATTCCAGTTCGGGGAACTCATTCAGCAGCCACGCCACCACATTTTCGTTTTCTTCGTGATTGAGCGTACAGGTGCTGTAGGCCAGCCTTCCGCCGGGGCGCAGCATCTGCACGGCGCAGGCCAGAATGCGCTTCTGGCGCACGGCGCAGCCCTCGGGGGAGGATTCGTTCCATTCATCGCGCGTTTCGGGATGGCGGCGGAACATGCCCTCGCCGCTGCAGGGAGCGTCCACCAGAACGGCGTCAAAGGCTTCCGGCCAGACGGGCGCCAGCTTTTCGGGTTCGGCGCTTACCACCAGCGCATTGGAAACGCCCATGCGCTCCACATTGCGGCTGAGAATTTTGGCGCGGCTGGACACAGGTTCGTTGCAAACGATCAGCCCTTCGCCGCCCAAAGCGTCGGCGATCTGCGTGGTTTTGCCGCCGGGTGCGGCGCACAGATCCAGCACCCGTTCGCCGGGCTGGGGGCTGAGCAGCGCGACCGGCGCCATGGCGCTGGGCTCCTGAATGTAGTACGCGCCCGCCTCATGCAGGGGATCCAGTCCCGCTGCGCTGTCCATGGTCAGGTAATGTCCGTGCCGGCTGTTCCACGGCACGCTTTCCAGCACGCCCTCTGCCAAAGCGGGATCAAAGGGTTTGCGGGGATTCATACGAATACCGCGCTGGTAGTTTTCGTCCAGCGCGGCAAAATAGGCGTCCGCCTCGCTGCCCAGCTGGGCGCGCATGCGGTCGGCAAAAGCTTTGGGAAGGGGATGATTCATCATACTTATTCCTCGTCGTGACGGAATGATTGCGGATAGACCGGTTCATGGAACGCTTTGGAAACATGCACGCTGGACTGCAGATCGCGGATGGACTTCTGTTCATCATCCAGCGCCATTAGGTCGCGCGCTTTCCGCGCAAAACGGTGCAGCGCGCCATGCGGCTTTTCAGGCTCTGGCTCCGCAACGGCTGTGAAGGGCCGGAAAGCCTGGGCGCGCACCACGGGGCCGGCGGCAGTTTCGGCAGGTTCGTCCAGACCAATGGTCTGGCGGAACGTTTCCACATCCAGACCGGGATGGACGGCCGGCACTTCCGGTTCCTGACGGGCAGGCGGCGCATAAAGCTGTTCGGGCGGCACAGGCGGCGCAAAACCGGCCTGCATATCGCGGAAATAGGCAAGGGGTTCAGGCCGGGGCGAACCGAAAGCGGGTTCTTCCTGCTGTTCCCATTCCAGATCCATGGGTTCTTCCGTTTCCCACAGCGCGGCGTCATCAAAGAACGGCTCCTCCGCTTCCTCCTGCACGGGCTTCCAAACCTGCGTAGGCTGATGAACGGGCGCATAGGCGGCAGATGCCTGCAGGGGCGCGTAGGCGGATGCGGGGGCGCTGGGCGCAGGATGCTGATAAGTGGAAAACGCCTCCTGCGGCTGCATGTCCTCCTCCGGCTCTTCGGCACGGCTGGGGCGTTTGCGGCGCAGGCGGCGCCATTTGGCGGCCCACACATAGTCGGGCCGCCAGCGGAAAAAGTACACGATCAGATCCACCAGCATACAGACGACGCACAGGCAGATAACGATCGTCAGCCAGTGCGCGCTGAAAAACCGGAAGAAAACGCCGCCGTTCTCGCTGTTGAGCAGGCTCCAGAGATGGCTGATCAGCGCGCGGATCCAGCTGAGCGCAACAGAAAGGAGGGTGTTGACAAAGCCGTTCATGTCCGGCTCCTTTCAAGGGTCAGTTTTCGAAAACCGTTACCGTAACGCTGGAGGGCGTACCCTCAAACGTAAGCAGGCTCATGTCCTGATCCTCTGCATGGAACTGCAGGGGCAGAATGTATTCACCGGCAGCCAGACCGCTTACGTCCACATAGGCAGTCACATCGGAGGCGCGCAGGCTTTCCACCGTCAGCTGCGGACCGGTCACAACCGCTGACAGGCTGCTGGTTCCCAGACTGACGCTTTGCCCGCTGGCTGTGCCGCGTGCGCGAACCTTTACAGAGGGCAGGCTGCTGGAAATGATGACAGGCTCCACAGTTACGGTCACATTCACGTTGGTGGAGTTCAGGTAGGCCAGCTCGCTGGGCTTTTTAACGCGCAGTGTGGCGGTAAACGTTTCCTTCGCGCCGGTCACGTCCACGGCGCTTTCCACAAACAGGCTGGCGATATCGCTGATGATCTCCTCGCTGCCGGCTGCACGCAGCGTGGTGGGGGAGATCTCCGTACCGGTCACGCGGTAGCCGCGGGCGGGTTCGCCGCTGATGATATCCAGCTGGGATACGGGCAGCGTGCGGATCGGATACAGATCCTGTTCGACGATAATGGAGCGAAGCACCACGCCGGAGGAGGTTACCTCCAGCAGATCGCTCACGATTTCCTCACCCTCGCGGGTCACAAAGCGCATGGGCAGGGCGGTGGCCACTTCACCGGCTTCGCCCTGGAGGATGGACGCGTCGTAGTCCACATAGACACGCGCCACCTGATCCACCAGCGTTTTGGGACCGCTGAGCGCAACCAGAGAAGGGTCGCGGGTAAAGGCGCCGCCGTAGAAGCCCTCGGGATATTCACCAATAACGTTGACGGATACGGGAATACGGTAATTGGTTACATATTCATCCACCACAATGTCCAGCGTAACGGGGTAGATATCCTGTACGCTGCCGTAGGCGGTGGAGGAGGTGGCATACAGCCGAATCTGCTGCGCGCCCGGTTCGGTAACGCGGGAAAGCTCCACACGGGGATTGTAATTGGAGGCGGCTACGGTATTGTACTCGCGCTGCGGCACATCCACGCGCAGACGGGCGTTCAGCTTGTCGTCCTCCAGACCGCTGACCACGATCATGCCGTTGCGGCGCAGCGTTTCCGCGCCGGTGATGCTCACGGAGGCATCAGAAAATACGCGCTCTCGGGTGAGGGTGGGATCCTGCGTGATCAGTCCCGCCCACAGGCATACGGCCAGCAGCAGCGAAAGAAGCTTCCACGGCCAGTTGCTTACGATGGCTTTCAGCATACGCCCGAACCATCTGTCTTTCCGGGTGTTTTGTTCGATGCCGGTATTCATGCCGCGCCTCCTTTCCGGCGTCTGGTCTTATCCATCAGGGAGGCCCACAGGCTGGTTTCCTGCTGCAGGTAGAGGGGATTGAGGATCTCTTCCAGCGCCGCACGGTCCAGATGGCGGGTCAGCCTGCCGCCGCGCGCCATGGAAATGATGCCGGTCTCTTCGCTCACGATCAGGGAAATGGCGTCCGTGGTTTCGGTAATGCCCAGCGCCGCGCGGTGACGGGTGCCCAGTTCGCGGCTGATGCCCTTGCCTTCGCTCAGGGACAGGATGCAGGCGGCAGCCATGATGTGATTGTCGCGGATCACCACCGCGCCGTCATGCAGAGGCGTGTTGGGTTCAAAAATATTTTCAAGCAGAGCAGCGGAAATATCGGAGTTGAGCGCGGTGCCGGTTTCCACCACGTCCTTGAGGCCGATCTTCTGCTCCAGCACGATCAGCGCGCCCACGCGGCGGCGGCTCAGCTTGAGCAGGCAGGCGATCAGCTCGTCCACCACGTTCTGGCTGGCCTCTTCGTTCCTGCGTCCGCTCTTGTGGATGGTGCCGCTGCCGATCTGCTCCAGCGCTTTGCGAAGCTCCGGCTGGAACAGAATCACAAGCACGACCGCACCGTTGTTGACCACATTGAGCAGCACCCAGTTGAGGGCTGTCAGACCCAGAAGATCGGAAAACCACGAGGCCAGCACCAGCATGACCAGACCCTTGAGAACCGCGCTGGCGCGGGTTTCACGGGTGAGCATCAAAAGCTCGTACAGCAAAAAAGCCACGATCAGAATATCCAGAATATCGGCAATGGTGGGACGGTTGAAAACATTCCACAGCAAGTTGCGGATCTCTGCCACGAGCGCCTGCACAGCGTCCCCCTCCCATCTGTATCAAACTTCAAAAACGACGCCTGTTAAGCCAACAATATTATACAACAGGAACCCCTTCCAGAAAAGCCCCTGAGAACAGTTTTTTACTGGATACTTGTTACAAACGCACGGTTTGCGGCGAAGACACAAATATGCTATACTGAGAAAGAACATCCGTTACGGAGGTGAGACCACCATGACCGGCGAACATCAGGGCCACCGCCAGCGTGTGCGCGAACGCTTTCAGGCGCAGGGGCTGGAGGGCTTTGCAGACCATGAGGCGCTGGAACTGATTTTGTATTACGCCATTCCGCGAATCAATGTCAATCCGCTGGCGCACCGGCTGATGGACACCTTCGGATCGCTGCATGCAGTGCTGGAGGCGGATGTGAAGGATTTGATGAAGGTGGAGGGCATCGGCGAAAATGCCGCGGTGCTTCTGAGTCTGCTGGGGCATGTGGACCGCAGACTGGAAAAAAGCCGCAGCGCGCAGAAGAAAATGCTGCGCAACCGTGCAGAGGCCAAAAGACACTGCATGGGTCTGCTGGCGGGCCTGAGGCAGGAACAGCTGTATCTGGTATGCCTCAACGCGCAGATGGAGGTTGTGCACAGCGTGCTGATCGCCAGAGGATCGCTGAACGAGGTGCATGCCTATCCCCGCATGGTGGCGGAGGCTGCGCTGCGCGCCAATGCACATGCCGTGATTCTGTGCCACAACCATCCCGGCGGATCGGTGGTGCCTTCTCAGGCCGATCTGGATATGACGGCCTCGCTCGGGCAGATTTTGCATAGCCTGGACGTGATGCTGACGGATCACATCATCGTTGCGGGTGAGGACGCCCTGAGCCTGGTGGAATGCGGCCTGCTTCAGCACCAGCCGCAGGACGGCGGTGTGTTTACCAGGGTGGCGGATCCCGGCGGGGAGCTGCTGATCCGCAGCCGGGTGGAAGCCTGGAGAAGGAAAGGGAACAAATGAAAGGAAAGACCAAAAAGATCCTGCGCATCCTTTGCCTGCTGGCAGCGTTGGGCGTTATGTGCTACGCGGGGCTGATTGCGCTGGTGTATTACTGGGAGGTAAGCGTGCCGGAAGCGGTGGAGTACGACGGCATCATTGTGCTGGGCGCACAGGTAAAGCCCGACGGTCAGCCTTCGCTGATGCTGCAGTGGCGGCTGGACAAGGCGGCGGAATGCTACTGGAAAAACCCCTGCTATGTGGTTGTCTCCGGCGGGCAGGGCGGCAAGGAACCCGAGCCGGAGGGAGACGTGATGAAACGGGTGCTGGTGGAAATGGGCGTTCCGGAGGAACACGTCATCAGCGATCCGCTGGCGAGGGATACCAAACAGAACGTGCGCAACGGCTGGGCGATCCTTCAGGAAAAGGGCTGCACAAAGCCGCTGATCGTGACAAGCGATTATCATCTGCCGCGCGCCATGGCCATTGCGCGCGACAACGGACTGGATCCGCTGGGCGCAGGCAGCCCCTGCCGCCCGGAACTCAATTTCTGGCTTAAAAATCATATGCGTGAGGCTTTGTCATGGGTGAAGTACTGGGGAATCAAGTATCTGCATCTGCCGCTGTAAAGGCGCAGTGGGAACAGGAACTGAACGCAGCGTTTGAACAGCTGCATATCAACTGCGATGAGCGCACCGCCGGGCGCATCGCACGTTACCACGAAATGCTGGCGGACTGGAATACCCGCATGAACCTGACCGGCGACACGGAGTTCGCCACTTCGCTGGACCGCCACTACACGGATTCGCTGGCGCCGCTTGCCAACGAGCAGCTTTTTCCCGAAGGCGCCAGCCTGATCGATGTGGGCTCCGGCGCAGGCTTTCCCGGCCTGCCGCTGGCGATCGCCCGTCCGGATCTGCAGGTGACGCTGCTGGATTCGCTGATGAAGCGCATCACCTTTCTGGATGCGGTGGTGAAAGACCTGGGGCTGACCAATGTACAGCTGGTGCACAGCCGTGCCGAGGACGGCGGAAAAAATGCGAAACTGCGCGAGCAGTTCGATATTGCCGTTGCCCGCGCAGTCGCGCCCCTGCCTGTTCTGTGTGAACTGCTTCTGCCCTTTGTCAGGGTGGGCGGACGCATGATCTGCTACAAGGGCCCTTCTGCGGAGGAAGAACTGCAGGCCGGTCAGAAGGCGGCGCACATGCTGGGCGGCGCGGCGGTGGAGGTGATCCCGGTCGTGCTTCCCAATCAGCCGGACTGGCAGCACTGCCTGCTCGCCTGCGAAAAAAAGGTGAAAACCGTTCGACAGTATCCGCGCAAAGCCGGCACGCCCAGCCGTTCTCCGCTGGGCGTATCCGCCGCGAAACCGGAATAAACAGCAGAATATGCCAAAAGGCGCGTCCCTTCGCGGGGCGCGCCTTTCGTTTTGTGTCGAACGAATGGCCGCCTTTCCGGGCAGGAAAACCCTTTGTCCACAAGGAAAACAGCATGCGGGACGCGTTCGTGCGGCATCGCACGTCATGGGGGAGGGCGTGCGGTGCGCGCGGGCGCGTCCGATGTGTCTGAATAATGGAAAGGGGGCTGTGCCATGCAGGCAACAGCCAATCAGGTGCGCTGGGTGCCGGTGGACGAGATTGTGGTGCCCGAGGGCTTGCAGGATGATGCGCCGGAGGGCGGCGTGCATGTATCGCCCATGGCGAACGGCCGGTACCGGCTTTTGAGCGGTTCGGCGCGTTTTGAACGCATGCGTCAGCAGGGGCAGGTGTGCATGGATGTGGTGCTGAGTCCCACAGAAAAGATGGAAGCAAGAATTTCTCATTTGCTGGACGCGCTGGTGCGCGGCGATATTCACTATCTGGATGAGGCGGAAAGCTACCGCGAGCTGCTGGGCAGCGGCGAGTGGAACACGCAGAAGCTGGCGGAGCGCATCGGCCGTACGCCGGCCACCCTGCGCCGCAAGCTCCGCCTGACCAACCTGGGCGATGAGGTGGCGCAGGGGCTGCGCGAAAACGGTCTGTGTGAACGCTATGCGCAGGCGCTTCTGCGCGTGCCGGGGCTGGAAGGGCGGCTGAAAATCCTGCGCCATGTAACGGACGGCGGCTTAAGCGTGAAGGAAACGGAACAGCTGATCGATGAGCTGCTGTCCCGCATGCCTGTGCCCATGACCGGCGGCAGGCGCATGAAGCCCATCATGCGCGATTACCGCCTGTACGTAAACGCCATCCGGGGCATTGTGGAGCAGATGTGCGATGCGGGGCTGGACGCCAGCATGCACCTGACCACCGGCAAAAATGTGGCGGAGGTGCGGGTGACCATTCCCATTTTTATGCGCAGCAGCCGGTAGCAAACGCGCTGCAGCATTGACAGGAGTCACACGGCAGGATATGATTACAGGCAGGAACTCTTATTTAGTACACAGGGAGGTTTCCAGCCGTGAAACTCAATTACAAACGTACCCTGCTGGTGGGTCTGGCGTTCCTGTCCATCAGCGCGTTCTGGCAGCTGTACGACGCAGTTGTGCCCCTGATCCTCAAAAATACCTTTGATATGCCGGATGATATCTCCGGTGTGATCATGGCGCTGGATAATGTGCTGGCGCTGTTCCTGCTGCCGCTGTTCGGCAAGCTCAGCGACAAATGCGATACGCCTCTTGGCAAACGCACGCCCTTCATTCTGGGCGGCACGGCCTGCGCCGTGATCCTGATGAATCTGCTGCCTGTGGCGGACAAAAACGGCAGCATGATCCTGTTCGTGGTACTTTTGGGCATGCTGCTCATTTCCATGGGTACCTACCGTTCGCCCGCTGTGGCGCTTATGCCGGATGTAACGCCCAAGCCTCTTCGCAGCAAGGGCAACGCCATTATCAACCTGATGGGCGCGCTGGGCGGCGTGTTTACGCTGGCCGTGACCGGCATGCTGGTCAGAACCAGCGCGGAAACCGGCCGTGACGACTATTCGCTGCTGTTCTTTGCCGTATCCGCGCTGATGGTTGTGGCCGTTGTGGTGCTGTTGCTCACGATTCGCGAAAAGAAGCTGACCGCCGAGGTGGCCCGGATCAACGCCGATTTGGAAAAGGACGAACCCAAACAGCCTGAACAGCCTGATGCCAAAGGTGGATTCAAAGCGCTGCCCGCTGATCTGCGCCGCAGCCTGATCCTGATCCTTTGCTCCGTCAGCCTTTGGTTCATGGGCTATAACGCCGTGACCACCGCCTTTACCAAGTACGCCTTCCACCAGTGGGGCTATGACATCGCCAAGGCCTCCCAGTGTCTGCTGGTGGGTACCGTGGGCGCGGTAATCAGCTATCTGCCCGTGGGCATGCTCAGCTCCCGCTTCGGCCGCAAGCGCATGATCCAGAGCGGCGTTTTGCTGCTGGCTGCCTGCTTTGCCATTGCCATCAGCTACAGCAGCTTCCACTTCAGCGTATACGTGGTGTTTGCGCTGGTGGGCGCGGCGTGGAGCATGATCAACGTCAACTCCTACCCCATGGTGGTGGAGATCAGCAACGCCAGCGAGGTCGGCAAGTTCACCGGCTACTACTACACCTTCTCCATGGCGGCCCAGATCGCCACGCCCATCCTCAGCGGCTGGCTTCTGGAGCATGTGGGCTATCACACCCTGTTCCCGTATGCCGCCATCATGGTGGCCGCCAGCTTTGTGACCATCAGCCTCACCCGCCACGGCGACAGCCGTCCGGAGGCGCCCAAGAGCAAGCTGGAAGCTTTCGATGCGGGGGATGACTGATGATGACGATCGTACTTATTCTGCTGATTCTTTTGGCGCTGTACCTTTTCCTGATTGCGCCTTCCGGCCAAAAGCCGGATGACAGCCATCTGCGCGGCTGGCTGTACGCCCACCGCGGCCTGCACGACGGCAATATGAAAGTACCCGAAAACAGCATGGAAGCCTTCTGCCTTGCGGTGGAAAAGGGCTACGGCATGGAGCTGGACGTGCAGCTGACCAAAGACGGAAAGCTGGTCGTGCATCACGACGGCAGCTTAAAGCGCGTATGCGGCGTGGACAAGCTGATCCGAGAGGTGGCTTTTGCCGATCTGCCCCTTCTGCCGGACGGCAGCCGCATCCCGCTGCTGAGCGAGGTGCTTGCCATGGTGGATGGCCGCGCGCCCATCATTGTGGAGATCAAACACTACGGCGGCGCAGCCAAAGTAGCCCAGGCGGCGCATGAGATCCTCAAGGACTACAAGGGCGCGTACTGTGTGGAATCTTTTGATCCCTCCGGCATGGGCTGGTACCGCAAGAACGCCCCGCACATCGTGCGCGGCCAGCTGGCCAATGGCGGCGCATGGAAAAAGGAAGAGCTGAATCTGGTTTCCTACATCGCCCTCAAATATCTGCTGGTCAACGTGCTCAGCCGCCCGCACTTTGTGGCCTATTCCGTGCCCGAAGACCGCGTGTGTTCTGTGTGGATGATGAAGAAGATCTTCAAGCCTCTTCTGGCCTGCTGGACGGTACGCGACCAGAAAACGCTGGACTACGCACGAAAAGAGGGGTATCTGTACCCGATCTTTGAGCTGTTTGAGCCGAAAAAGTGAAAAGCAAAAGCCCAACCATCGCCGGTTGGGCTTTTTCGACGGCCTGCGGGCGGAGCTTTGCTCCGCCCGCTCGGACCGTCAGATTCGTTTGATTCTTTTGATGACCTCTGCACAGATTTCCGCCGTACAGGCGTCCATTTCTTCAAATGTAAAGAAAACCTGCTCCGGGCATTCTGCGATCCGTTCGGGTACGCCGCCCATTACGCCGATTTTGCGTATGATCGCTCCTTTGGGCAGGTAGTCCAGATAATCCGGAAAAGCCCGTACGGTTTGCAATACCGTCAGATAGGCGGTTTCGGGATGGGTGTACAGGTATTCATTTTCCCAGGCGTTTATTTCAGCGATCCGGCGTTTTTTATCAACCAGCAGTTTGGCCGCTTCAAAGGTTTCCGGCAGCGATTCTGCTTTTTCGCTCAGTACGGGAACGGTGCGGATGCGCTGCCACATGGCGTGAACCCGTTCTTCGTCCTGGGCAAAAAGAGTCCACATCACGTCTGCGATCAGATGCGCGAAATAGCCCAGATAAAAGGAACGCTCCTGATTGTCTGCAAACGTTCTTCCACAGATTCGTTCGGCCAAAAAACGATCACAGTCCTCAAAGGTTTTGTATTTGCTCTTGCCGCTCATCCAGTGCGTTACTTCGCGCGGCGGGGTGAACGCCGTCCAGTTTTCGTTTTCCACATTGCAGTCCGGCGCGATGCTGCCCAGGCAGAAACCCACCTTGTCCAGTTCGGGCAGCTGCTTCAAAACCTCGTCCGCAATGCGCATATGGGTGATCCATCCGGCCATCGCTTATTCTTCCTTCCGCAGGCTCTGCGACACCAGCCAGATCAGCAGCGGCGCGCTCACATACAGCGGCATGGAGTAGCGGAAGTAACCGTTCACCGCGCTCAGCAGGCAGCCTGCAAGCGTGAACAGCGCGGGCACGGCGCTGAGCAGTTCCCGCTTTCCGCGCTTCGTCATCAGCCACACGGCGGCAAACACGGTGATCCAGCCGTACAGGCCGGGGGAGACCAGCAGCCGGTAAAGGGCGTTTTCGTTGAGCTTGCCGGTAAACGCCTTTACATCCGCACTGAGGGGATTGACCGTGAAATCAAAATACCCCCAGGTGTTGGCCGTTCGTCCGGAATGATCGCCCACGATGAGCGTGGGCTTGATGGTGCTCACATAACCGGGGTACAGATAGCCGTAGGTGTTGTGAAAGGTCGCGCTCACGCAGGTCATGGGATTGTCCATCACGATCTGCGGCCATGCCTTCCAGAACGCGGCCTTCTGTTCCTCCGTGCAGTCTGTGCGCCACAGATCCTTGACCGGGTCGCTCAGTTCGCCGTTGTAGGCGGCATGCAGCTTGTCCAGTTCCAGCACGCCGTTCACGGCCTCCTGCTGTTCGGGGGTAAGGGCTTCGCCGGCGGCTACGCGAGCCACCTGCTGCAGGGGGATGGAGTACTCCTCGGTTTCGGGCATGGGGGCAATGTCAAACAGCGGCAGGACGGCTGTGTGCAGCCCAACGAACACCAGCGCAGCGCTCAGCAGGCCGCACAGCGGCGCGCGCCAGCGCTTCTCCGCGCGGCGTTCTTTGCCAAGCGTCCACCAAAGCAGCAGTACGAGCGTCAAAACCGCCAGATAAACGCCCGGGTTGCGCAAAAGCACGCAGCCGACGGCGGCAATGCTCACGCACACCAGACGAACAGTTTTTCCTTCCTTCAAATGCACAATGCGCCACACTTCCAGCGCCAGGAACAGCACCGCCATGGCAAAGTTGGTATCCTTGCCCACGCAGAACGCAAATACGGGGAAGATGGGGCAGAGGGCATAGAATGCAAAACTGCCCCACGCAAGCCCCCTGGGCGTATGGTTCCGGAGCATTTCACCTACCAGCGCGCCCAGCAGCCAGGCCATCAGCACCGATTGCAAAATACAGTACAGCGCAATGCCCACATCGGGATGACCGGCGATTTCTGCAATCCTGCGGAACAGCCACAAAAGCGCAGTCTGGGCGATGGGGTTGGCATTGGTAAGGGGCTTGAGACCGTAGGTGATCATGAGCATGCTGATGCTGTCCACGCTCACGGTGCCGGGAAACAGGCAAATATACCACGGCAGCCAGCACAGCCACAAAAGCGCGCCCAGCTTCCAGCCCGTCCGGCGGCGCGCAGCTGCGCCGGAAGCAGCTTTGCCGAGCATTTCGGTCAGCAGGCGCATTCCGGCGGCGTACAGCGGGATCCGCCCGGCCAAAAACAGGAATGCCTCCAGTTTATGTCCCGTCACCCATTCCGCCGTACCGGCTGCGCTGAAGCTCTGGCCCAGCGTCATCACCCCGGCAAACAGGGCGGAGAGCAGCCAGATTCTTTTGGGACGAAACGGGTTGTCCAGACGCAGCCACGCGCGGTACATCATCCACAAAGCTGCCATGCCCAGCGCCCACACCGCGCCGTCCGGCAGAACGGTTACTTTTTCAATCATTTCCTGTGCGCGGATAGCGAGGGAAACCATGGTCAGAACGCTCAGGCCGCCGCACAGCAGCGGGCAAAACTGCTTTTGCAAAATGGTTGCCTCCTTTGATTCAAGGGGATACTGGTATGATAACGTGTTTGGCCCAGTCTGTCAAACGGCAGGAAGGGCGGAGCATGCGTCGAAACTCTTTCTCATAAGGAGGCGAGTCAGCCATGTACGAAAACCTGTTTTTGCAGATCGGCAAAACCGAAGAAGCGATCGACCGCAAGATCGCAGAGGCCTTTCATCTGATTTTTGAGGATGAGGAGGAACGCTTCTATTTTGAAAAGCAAAACGGCACGGCCTACATGATGGATACCGGCAACATTGACGCCCGTACCGAAGGCATGAGCTACGGCATGATGATGGCTGTGCAGATGGACCGGCGCGATCTTTTTGATAAGCTGTGGGCGTTTTCGATGACGTACATGCACCATTCGGACGGCGTTTACGAGGGCTATTTTGCCTGGTCCGTTCGCCCGGACGGCGTGCGCAATGCGCAGGGCCCTGCGCCGGATGGCGAGGAATACTATGCCATGGCGCTGTTCTTTGCCGCCGCACGATGGAACGAACCTGCTTACGCGGACGCAGCGCGCGATATCCTGCGCCACTGTGTGCATCAGCATGAGCTGGTCGAAGGCGGACGCGCCATGTGGGCGCCGGAAAACAAATACATCCGTTTTGTTCCCGAGGCGGATTTTTCGGATCCTTCGTATCATCTGCCACATTTCTACGAACTGTTTGCCCGTCATGCGGATGAATGCGACCGCGCCTTCTGGGCGGAAGCCGCCGAGGCCAGCCGCCGCTACATTGCGCTTTCCTGTCATCCCGAAACGGGCATGGCCAGCGAGTATGCCGAATACGACGGCACGCCCCGCCTGATGTTTGGCAAAAAGATGGAATTCTACTCCGACGCCTACCGTGTGGCCATGAACATGGGGCTGGACGCCGCATGGTTCGGCAAAACGCCTGCTCTGACCAAAGCCGCGGACAACCTGCAGCGTTTTTTCAGCGAAAACACCAAACTGGGTGAATACGATTCCTATATGCTGGACGGAACGCCCACCGGCGAACCTGCCATGCACCCCAATGCCATCATTGCTACACTGGGCGCGGCCTCGCTGGCGGCCGAAGGCCCGTACCGCCTCGCGTGGGTGGAAAATCTGTGGAACCTGCCGCTGCGCAAGGGCAAACGCCGCTACTATGACAACTGCCTGCATTTCTTCTGTCTGCTGATGCTTGCAGGCAGGTACAGGATTTTTGAGTAACACCGTGCAGGAGGGAGGGATTCTTCTGAAAGAATCCTCCCTCCTGTTTTTGTATAATGAAAATGGTTCTGTTCATTTCCTGCACTTTTGCTGTGAATGCGTTGATACAATCCAAATACAACGGTATACTGGATACAGGAAGCGGGTTGCGTTTTGAAACCCACTATTATTTTTTACTTCTTTTGGGGAGGTTCACACATGAATGTAACGCAGAAGATCCTGTCTGCCCACCTTGTTTCGGGGGAAATGATTCCCGGCAGCGAGATCGCCATCCATATCGACCAGACCCTTACGCAGGATTCCACCGGCACCATGGCCTATCTTCAGTTTGAAGCCATGGGCATCCCGCGCGTCAAAACCGAAAAGAGCATCGCCTACATCGACCACAACACGTTGCAGACCGGATTTGAGAACGCGGACGATCACAAGTACATCGCCACGGTGACCCGCAAGCACGGCGTGTATCTCAGCAAACCCGGCAACGGCATCTGCCATCAGGTGCAGCTGGAACGCATTGGCAAGCCGGGCAAAACGCTGCTTGGCTCGGACAGCCATACCCCCACCGGCGGCGCACTGGGCATGATTGCCATTGGCGCGGGCGGCCTGGACGTGGCTGTAGCCATGGGCGGCGGCGAATACTATCTGAACTGCCCCAGCGTTGTGAACGTGCATCTGACAGGTGAACTGCAGCGCGGCGTGGCGGCCAAAGACGTGATTCTGGAGCTTTTGCGCAAACTCAGCGTCAAGGGCGGCGTGGGCAAGGTGATGGAGTACACCGGCCCCGGCGTGAAAACGCTGTCCATCCCCGAACGCGCCACCATCACCAACATGGGCGCGGAGCTGGGCGCGACCACCTCTGTTTTCCCGTCCGATGAAGTGACCGAAGCGTTCCTCAGGGCGCAGGGCCGCGGGGAGGATTTCATCCCCCTGTGCGCCGATGAAGACGCTGTATACGAAGAAACCGTAGAAATCAATCTGTCCGAGTTGATTCCCATGGTTGCCCTGCCGCACATGCCGGATAATGTAAAGACGGTGGAGGAAGCAGGTCAGATCAAGGTGGATCAGGTGTGCATCGGCTCCTGCACCAATTCCAGCTATCTGGATATGATGCGCGTGGCGGCCATCCTCAAGGGCAAAACCGTGCATCCGGACGTTTCGCTCGTGATCGCCCCCGGCAGCCGTCAGGTGCTTTCCATGCTCAGCGCAAACGGCGCTCTGCACGATATGATCGAGGCGGGCGCGCGCATTTGCGAAACGGCGTGCGGCTTCTGCATCGGCATGGGCCAGAGCCCCTCGACCAACGCCGTCAGCGTGCGAACCAACAACCGCAATTTCTTTGGCCGCAGCGGCACCAAATCCGCGGGTATCTATCTGGTCAGCTGCGAAACCGCCGCCGCCACCGCGCTCACCGGCGTACTTACTGACCCGCGCGGGGTGGAAGCCGACCTGAATGTGGCAATGCCCGAAACCTTCCTGTACAACGACAACCTCATCATCCCGCCTGCATCCGAGGAAGAGGCCGCCGATCTGGAAGTGGTGCGCGGCCCCAACATCAAGCCCTTCCCGCAGGCGAATGCGCTGGAGGAAAGCCTGAGCGGCAAAGTGCTGCTCAAGATGGAGGACAACATCACCACCGACCACATCATGCCCTCCGACAGCTCGCTCCTTCCCTTCCGTTCCAACATTCCCAAGCTCTCCGAGCACTGCCTGACCCCGGTGGATCCCGCCTTCCCCGCACGTGCAAAAGCGGCTGGCGGCGGATTCCTGCTGGCGGGTGCGAACTACGGTCAGGGCTCCAGCCGCGAACATGCCGCGCTGGTGCCGCTTTACCTGAAGATCCGCGGTGTGCTGGCCAAGTCCTTTGCCCGCATCCACCGCGCGAACCTCATCAACAACGGCATTCTGCCTCTTGAGTTTGCCAATGAGGCGGATTATGACCGCTTTGACCAGGCAGACGAAATCGCACTGGAAAACATCCGGCAGCTGATCCGCGACGGTGCGGAAACCATCCCTGTTACCAATGTGACCAGGGGCTTTACCGTCACCATGAACCTCTCGCTTACGCCCCGCCAGCGCCGCATGATTCTGGCCGGCGGCCTTATCAACATGACCAGGCAGGGGTAGTACCCCTGCACCCCGTTCCGCGCTGCGCGCGGGGCGGGTTTTTGTGTGATTGGGGCTGCATCAAAGGCCGCCGGAGGCAATACAGTGCCTCCGGCTCGCTTGTGTGGGTTTCCCTTCGGATGAATGGGGTGGAGAAAGACGTATGATGCGTTTTCCCTGACCGCATGAAATGCGGTCAATAACGGGTCAAGGGCGAAGCC
>JAFYQB010000069.1 GCA_017547285.1 Clostridia bacterium
AATGCCCGCGCACAGGCGGAATCCGTCCGTAAAGGTCAGTTCACCTGTTTCCATATTCAGAAAAGCCATACTGCAGCCCCTTCAACTGGTCATCTCGGAATCCGAAAAAAGCCGAATTCCGCCTATCTTCCAGTCTATCATTGACTGTTTCCCCTGTCAACCACCGATTGACGAGGCGGGGAATCATGATATAATGGAGTCATGTTTTGGATGACAGGAGGTTTTCCTTTTTGAAATTTGCAGATATGACGTCCTACCAGATTCCCGGCTTTACCATGCGCCAGCTCACCCCGGCGGATAAGCCCAAAATGATTGCCATCCGCGAAGCGGTCATGGCTGTGCTGCCCGATCCGCGCTGGTATTTCAGCATGGAGGACTGGGAGATTGACGAATGGCTGAGCGAGCAGAGCGTGGTGGGTTATCTGGACGGCGAAGTGCTGGCTGGCTTCGGCGCGATCACACCGGAACACGAACGCGGTGATCACTCCTACGCCGGCGTTTTGGGCGAAAGCCGCGAAAACACTTTTGATTTCCACGATGTGATGGTGCATCCCGCTTACCGCGGCCACCGCATGCACCAGCAGTTTCTGAGCCTGTTCACCCAGTCCGCCAGGGCGCTGGGCGGCAAGGCCATTTACGCCACCGTGGATCCGGAGAACAGCGCATCCTGGTACAACTTTGAAAAAGAGGGCTACCGCTGCGTGGTCACCCAGCCCGCCTACGACGGACGCGACCGCCGCTACTACAAGCTGACCCTGTAACCGAAAGGAGCCGCCCATGCGACGCGTTGTATGCTATGAGCACCATACCGGCAAACTGACAAAGCCGCTCACGCTGGCTGTGGTCAGCGACCTGCACAACGAGGCTTACGAGGATATCTTTCCGTTGATCGAAGGCGCGGATGCGCTGCTGGTGCCGGGCGATATCAGCGACCGCTACCACAAAGAATGGAAAAACGGCATAGCCTTCCTGCACGACGCCGCCCAACGGATGCCCACTTTTTATTCGCTGGGCAATCACGAAGTCAAACAGGCGGAGTATGCCAGACTGAAAACCGCCCTTTATCACACCGGCGCGGAGATCCTCATCAACCGCCACGTCAAATTCGGCGAAGTGTGGATCGGCGGCTGGTACGCTCCGGAAAAAATCAGGGAACCGGAACGCCTGAGCGCGCTGGAACGTGAAGAGGGCGTTAAAATCCTGATGTGCCACAAGCCGGAAGAATACTGGAAGCGCATGCGCAGCCGGGATTTTGATCTGGTCATTGCCGGTCACGCGCACGGCGGCCAGATCCGGCTGGGCAATCAGGGCGTGTATGCGCCCGGTCAGGGGCTTTTCCCCCGCCTTACCCGCGGTCTCTACGGCGATAAGCTGATCGTATCCGCAGGCGCCGGCAACCCTGCAGGCGCGCCGCGCTGGGGCAATCCCTGCGAAGTCCTGCTGATCCGTATGGATTAACGCTTTTTACTCTTGCGAACGTCTGTCCAACAGAGTATAATAGAGACGGTATCTATCTTTTGTGAGGACAAATATCAGAAAGGAAGTCAAACATGAAAAAGATTGTTTCCGTACTGCTTTGCCTTGTGATGGTTCTTACCCTTTGCGTATCCTGCGCCTCTGCCGAGACCGCCGGTCTGAAGGTTGCGCTGTGCGTGGCCGAAACGCTGGGCGATCTGGGTTTCTATGACAGCGCCAACGAAGGCCTCAAGCGCCTTGAAGCCGATTACGGCGTGGTTGGCAGCGTGGTGGAGTGCAAGTCTGACGCCAGCATGTATCAGGTTGCGCTGGTGGAAGCCGCCGAGACCAGCGATGTTGTGGTCGCCGTCGGCTGGCAGTTCTGGGACGGCCTGTGCGCCGTGGCTCCCGAAATGCCCGAAACCAAGTTCATCTTTGTGGATAACGGCCTGGACGGCGTGGGCGACAACCTGCTCTCCATCGTTTATGCCGAAAATCAGGGCAGCTTCCTGGCCGGCTACATCGCCATGAAGCTCTCCGCAAACAACACCGTCGGCGTCATCGGCGGCGAAAACAGCGACACCATCAACAACTTTGTGGTAGGCTACAAGCAGGGCGCTCTGTATGCCAATCCCGAAGGCAAGGTGCTGGATCCCATCTACACCGACGACTACGAAGCTCCCGACAAGGGCAAGGAAGCTGCTCTCAGCCTCTACAGCCAGGGCGCGGACGTGGTGTATCAGGTAGCCGGCAAGACCGGTCTGGGCGTGTTTGAAGCCGCTCAGGAGCAGGGCAAGTACGCCATTGGCGTGGACAGCGACCAGAAGTACGTCAACCCCGACGTGATCATCACCTCCATGATGAAGAAAGTCGGCGACAGCGTTTACACCGTGATTGCTGATTATATCCAGAACGGCAATTTCGCCGGCGGCACCATTTGGGAAGCCGACATGTCCACCGGTCTGGTGGGTCTGGGCTTCGGCGATGATACCATGCCCCAGCAGGTTTCCGATGAGCTGAAGGCCGAAGTGGAAGCGCTGGCCCAGAAGATCATCGCTGGCGAGATCGTGGTGGAATCTACTCGCTGAGGGCTTTGTTTGAAACCAAAATCCCCTTACAGGTCATTCCTGTAAGGGGATTTTGTAAAAGGAGCTTTTTCACCACATCCGTCAGCCCTTCAGGCTGCCACCTTCTCCTCAAGGAGAGGGAGCGGCGTACTCCTCACCGCAGCTTTTTCACCACATCCGTCAGCCCTGCGGGCTGCCACCTTCTCCTCAAGGAGAGGGAGCGGCGTACTCCTCACCGCAGTTTTTTCACCACATCCGTCAGCCCTGCGGGCTGCCACCTTCTCCTCAAGGAGAAGGCAGCAAGGCGTGCAACGTTGGCTTCCCCTTGAGGGGAAGCTGTCACCGAAGGTGACTGATGAGGTGAAAAAGCCTCTTTAGCCTTGTATTCACAGGAGTGTCACCATGCCCAGCAACGTCCATAACCCCCATCTTCGCTCCAATGCCCAGCGTCTTCGCCGGGAAATGACCTAGGAAGAACGCCATCTGTGGTACGACTTTTTCAAACTTCATCCTTTTCACACGCACCGTCAGAAGGTTTTTGGTCATTATATTGTTGATTTTTACGTTGCAAGTGCTAAAATTGTAATAGAGCTTGACGGTTTGCAGCATTATGCGGAAGAAAACCAACAGAAGGATCAGGAAAGGGATTGTTTCCTGCAGAGTTTGGGCATTCTTGTACTCCGTTACAGCAACGCAGACGTGAATCAGCATTTCCGAAATGTATGCGAAGACATTCTGCATCACATTCACGAACGCACAACGCCTTCTCCTTGAGGAGAAGGAAAATCTTCTGCCGGCACTGGCTTCCTCTCGAGGGGAAGCTGTCACCCGCAGGGTGACTGATGAGGTGAAAACGCGGCCCTGCAGCCGCCTCCCCCAGCTTTTTCACCACATCCGTCAGGCCTTCGGCCTGCCACCTTCTCCTCAAGGAGAAGGCATCTATCGACCACTCCCACACAAGGAGATTATCATGCAGTCAACCACCAATGAAATTATCCGCTTTGAGCACGTGAGCAAACAATACCCGGGCACGCTGGCCAATGACGATGTGAGCCTGTCCATCCACAAGGGCGAGGTGTTCGCGCTGGTCGGTGAGAACGGCGCGGGCAAGTCTACGCTCATGAACCTGCTCTACGGCATGCAGAAGCCCACGCTGGGCGAGATCTGGATCAAGGGCAGCCGAACCGGCGCACAGCACAATCCCGAAAGCGCCATGCGCATGGGCGTGAGCATGGTGCATCAGCATTTCAAGCTGGTGCCGGGCTTTACCGTGGCGCAGAACATCCTGCTGGGCCACGAGCCGAAAAAGGGACTTTTTTACGATGAAAAAGCCGCCGTTCAGCGTGTGCGCGACCTGAGCGAGGAATATGGCCTGAAGGTGGAAGCCACCGATACCGTGCGCGATCTGAGCGTTGGTCTGCAGCAGCGCGTAGAGATCCTGAAGGCGCTTCGCACCGGCGCGGATGTGCTGATTCTGGACGAGCCCACCGCCGTGCTTACCCCGCAGGAGACGGAAGAACTGTTCGTGGTCATCCGCCGCATTGTGGATGAAAAGAACATGACGGTCATCCTGATCACGCACAAGCTGCCGGAAGTAATGCGCATCTCCGACCGCGTGGGCGTCATGCGCCGCGGCAGGCTGGAAAAGGTGCTCAGCACCGCCGAAACCAACGAACGCGAGATCGCCTCGCTGATGGTTGGACGCGACGTGATTTTTGACGACCTGCGTACCGACCAGCGCGCCGGCAAGGCCATGCTTGAGCTTTTCAACCTGAAGGCGCTCAACGACCGCAGCCTGCCTGCGCTGAACGGCGTGACCATGTGCGTACGCGCGGGCGAGATTGTGGGCATCTGCGGCGTGGAGGGCAACGGCCAGACCGAGCTTGCCGAGTGCGTTGCCGGCATGCGCACGCCCACCAAGGGCAGCATCAGCCTGTGCGGGCGCGAAGTGACCGGGCAGACGCCGCGCCGCATCCGCGAAAACGGTCTGAGCTACATTCCCGAAGACCGCATGTCCATGGGCATGGACGCCAAGGCCAGCATTGCCGAAAACCTGCTTTTGGGCCGTCAGCGCACGAAGGAATTCAGCTTCCTTGGTCTGCATCTGAAGAAGCGCCGGATCAACCGCCACACAAAGAAAATGGTGCACAGCTATGATATCCGCACCTCCGGCATCGACGAGCTCACCGGTTCGTTGTCCGGCGGCAACATGCAGAAGGTGGTCATCGCCCGCGAATTTGAGTTTGATTCGCCTGTGCTGCTGGTTTGCCAGCCCACGCGCGGCGTGGATATCGGCGCGACGGAATTCATCCACGAGCAGATCATCCAGAAGCGCAACGAGGGCTGCGCCATCCTGCTGATCAGCGCGGACCTTGACGAGCTGTTCCGACTGAGCGACAGGCTGGTCACTTTGTACGACGGACGAATCACCGGCGAATTTGCCGCCGGTTCCATTGATAAAGAATCCATCGGTTACTTCATGACCGGCGGTTATCAGGAGGTGAGCGCAGAATGAAAGGTTTGATGCAATCCATCCGTGCGCTCATGCGTCTGAAGCCGGCGCAGAAGATCACGCGCGATTATCTGATTTCTCTTTTGATTGCGGTTTCTCTGGCCTTGCTGGTGGGCGCGGGCATCATGATGATCACCGGGCACGATCCCATTCAAAGCTACACCGCACTGGTCAACGGCGCGCTGGGCAAACCCCGCGCCGTGGGCAATACGCTGGCCAAGACCATCACCCTGTGCCTGACCGGTCTGGCCATGAGCCTTGCGGCCAAGGCGGGCGTATTCAACGTAGGCGGCGAAGGCCAGCTGTTTCTGGGCGCCATGGCGGCGGCCGTGGTGGGTGCAAAGGTACAGGGGCCTGCATGGCTGGTGGTCATTCTCAGCCTGCTGGCAGCCATGGTGGCCGGCGGCCTGTATGCGCTTTTGCCCGGCTGGCTGAAGGTAAAGTGGAAGGTGGATGAAGTCATCACCACCATCATGCTCAACTCCGTAGCCATCTATTTCTGCTCATATCTGGCCAACGGCCCCCTCAAAACCGCCGAGCGCGGCATTGCCACCGGCACGGACAGCATCATGAAGGAAGCGGCCTTCACGCCGCTGATCAAGCTGAGCAACCTGACCACCGGCGCGTTCTATGCGGCGGTCGTGGTGCTGATCGTATGGTATATCATGACCCGTTCCAGTGTTGGTTTTGAAATGAAGCTGACCGGCGAAAACGATACCTTCGCCCGTTACGGCGGCATTTCCACCGGCAGGCTGATGCTGTGGAGCATGGTGTTCAGCGGCGCGATCTGCGGCATGGTAGGCATGCTGGAGGTTTTCGGCCTGCACAAGCGCTTCATCACCACGGTCAGCAACGAGTTCTATTTTGACGGCATGCTGGTCGCCATGATCATGCGCTACAACCCCTTCGGCGTGGTGCTCATGAGCTTCTTCTTTGCGGTGCTCTCCATCGGCGGCAAGTCCATGGAATTGAGCGCGGGCGTGCCCAGCGAGCTGATCCTGATCGTACAGTCCATTATCATCTTCTTCATGGCGGCGGAAAGCGGCATCCGCACCTCCATCGTCAACTGGCTGAGCGTGCGCAGAGCACGCCGCCGCGCAGAAAAGGAGGGCGCGTAATATGGGCGATATTTTCAACATCCTCCTTCTGCAGAACACCCTGCGTACCGCTACCCCCGTGGTGCTGGCCGCGCTGGGCTGCCTGATGACCCAGCACGTGAACATTACCAACATCGGTATCGACGGCATGATGCTGATCGGCGCGTTCTTTGCCGTAGCCGGAAGCTTTTACACCGGCAGCTGGCTGGGCGGTCTGGCCATCGCCATTGCGGTGGGCGTGATTCTGGGCCTGTTCTACTACCTGTTCGTCATCAAGTTCAAGAGCGATGAGTTCATCATCGGCGTGGCGCTCAACATCTTCGCAGGCGGATTGACGATCTTCCTGCTGCGCACCATGTTCGGCGTGACCGGTTCCTTCTCAGATCCCGCCATTGTGCCGCTGCCCACCATCCATATCCCGCTGATCGAGGATATCCCCTTCATCGGACCGCTGATCAGCGGCAACACGCTGCTGGTGTATGTAAGCTGGATCCTGGTGCCGGTGTGCTGGGCGTTCATTTACAAAACGCCCGCAGGCTTCCACCTGCGCGCCGCCGGCGAATACCCGGATGCTCTGGCCGCCTGCGGCAAGAGCCCGGACAAAATGAAATGCACCGCCAGCGTGCTGTGCGGCGTTTTGAGCACGGTTGCCGGCGCGCACCTCTCCCTTGGCTACCTGACCATGTTCAGCCAGAACATGAGCGCAGCGCGCGGCTACGTGGCCTTTGCGTGCGTTATCTTCGGCGGCGGCAATCCGCCGCGCGTGTTCCTGGCCGCGCTGCTCTTTGGCTTTATTGACGCGCTGGGTCTGCGCATGCAGAAGTTCATTCCTTCGGATATCACCTCCATGGCGCCTTATGTGGTGACCATCATCATGATGGTGGCTGTGGTGCTGATGGAGCGCAGAAAGAAGGCACGGGGCTGACGGAGGCCTCTGGCGGGCCAGGGAAGGCTCCGCCTTCCCTGGCAACCCATCCGCCTAAGGGCTTCGCCCTTAGGAATCCCACCAGGGGTTGAACCCCTGGACCCCATGCTGACTGCATTTCATGCAGTCAGAAAC
>JAFYQB010000070.1 GCA_017547285.1 Clostridia bacterium
CAGCGAGGTGCCGGCGGGCGGCATATATGCCGCCCGCGTGTTCCACGTTTATACAACCGGCCAAGGACGCAGGCCGTCAAGCGAGCCGAGGCCACTGTATTGGCCTCGGCGGTCTTCGATGCAGCATCACCCAGAAAAGACCTGCCCCGCGCGTGAAACGCGCGGTCCGGGGTGCAGGGGCTCAGCCCCTGCCGAACAGGATCTTCATCAGCTCCGTAGCGACCATCAGCACGGGCTCAAAGGAACTTTCTTCTTCGCTGAACTTGCGGGTAGGCGGCTCCTTGCCCTCGTCGAGGGCTTTGCGCACCGTTCGGCTGTCAAAAATGGCATAGGGAACCGGGCCGCCCATCGGCGCCTGGGTGGGCAGGAGAGTGGCGTGATCACTCAGCAGCATGAGGCGGAACTCTTCGCCGCGTCCCATCAGCTGGTTGAGCAGGATCATCACTACGCGGTATTCCACGTTCTGCACAGCTTCCAGCTTGCGCGCCAGATCGCCTTCGCGCGCCATTTTGTCCGGCGCTGCCACGTGCACAGCGGCAAAGCCGTCACCGTTGTCCAGTGCATCCAGAGCGGCATATGCCTTGCCCTCGTAGTTGGTATCGAAAGCGCCGTTTGCCCCTTCCACTTCGGGCGTTTTGAGACCTGCGCGGCGGGCGATCTGCTGTACGGCAGGATCCGCGCAGATAAAGCTGCCCTCACAGCCAAAGGCTTCGGCAAAAGGCGTCAGGCCGGCCTCGCAGGCTTTGGGGGCATAGCCAAGAATGCTCATCACGGCATTGGCGCTGTTGACAGCCACACCGTGGGGCACCGTGAGCACGCGGCCCAGAAAGCAGCCCGCCACGCGGTCAAAGGCGTTGAGCGCCAGCACCTCCATGGGCGTATGCCCGGCCAGCTGGGGCAGCTTGATATCCGCCATGCCGCTGCCGATGACAAGAACGTATTTCATGAAAAAATCCTCTTTTCTGTCAGTCGGTGTAAATGATGTCATCGCGCAGGCGGTAGATGGTCGCGCCGTGCTTTTTGCGGCAGAACGCATCCACAAACCAGTCGATTTCCTTGTTGGCGTCAAACTGCACGTAGCCGTAGCGTTCGCCGTTGCGCTTTTCGCCCTTCATGTTGCTGTCGCACCAGGTAACGGAATCCGTTTCGGGATCATAGTCCTGGGTAAAGATCATGCTGTGCGCACCCACGCCGTAGTAGTAGTTGGCCACCATCTGGAAGTAATCGCCGCGCTGTGCCTGCTTGAGGAATTCACGGGCGTCCTCCCAGTTTTCTTCTTTGGACTTGTCCGGGTCGTAGCGGAACTCGGCAGCGGCGTAGAAGGGGTTGCCCTCTTCGGCGGTCACAGGTTTCCATTCCAGACCATAGGCGTATTCCCTGCATTCGGACTTGGGCAGATTGTCCGGGATCACCAGTTTGGTATCCGGGAACTCGGCCATGCGGTACTTGTCCGCGTTTTCGCGGAACAGGTAGACGGTAAAATTCTTGCACACGTAGATATCTCCGCTGTACTGGGCGCGGCGGGCGCGGCCTCCGGCCTCGTCGTACTTTTCCTTGGCAAGGCTGATGATATCCTCAATAAAGGCCGTGCGGGCGGAACCATCCGTTTCGGCCGGTTCAGCGGGTTCCTCCTCCGCCGCGGCAGGTTCCGGTTCGGATTCAAAAATCTGCATGGAAACCTCCTCGCCGTCCGGATCGGTGATGGTGATCATCACATCCGCCACAGCGCAGGGCCAGGCCATCATCAGGACAAGCAGCAGGGCAAAAAAGCGCTTCATATGGATCAGCACCTCCTGAAAGGCATAATACTCCTTATCCATTGTACACAAAGCTTTCCAAAATGTAAACGGTTCAAAAGGAAAGCTTCATCCCCGAAACGAATATACACAGAGAAAGTACATGAAATGAGGTTGGTATGGATGAAAATCCTGCTTGCGCTTCTGGCCGCGCTGTGCCTGTGTTTCCCTGCCTGCGCGGAGTTTGACGATATGGAGGACATGGATTACTGGTACGACCAGCTGTACATTCTTTCGGAAGAGATCGGCTGCCGGCCGGTGGGATCCGACAACGAGCTGGCTGCCATGGCGCACATCCGCAGCAAATTTGAAGCCCTTGGCTTCCGCGCGGAAAACGGTACGCTGAACGGGTATGATGTATCCAACAGTTCCGCAAAGGATCTGGAAGCCATTCTGCCCGCCCAAAACGAAGCATCTGATATTCTGATCGTCTGCGCCCATTACGACAGCGCGCCGCCCGCCACGGTCAACGGCGTAACATCGGACGTTCCCGGCACGCGCGATAACGCCAGCGGCATTGCCGGTATGCTGGCCATGGCGCGTGAGTTTGTGCAGCTGCCTGCCGACCCGGATACCGAGATGCGTTTTGTGGCCTTCACTTCAGAAGAAACCGGCCATCAGGGTTCGCAGGCCTATGTGGAACACCTGACGCCGAACGAGCGGGAACGCATTGCCGCTGTGTTCAATCTGGATCTGATCACGGTGGATATCTGGCTTGAGGAGCATGTGTTCAGCGTGGATACCATGGGCATGCGCACGCCGGAGGGCTATGTGAACGGCAGCGATGAACATCCCGCCCATAACAAGGTGGTACGCGCCATTCAGGCTGCAATGCAGGAACTGGATTATTTTGATCCTGCCGAAAGCGGCGCAACGCACTGCGTGCCCCGTCATCTGGGCATGAGCGACCATGATTCCTTTCATTTTGCAGGGATGGATTCCGCCAACATTGCCTTCCGGGGCAATGAGGAAGAAGGCGGCAGCTGGCACCCCTACATGCACCTGCCCGAGGATAACCTGGGCGATCTGGATTACGAGCGCACCCATCAGGCGCTGAACATCGTCTATACTGCGCTCAACGGTCTGGCCGCCGATCCCGCCTATGGCGACTGAACAGCATTGACAATCATACGCCTGCGGACTACAATGTTCGCAGGCGTTTTTTTGCCCTTTACAGGAGGCTTTTTATGAAGATCATCGACGTTCACGCCCATGTATACCCCGATACCATCGCCCAGCGCGCGGCGGATTCCATTGGCGTGTTTTATGATATTCCCATGCACCTGAACGGAACGGTTCATGAGCTGCTGGTAAGCGGCGAAGCGGCGGGCATTGCGCAGCATGTGGTATGCTCGGCGGCGGTCACGCCCAGCCGCGTACGCTCCGTCAACGATTACCTGATCGGCGTTGCGCAGGCGTATCCGGACAGGTTCATTACCTTCGGCACCATGCATGCGGAGTTTGAGGATGTGGAAAACGAGCTTGACCGCATCAAAGCCGCCGGTCTGAAAGGCGTGAAGCTGCACCCGGATTTCCAGCATTTCTGTCTGGATGACGAAAAAGCCATCGCCATGTTTCAGGCGATGGCCGACCGAAACCTGCCGGCGCTCATCCACACCGGCGACCAGCGCTACCCCTACAGCCAGCCCGCGCGCATGGCGCGGGTGCTGGACAGGGTGCCCAAGCTCAAGGCCATCTGCGCCCATCTGGGCGGATGGAGCGTGTGGACGGAGGCATGGCGCACGCTGGCAGGCCGTCCGGGCGTGTGGGTGGATACCTCCTCCAGCCTCTATGCCATGCAGCCCGAAGAAGCGGCGGACGTCATCCGCCACTACGGTGCGGACCGCGTGTTCTTCGGCACGGATTACCCCATGTGGACGCCCGCTGAAGAGCTGCAGAAGTTCCTGCGCCTGCCGCTTACGCAGGAAGAACAGGAAAACATTCTGCACCTGAATTTTGAAAAATTCCTTGCGGAGCTGGACTGATCAGTTGCCCCAGCTGTTGTTCCAGATGCTGCCCGCATCCAGATAGTGATGCTGGGTGCGCACCACAAAGTGGCGGCGCTGCTGCGTGCCGCCGTCCTCCGGCAGAACGAAGCGAACGGTATCCACCGTGATATCCTGATTGCAGCGGCCGTGGTGGGCAGGCACCGTAACAGCCTGGAAGCCGCGGGCGTATTCCGCGCCGTTGCCGTCCACTTCCATCAGGCTCATGCCCAAAGCGCTGCGGCGGCCGGGACAAACGTTGTGCAGCGTACAGTTCACATCCAGCACACGGCCCCAGTTTTCCGTCTGCTGACAGCCGGTGGTCACATCGATTTCCTTGTAGCCGTCGCAGGCTTCAAACCAGATATGCGCGCCGTCGGCATTGCCGCAGCCGCAGCCGCCGTGATGGCCGCCTTTTCTGCCGCATTTGCCGCAAGCTGCTTCAGCAGGCGCGGCACAGCCGCAGTCATTGGCCGCCTCGCAGCCGCAGCCTACGGTGATGACCTCTTCCTGACAGCCCTGATCGCAGCCATTGTCCCAGTTGGTGTAATTGCCTTTGTTGCCCATCAGAAACACCCTCCCCAAAACGGATTGCAGGCGCAAATCAGCCTGCATTCTCAGTCTATGGGGAGGGTGATTTTATGTTCCGTTTTGGATAATCTCCTGCACGTGCAAAACGCCGCCGTCCACGGTAAAGCGCACGTCAAAGCCTGCAAACGAAATGCCGTAGCGCCGCCCGTCGCCGCGCTGATAGCCGGGGCGGGGATCCTGCCGGAGCACATCCACAAGCGCCCCGCGCTTTTCCTGCGGCAGAAGGTTCAGCAGTTCCGGCGGGCAGTCAACGTCCACCGTATCCTCGCCGGGGCCGAAGGCAAAACCGCCCTTCGCGTCCGGATAGCTGTCCGCGTAGGGAATGTACGGCTTGATGTCAAAAATCGGCGTTCCGTTCATCAGGTCCGCGCCGCGCACCCGGATCACAGGCCCCAGCGCAGGATCCATCTCCACCGAATCGATCTGCACGCAGCTCAGCCCGATGGCATTGGGCCTGAACGGAGATCTTGTGGCAAAAACGCCCATGCGCGTGTTGCCGCCCAGCCGCGGCGGACGCACCGTGGGCGACCAGTCCTCTCGCACGGCCTCGGAAAACTGCCAGATGAGCCACAAATGGCTGAAACCGTCCATGCCGCGCAGTGCGTCCGGGTTGCGGTACTCCGGCTCAAACACGATACTGGCCACAGAGCTGTTCACCAGCCCGCTCTGGCGCGGCACGCCGAACTTGGTATCGTAATCGTTCACAATGTGCGCGATCACTTTGATTGCATAGGTCTGCGCCATTTACTCTCCGTCCTTCAGCGCTTCCACCAGCGCAATGCTGCGAATGTGCCACTGGCCGTTTTCCTTGACCAGCGTGGCCGTGTACCGTCCCGCCTGCCAGCGCGGCGGGCTTTCGTAGCTTTCGCCGTACAGGGCCTTGGCGGCGTCGGCGTTTTTGCTGTTCACACGCCCGTCGATGCGGGGGATGCTTTCGGTGAAGTTCACGCGGGCGGTGGTGTCCCACGGCCAGCACCACATCCATGTCATTTTCAGCCGGTGGTCAATGCCGCGCACCGTGTAATAGGTGTAGGGACTCTTGCCGTCAATGGCCAGCTGCAGGTTTTCGTCGCGCTGCAGATAACTGCCCTGAAAAAACTTGGTCAGGTCTGCGCTGCTTTCATCCATCATGATGACCTGCGCGCGCTTGGCCATGCCGTCCTTGAGTACAATATAAATATTCGTGGCGTTCATGGCGTAGTACACCGTGACCACGCACAGACTGAACACCGCCAGAATCAGCAAAAGCCTGCTGGCCAGATACCAGATAAACCGGCGCATGTATTTCATACGGGGGAACCTCCTTGCCTCCGGCGCCAAAGGGCTCTGCCCTTTGGAATCCCGCTTAAGGGGCTAAGCCCCTTAAGAATCCTTGGTCTGAGGCCGCATAGCGGCCTCAGTGAGCTAAAAGGCCAACTGAACCAGCAGCATATAGCAGGCTGTGCCGCCTACGATGCTGATGAGGGTATTGCGCTTCCACAGGTGCAGCGCCGTCACCAGCGCACAGCTGATGAGTTCCGGCAAACCGTGGGGCGCGGCGGTGATACTCACGTTGCGCAGGCAGTACACCACCAGCATGCCCATGATGGCATAGGGCAGCACCTTGCCCAGATATGCAACGAACGGCGGCACGGGTTTGCTGCCGGAAAAGATGGCAAACGGCAGAAACCGCAGGCCGATGGTCACCAGCGCGACCACAGCCACAATGAGTGCGGAATGCAGATTATTCATGCGCATCCTCCTTTCGCACGCAGCGCAGGATGGTGAGCGCGATCAGAATGGAGATCATGGCGGGGATCAGAAAGTTTCCGCCGCCGAAGATCATCACGCAGAGCACGGAAGCAGTCACGCCAATGATGGCGGAAGCATGATCCTTCGTGCTCAGCCACTGTTCGATGAATACGGTCAGGAACAGCGCAGTCAAAGCAAAATCGATGCCGGTCACATCAAAGGGGATGATCTCGCCCAGCAGCGAGCCGATCATGCTGCCGGAAACCCACCAGAGCTGGTTGAACACCGACACGCGAAAGGCATAGCGGTGGCGTTCCTCCCGGGTGGGATGAGCGTCCTGGCAGACCAGCGAATAGGTTTCATCCGTCAGTGCAAAGATGGCATAGGGCTTCTTTTTGCCCATGCCGCGGTAGCCCTCCACCATGGAAATGCCGTAGAACAAATGCCGGGCGTTCACCAGCAGCGTGGTCAGCGCTGCGGTGATCAGCGATGCGCCGCCGGTGAGCAGGTCGATGGTCAGATACTGCATGCTGCCTGCATAGATAAAGCCGCTCATGACCAGCGCCCAAAGCGGGCCGTAGCCTTTGGTGCTGAGCAGCACGCCAAAGCCCATGCCCAGCACGATATAGCCCGCCATCACAGGCGTTGTGGCGATGAATGCTTCGCGGAGGGAGGATTTGGCGGATGACAAGCGGGTAACCTTCTTTCGTGAAAGGAATGATTGTTTGTTTTATCGAAGCGGCAACCGAAGGAACACATCACTCAAGCGAGCCGGAGGCACTGTATTGCCTCCGGCGGTCTTCGATGCAGCCCCAAACACAAAATTCAACCTCTGACCGCGTAAAACGCGGTCAGTCCACGGGTGCAGGGCGAAGCCCTGCCCGCCGGAGGCACCCCCGTTATTCCCCTGGTTCCACCGTAGGCTCCGGCGTCGCATTCGCAGCCAGAATATCGGAGTAGAGGGCTTCCTGTGTCTTCACATCGGCTTCGCCGCTCTGGTAGAGGCCGGCGTCCTTCTGGAACTTCTTGACGGCGGATTTGGTGCCGCTGTAGTACGTGCCGGTCACGGTGCCGGTGTAGTAGCCCAGCTCCTTGAGCTTCATCTGCAGCCAGTACACATCCTCGCCGGAGGATTTGACTACGAGCTTGCGGAAGGGCTGCGGGGGCATGCCGTCTGAAATGTAGTTGGGTTCGGGCGTGGGCTGCGGGGTGGTTGCGGGGCCGTTTTTGGCGGCGTTCAGCGGCGGAGCCTTCACGGCGTAGCGCAGTTCCTCATCGTGCGGCAGGTCTTCGGTAATGGTCACGACCACGCCTTCGCGGATGTTTTCATAAATCCACTTTGCGTCCTCCACCAGCAGACGGATACAGCCGTGGCTGGCGCGGCTGCCAAGCATGCGGTAGCTCTTTAAGCTCAGCGCATCGTAATCCACCTCGTTGTAGATCACACTGTGGAAAGCGATATGATCGTTGATCTTGGTCCAGTACTGGGCATGGCTGCCGTAGAGGCTGAAATAGCACCAGCGCGCGCGGCGGCCGCTGAGCGTCCACTCGCCCACATCGCTGGGGGTGGATACGGTGCCGGTGGAGCAGACCATGCGCTTGACGGGAATGGTGTAGTTGCCGTTGTCATCCAGCCCGTACACGATGGTTACCTGATTTTTCACGTCCACGGTCACGGCGTAGGGCACGGGCGTGGGCGCGGGGGTGGGACGCGCGGTCGCGCTAGTATCCAGCACATCCGGGCTGTTGAAGAGCATGTTCCACGTATCCTGCCCGGTAACACCGTCCGCCTTCATGCCGTTGTGTTCCTGAAAGGCTTTCACAGCGGCCATGGTCTGATTCATGTAGTTGCCGCTGATGGGGCCGGAAAAGAAGCCCAGCTCGGTCAGACGGGTCTGCACCTGCTTTACGTCCTCGCCCTTTGCGCCGCGGTTCAGCTTTTTCTTGTAGGGGTATTCCTCCACCGCCTCGCCGTCGCCTGCGATGACCATATCGGTCAGGTCGCCCAGATCAGGCGCGGGGGTGGGCGTTACCATGCCGGCTTTTGGCATGGCGCTGCCGCCAAAGAGCAGGCGCTGGGTCTCGATATCCGCCTTGCCGCTGGCCTTCAGGCCGTGCGCTTCCTGAAAAGAACGAACGCTCTTTTCGGTTGCGGAGCGGAACTTGCCGGTGGCGTTTGCATCCAGATAGCCCAGATCCCTGAGAGCCTGCTGCATGCGCTTGACGTCATCGCCGTCGTCGCCGTTTTCCAGCGTGCGGTACTCGGCGTTGAGCAGCATGACCTCCGTTTCGCCGTCCACCTCGCCGGTCACTTCCAGACCATACTCGGACTGGAACTGCTTAACGGCCTTCTGCGTGGCCTCGCGGTATTTGCCGGTGGCCCTGGTATCCAGATAGCCAAGGTCGATCAGCATTTGCTGAATGAGCGTGACGGCTTCGCCGTCGTCACCATAGGCGAGGTTTTCGGTTTCCGTGGTTTCTTCGGCCAGCGCAAACGGGATTAGACCCGCGCACAGGCTAAGAAGCAGCAGCAGGGCAACAAGACGCTTCATTGGCGGTTTCCTTTCGTTAATCCAGATATTCGTTCATGGCGCTCAGGCGCTCAAAGATCAGGTCGGGGTGAATGCCGGTCTTTTCCACTTCCTCCAGCGTGCCTTCGCCGGTGAGTACCAGAATGGAGAGAATGCCGAAGTTGAGGCCAGTGGCGATATCTGTGTACAGACGGTCGCCCACCATGGCCAGCTCATGCTTCTGAAGGCCGGTCAGCTTGAGGGCTTCCTCCACGATGCCTGCGTAGGGCTTGCCCAGGATCAGGTCGGGGCGGCGGCCGGTGCTGGCCTCGATGAAGGCGATGATCGCGCCGATATCAGGCGCAAAGCCGGTTTCGGTGGGGCAGTTGAAATCCGGATGGGTGGCAATATAGGGCAGACCCGCGCGCACAAAATCGCACACGGCGGTCATTTTGGCATAATCAAGAGTGGTGTCGTAGGCGATGAGCACATAGTCGGGATTCTCGTTATCGATTTCCAGACCCAGCTCGATCAGTTCCTTTTTGAGCATGTCGTTGCCCAGCAGGAACGCCTTTTGGCCTGCAAACTCACGGCGGCAGTAGCTGGCAGCAGCGTGGCCGGAGGTAAGCACATTGCGGAAAACCTCGCGGGTGCCCATCTTTTCCAGCTTCCTGACATAGACGTCAGCGGACTTGGAGGAGTTGTTGGTCACAAACAGGCTCTTTCGGCCGGTGGCGTCCAGCTTTTCCAGAAAATCCAGAGAACCTTCCAGCAGATGATCGCCAAGGTAGAAAGTACCGTCCATATCCAGCATAAAGCACTTGATGGGTGCAAGTTTGGCGCGAATTTCGGCTTCCGTCATGGGGCAAAACCATCCTTCCGTAGTACAGTCATGCAGGCATACCCGCAGATACTGACATTGTATCACACGAACGCGTTTTTAACAATTATGAAATGGAATTTTAACAAATAAAAACTCTGCCCACCAAATGGTGAGCAGAGCATTTTTGCCATCAGGCCTTGCCGTTGCAGCCCAGAACGTTGACGATCTTGTGCTGCACCATCTCGCCCAGCGCCTTGCGGGCGTCGGTGAGATACTGACGGGGGTCGAAGTGATCGGGATGATCCACGAAGTGCTTGCGCAGCATGGCGGTGAAGGCCAGACGCAGGTCGCTGTCGATGTTGATCTTACATACGGCCATGGAAGCAGCCTTGCGCAGCTGTTCCTCGGGGATGCCGACGGCGTCGGGCATCTTGCCGCCGTTCTCGTTGATGATCTTCACGAAATCCTGGGGAACGGAAGAAGCGCCGTGCAGAACGATGGGGAAGCCGGGCAGACGCTTGGAAACTTCCTCCAGAATGTCGAAGCGCAGGGGCGGGGGCACCAGAATGCCCTTCTCGTTGCGGGTGCACTGCTCGGCAGTGAACTTGTAAGCGCCGTGGCTGGTGCCGATGGCGATGGCCAGGCTGTCGCAGCCGGTGCGGGTGGCGAACTCTTCCACTTCTTCGGGACGGGTGTAGCTGGAATCCTCGGCGGAAACCTTCACATCGTCCTCAACGCCGGCCAGACGGCCCAGCTCGCCTTCAACGGTTACGCCGTGGTCGTGAGCGTAATCAACGACCTTCTTGGTCACGGCGATGTTCTCTTCGAAGCTCAGGTGAGAGCCGTCGATCATAACGCTGCTGAAGCCGCCGTCGATGCAGGCCTTGCAGGTCTCAAAATCAGGGCCGTGGTCCAGGTGCAGAGCGATGGGCAGGCCGGTTTCCTTCACAGCGGCTTCCACCATCTTGACCAGATAGGTGTGGTTGGCATAGGCGCGGGCGCCCTTGCTGACCTGCAGAATAACAGGAGCGTTCACAGCCTTGGCGGCCTCGGTGATGCCCTGTACGATTTCCATGTTGTTCACGTTGAAAGCGCCGATGGCGTAGCCGCCTTCATAGGCCTTCTGGAACATTTCCTTCGTATTGACGATAGGCATAGGTATTACCTCCTTGACCATATTGGTACAGACTATATTATAGCAGAAGGAACGTCTTTTGGGTAGAGGGAGAACCTGAAAAAATGATAAATAATTATCAAGCCATTTCTGCTGCAGGATTTGACTTTTTCCACTATATAAGGTATGATAACAAGATGAAAGATACTATGGGAAGGAGGGCTCATTCATGGCTCAGGAATGGGAAAACGGCAACGCCGTACGTCAGCCGGCATATGAAGAAAGCAATCCTTTTACACCCATTGATTATGCCGGCCGGCTGCAGCAATCCGCCCGCAGAAGGCGCGCCGCAGCCCCGTATCAGCCAGGTCAGCTCTATCACGGTCCTCAGCCGTCCGCGCCGCCCATGGCTGCGCCGGAATATGAAGTACCATCCTATCTGCAGCCGCAGCAGCAGTGGCAGCTGGATCCGCCTGCCCAGGGCGAGGAAGGCGCGCCTTATTCCGCGTCGCTTTTCCAGCATCAGCCCACGGCCATGATGCCCAATACCTGGGATGTTCAGCAGTTCGCCAGCCAGCCCGTGCAGGAACTGCTGCAGCCGGTGGAAATGCCGGTCTGGCCTGAGGAAGAAGAGCAGCAGGAAACCGGGCCCGTATATTATTCGCGGGCGGATATTCCCATGCGCGACCCCTTCGCCCCTGCCGAGCCCAGAGAAGACAGGCAGCCCAAAAAACTGCCGCCCCAAACGGCGCAGCAGCACAAACAGCGTCCGCCGGTACGGCTTGACCGTCTGCTGGCGCTGATCGCCGCCGGCATCATGCTATTCACCTGCGCCATCGTTGGCGGCAGTCTGGTGCTGGATCTGGTGCGCAACGAACGCGAAGTGGACGCCTTCCGTGCCGATTTTGAAAAAGAAAACGGCGTTGACGTCTATCATGCCGGCGCCAAGGTGGACCTGCTGCCGGAAAGACAGACCTATGTGCCCACCAGCACGCCCTCGCCCACGGTTTTTGCCCCTACGCCTTCGCCTACGCCCATTATCCCTGTGTACGGTGCGCTGGGATTGAGCGAACCCGAAAAAACGCCTGAACCGGCTGCAACGCCTACGCCTGCGCTTCGCAGCCGCTTGACCGCCTATCCCAAAAACCCCATGTGCAACATTACCGAAAGCCTGCGGAAAAGCGTGACGGAAAACAGCGATGTGATCGGCCGTCTTACGATTCCCGGCCTGCTGGATGAAATGGTGATGCAGCGCAACAACACCTACTACCTCAACCATGACGCCAGCGGCGTTACCGCCGAACACGGCGCGGTATTTGCCGACCAGAGCTGCACCCTGCGTCTGCCGCCGGAAAATCTGCTCCTGCGCGGTCAGGGCAGCGTGCCGGGCAAAACGTTTGCGCCGCTGTGGCAGTACGTGAGCGGCGGAAGCGGCTTTGTATCCGCCAACATGATGGCCCGTCTGGCCACCCTGTACGAGGAAGAAAACTACGTGCTGTTTGCCGTGATCGTGGCAGACAGCAATGCTGCCAGCAGCAGCTACTTCAATTACGCCAGCAACCCCACCTTCACCACGGATGAAGCCATGATGCTGTATGTGGAAAACGCCCGCCGTCACAGCATCTATCAGTTCAATGTGGATGTTGCGCCCAACGATCGGCTACTTACCCTGGCCACGCTCGGCAACGGTCAGCAAACGCTGGTGCTGATGTACCGCATGGTTCGTGATACCGAAGCCATGGGAATCTGACTTTTCTGAAACCACCCGCACCTCCGGGTGGTTTCCATCTGTCAACGGGAAGGATGAAAGCGAATGTCCGAATCCATCAAGGGGCGCCTGTGGGTGCGCCTGATGAAGCGCCATCGCGTGGAACGCGACGCGCTGATCGAGTGTGAACATGAAAACGCCGAGGAGGCTCTGCGCGAATTGCTGCCCTCTCTGGACTTGAGCCAGCCCATGTGGCTGCCCCGCCATCGCCAGGACTGGGAGGAATACTCCCTCACCCGCTTCCGTCCTGAGCACTTTGTGGAAAGCGTGGACTTCGATTATATGGAAGTCAGCTTTATTTTCCCGGAAGATGAAAAGAAGGCGCGCAAGCGCCATGTTCTGGAGGATGTGTAACCGTCTTCGCCCAAAAGCGCCTGATCTGCAGCAGATCAGGCGCTTTTGGTTTCTGTTCAGACGGCGGGTTCCGTTTCCGTCTCTTCGGTTGACGTATCAGCCTGTTTATGCTAACATGATTTTACTTTCCTGAACATTCGTTTTTCTTAAATAATATGAATATGGAGGCACCTTCTATGGCAAAATATCCGATCGTTCATCTGCCTGACGACGAGCCGTACCGCGTATGGCGGCTCTTCCCCGATACCTTTATCATCCATTACGGCGAAGCGCTGGATACCTTCCTGCTGCTTGGCGAAGAAAAGGCGCTGCTGATTGACACTGCCTACGGACGCGGAGAGTTCCCGAATCTGGTGGACAGCTGCATCGGCGACCGAGAACTGCTCGTCGTCAACACCCATGGACATTATGATCACACCGCAGGCAATCCTTTCTACCCCCGCGTGTATATGCACGAGAATGCCAAAGCTTATGCCGACCGGGCGTTTGGTCCGCAGGATCCCGCGTGGGTAGCCAACATGCCCTACCCCAATTACGAGAAGATCGCCATTGATGACGGTTATGTGTTCGACCTTGGCGGACGCACGGTGGAAGTCCTCTACACCCCGGCCCACTGCGACAGCAGCCTGACCTTCCTGGATCACGGACGCCGTCTGCTGTTCTCGGGCGATGAGTTTGACGCCAGTCAGGCCAATCTGAATCATCTGGGTTCTGTGCGCGCTTTCCTCAAGAACTGCAAGCGCCTGAAGGAACGCGAGGCGGAGTTTGATTTCATCATGCCCAACCACAACGGCAGCCCTGTGGAAAAAGGGTATCTGGATGATTTTATCACCTGCGCCCAGCACATCGTGGACGGATGCCCGGATACGGTATCGCGTGACGGTCTGCCCGAGTACATGGTTGGTTTCTGGGGAGATCTGACCGCCCGCGCGGAAGTGAATCTGGCCGCCATCAACTATGTGGCGCTGGAGCCTGAGGAATTTATGAGCAAAGTAAAGATCCCCGGAGTGGATTGATTTTCGTTCGGTGATCGTAAAACAGTTTCAGACCCGACAGGATTGTCTGCCGGGTCTGTTATTGTATAAGTTGCTCACACATCATTGTATAGACCATGCAGTCCAATAAGCATGAATTCGCAAACAAGTCCTTAGTTAATATGCAAGCTTTGCTTTTTGTTGCAAAGAAATAAGTATACAAGTGTGGGATAATCAATCAGGGGTGATGGACATGAACTATTTACAGGGATTAAGAAACGCAATTGAATATGCAGAAGAACATATTTTGGATGAAATTGATTTTGATGAAGTATCCAAATACGCAAGAATGTCAAAGAGCAGTTTTCAACGCTTCTTTCTTTTGATTGCTGATATGACTTTTGCCGAATATATCAGAAAAAGAAAAATTGACAGTGCTGTTTATGACCTTTTGCATACTGATGATAAGATCATTGATATTGCAATGAAATATTGCTACGATTCAGCTGCCGCTTTTAGTCGTTCTGTAAAAATGTTGACTGGAATGAAGCCCAGCGAAATACGACAAAAAGGTTCTCATTTTCATTTTCCGAAGCTTGTTTTGGAATTTAACATTAGTGGAGGAGAATTGATGATGAACAAAAAAACAATCGTAAAAATAGAGGAACATCACCGGGAGAAAGTAATTGCATTTAGAGTAAACTGCAAAAATCCAGAAAATGTGGCATGGGGATTGATGTCAAAATGGTGTGTTGAGAATATAAGTGACAGAACAGCCAGACGCTATATAGGAATTGCACCAGCAGGACATCATCCAAATGGAAATCCGCATCAAAATGCTTCCGAACAGGAAACGCATCCTTATGTAGCTATGATGTTTTTGGTAGGAGATGAATGTGAAAAAAAGTCATTTCATGGTCTACCTGTTGAGGACGCTCCTGAAGGTCTTTTTCTGGTTAATGATGTTGTATTGAATCAATACGATGAAAACGGAGCCTTAGATATGGCACTTAGCATAATGAAAGCATCGGAGTCTTTTGTTGAGTTTATAAATAAAACAAATCAGTATGAATTTGACTGTGGTAAAGGTACTTTTTACGAAGAACACATCTTTTCAGAAAAATGGTTTGAGCAGGGTGGAGTTCCTGAAGAATTCAAAATGTGGGTACCTATATTAAAAAACGACCAATTGCAAAGTAGAATTACTGAAAAATCTATATAAAAATGTGATACTTTCCATTTTACTGGGCATCAACTCCAATTTTTTCAAATGCCAATAGTCCATATCGACAGTAAAAGGACTGTTGCACTCCGTTCTGCAACAGTCCTTTTGTTATTAAGCTAGACAAAAAAGCCCGACCAGCAAAAGCTGATCGGGAATTGGAATGCGGCAGCGACCTACTCTCCCGGGCCGTCTCCAGCCAAGTACCATCGGCGTGCTGAGGCTTAACTTCTGTGTTCGGAATGGGAACAGGTGGAACCCTCAGGCC
>JAFYQB010000071.1 GCA_017547285.1 Clostridia bacterium
GGAGGGCCGCAGCCCTCCGACTCTTGTTCTGAAGCTGACGACATGTGCGTCAGCTTCGGAAGCCTTGCGCAGCAAGGCTTTCCTTACACCGTTTGCGGCCCGGCGAGCCGTCAGGCGAGTAGGCAAACGGTGCATTCTTCGGCGGAAAAGATCGCGTCAGCGAGCTTTTTCGACGGCCTGGAACCGGAGCATACGCTCCGGTTTTATTTATGCTTCTGCACTTTCCTGTTGAACCTTAAAACGATATTCGTTAATGGTCATTCCATAATGTTCCTTAAACTTGGTAGCAAAATACTGCGGTCTGCTGTAACCAATTTTCCCGCAAATTTCCTCATTGGTAAGTTCACCTTCATCAATGAGCCGTGCGGCATGCTCCATGCGCACCTCCTGCAGGTAATCCACCAGTTTGCGTCCGGTTTCCTGATGGAACATACGGCTCAGGTGACCCGTTGAAATACCAATTGCTTCCGCAATGGAATGAATGGACAGTTCCGCAGGTTCTGAATTACGGATATGATGAATGGCATACTGTACCACGCTGCGGTTGGCAGGGCTGCTTTCGCGGGATAAGTAGCGTCTGAACAATTCGCAGTCCTGCTTGAGCCGCTGGCTGAATTCACTAATGCCGTCGATATGATAATAGGCGTTCAGCAAATTATCGCCGTATACCTCTTCAGGAGAACCCTTCATATCATAAACCGCTTTGGACAGGCGCATCGCTGTAATCAGCATAATGCTGCGCATGGTATCCATGTAGGGCGCCGTTTCCTTCAGCTGACTGATAATGGAATCGATATTTTGTTCCACTTTTTCCTGCGGTTCACGCTGGATCGTTTTGGTCAGTTCAGTAAGTTGCGCAATGATCTCGTTCAGCGCGTTTTCAGGCTCTGCATACCGTACAGACGGATCAAACAGACAGACGCGCTTGTCTTTTTCAAAATAACGGATCGCAAAAGATCTGCGCGCACAGCGGAAACTGGCAGGAACCTGTTCCTCATTTTTGCACCACACGCCTACGCCAAGCGTAAGCCCGCTCTGCATTGCCGCAAACTTATTGCCCGCTTCAACCAGCAGTGAGGACAAAACGCCATCTTCCAGGGCATGATTGAAAAGAAAAACGCTTTCCTTCTCTCGCGATTCAAAAGTTTCAAGCACATATTCCTTTTCTTCAAGGACCTCACGTATGCAGGTCATTTCCTTTTCGGATGGTTCAGCAGATGCTATCATCACCTGAAAATGCGGATAAGGGAATTCGATCCCCAGATGTGACTGCGCTGCTGTATAGTAGGCTTCACCATGAACAAAACAGTTCAGCCAGGATTGACGCAGCAAAGGCTGATTATGGGTCATGAAATGTTCTCGTTCCCGCTTGAGTTTATTCATATCACTCAGCGCAGTTTCGATTTGCATAAAATGATCCACAGGAGAAGAGATGGCCTTGTCGTTTTCTGGCTGTTGACCGGAATAGAGGCTGTGAATCAATCGCTGCATCGGTTTGCCATAATGCTTCATCATCACCTGCAGCACCATAGCAAGGCCAAAAAACAGCATACATACGCACAGAACAGCCCACACATGCACCAGGGAGTCATAGCCCTGAGCACCGGAAACGGAGGTTCTCAGCAAAGCATAATGCCATGTTCCTACGCCAGAACCGGTCTCAAACAGCATGCCGCAGGCGCCGTTTGCCAACGTCACCATTTCCGTATTCACTTGAACGGAAGGCAAACTGGTTCCAACCAACGCAGCATCACCGTCAGCACACCAGATCGTCCCGCTGGCATCCACAAGCATCAGAAGGTCATCGCTGCTTAGAGCACGCATGGAATTACGCATCATTTTCAGCAGTTCAGCTTCTTCAACAGAAACGGCAATCATCGGTTCTTGTCCGGCAGCAAAAACACCAGGGTAGCTGCGAAGATAAGTTACATAATGAACCTCATTGGCGGTCTCCACAACGCTGCGTTTCATCCAAACATGATCAGCAGGATACATAGTGCGCATATAATCCAGTGCAGGATTGCTTGCCAGATATTTACGATCTGTAAAAAACTGTACTCCCTGTGAACCAATCGTCATATCCAACGCAGGAAAATACAGTTCCAGCTTTTCGCAGCCTTCCACTGTGGCTTTCACAGCGGTACAAAACTGTGTAAGCTCACGTATGGTGGCCGTATCCGGCATATTTCCTGCTGCAATGCTGGTAATATAACCTGTGGACGCATCTTTTGTAGCCAGTCTTCGTGCAGCCTGGTTCTGATACACATCCACAACCTGACGGTCAGCATTATCACGCAGAATTTCTACCTGTTCACGCAGGGTGGAACGGGCTTCAGACTGCAGAATAGAACGATAGACCATCAAGAACATAGAAACAAGCGTTATCGCAATGATGGTAAAAATAATAATAATCCAAATGCTTACGACGTTGATTTTCCTTTTGCGCTGCAAGCAATACACTCCCTGTAGTAAAAAATATCGATTTATTATATGACATTTTTGTAAAAAGTGCAATCAAGCAGAAAGAATAGGCAGCGTTTTCCTGTCAAAAAGTATACAAAAAGAGGAGCACATTTTCACGTGCTCCTCCGAGGTTAGCTAATCAGACTTTCGTCAGAAGCTTACAGGGAGTGATACCACTCGTTAGCTTCCTTGGTGATCTGCTCGCCGCCCATGCTGTACCACTGCTGAACGAAAGCATCGTAAGCTTCGATGGGCTGTTCGCCAGTGATGATCTGCATGAAGGTGGTCTCACGGAGAGTCTCCATGGCAGTCCAGTACTTGGGCTGGCTCTCGGTGGTAACGGGCAGCTTTACGCGGCTGTAGCCACCGGTCTTGTACATGGGCATGCTGTCTGCCCAATTGTACTGAGCGGGGTCATAAACCTTGCGGAAGTTGGGGTTCTGCAGGGAGTTGAACAGGTTGCCGTGGTTCTCGCCGTACTTGGCAGCACGGTCGTAGGCGGGATCAACGGGAACGTAGCCCAGCAGTTCGTCGTAGTTGTAGTTCTCGGGCTCGAGATCCCACTTGAAGATCTTCCACCAGGTATCGTAGTCAGAGCCGATGGCTTCTACGATCTCCAGGATGCGGGCCAGCTTCTCGGGCTGCTCTTCCAGCTTGTAGCTGAATACCAGAGCTTCGGAAGTGGTGAAGCCCCAGGAGTCGCCGCCGTGGTAGCCGTTCTCACCAACGGGGTTGTAACCAATGCGAACCTTTTCGTAGCCGAACTCGGGGTTGTTGGCCAGAGTACGGACGGTCTTACCAAAGTTGAAGTTGCTGCCTTCGCCGGTCTCTTCGTTGGTGGGGCCGTCGAAGTCAGGAGTGGCCTGGTAGAAAGCGCCGGGAGAGCTGAAGCCGACCACGCCGTTTTCGAAGGGGATGGACAGAGACCAGTGGCCGCCAGCGTTTTCGCCGGTAACGAACTCAGGATCGATCAGGCCGTCCTTGTACCACTTGGCCAGCAGGGTCAGAGCGTCCTTCATGCCAGAGTGCACAGCACCGTAGACCAGGTTGCCTTCGCCGTCATCAACCCAGCGATCCGGCAGAGCGCCGAAAGCGCCGTAGATGGGCAGCATGCCGGTGTTGGACAGAGCGTAGGTGTCCTTCACGCCGTTGCCGTCGGGATCTTCGTTGGCCATCTTGTAGAAGACTTCTTCAGCCTCAGCCAGGGTCATGGGAACGGTGTCAACGTAGCCGAACTTGTCCAGCCAGTCAGCGCGCCACATGGGAGCGTAGTTGTACTGACCGTCGCCGTTTACGCGGGGCAGACCGTAGTTCTTGCCAGCGTAGGAAACGTTGTCGAAGCAGGAGGGATCATACTCGATCAGCCAGGCATAGCTGTTGGGCATGTGCTCCTTGATAACTTCGATGGGCAGCTCCATGCAGACGCCCTGCTTAACGAACTTGGAGAACTGCTGGTTGTTTTCCATCAGGAAGATGTCGGGAACGTCGCCACCGATGATACGGGTGGTGAGCAGTTCGTCGTAGCTGGAGCGGTCAACAAACCAGCAATCCAGTTCAACGTTGAACTTTTCTTCCAGCCAGGCGATAACCAGGCTGTCTTCTTCCATGGGAGTGGTGTCGTGGCCACCCAGCCAGGCGATGGTGAACTTCTCATCGGACTTCACAACCTTGGCGGGGTCGATCGCAGCCATGGCAGCGGTGCAGCTGAGCACCATGGCCAGAGCCAGAAGCAGGGATACGAGCTTCTTCATTGGAATCTCCTCCTAAGAATTTTTTATTTTCAGGCACACGAGTGTGCCATCCAACCGGGGGAAATTAGCCCTTCAGGGAGCCCATCAGCATGCCCTTGGCAAAGTACTTCTGCACGAAGGGATACACGCAGATGATCGGGATGGTAGCCAGCATGATGGAAGCGGCGCGCAGGGTTTCGGTAGAGGTGTCCAGAGTGTTGGACAGCTCAGAGTCAACCTGAGTCAGCGCAGCGGAGTCGGTGAGAATGATACGGCGCAGAACAACCTGCAGAACGTACTTGCTGGAGTCGGTAATGTACAGCAAGCAGTTGAAGTAGGCGTTCCAGTTGCTGACAACAACCCACAGAGAGATGGTAGCCAGAACGGGAGTAGACAGGGGCAGCATAACCTTGAACAGGATCTGCCAGCTGTTGGCGCCGTCGATGGTGGCAGCTTCTTCCAGACCAGCGGGCAGGCCCATGAAGAAGTTACGGGCGATAACGATGTGAGATACGCTCACGATGTGAGGCAGCAGGATGGCCCAGTAGGTATTCTTCATGCCCAGGGTGTTGGTCACCAGCAGGTAGGTGGGGATCAGACCGCCGCTTACGAACATGGTAACGATAACGATGGTGGTGAAGATGCCGCGGAAGGGCAGGTCCTTCTTAGACAGAGGATAAGCGCACAGTACAACAGCAGAGATGCTCAGAGCCCAACCCATGAAGCAAACCTTCAGGGTGTTGGCGTAGCCGCTCCACAGGTAGTCGGCATTGAACATCTGAATGTAAGCGTCAGTGGTGAACTGCCTGGGCCACAGCTTGAGGCCGGCAGCGTTAACGAAGTTGGGGTTCTCGAAGCTCTGCACCAGAACGTGCAGGTAGGGATAGATGAACGTAATGCTCATGATCACGAAGATCAGTTTGAGGATGAACTGGAAAACGCCCTCAAACTTGCTCTCGCTGATATAACCCTTGGACTTGGCTTTCTTAGCAATAGCAGTCATGTTCTTTCTTCTCCTTCCTTACCACAGAGCGTACTCGTTCACGCGCTTAGCAACCTCGTTGGTGAAGACAACCAGCACCAGAGAGATGACGTTGCGGAACAGTTCGGTAGCGGTGGAATAGCTGTAGTCCATGTAGGTAACGCCCTGACGGTAGATGTAAGTACCCAGAACGTCGCCAACGCCGTAAGTGGCGGGAGTCAGCATGTTGAAGATCTGGTCGAAGTTGTCGTCAACCAGGCTGCCGATGGCCATGATGAACATGATGGTGATGGTGGGGGTGATGCCGGGGATGGTTACGTGCCAGATACGCTTCCAGCGACCGCAGCCGTCAACGCGGGCAGCATCGTACAGTTCTTCGTTTACGCTGGACAGAGCGCTCAGGTAAACGATGGAACCCCAGCCAAGGCCCTTCCAAACACCGGTGGCAACCATGGTGAAGCGGAACCACTTGGGATCGCCCAGGAAGTAGATGGGATCAGCGCCAACCGCACGGAAGATCGCAGCGATGGGGCCACGGGAGGGAGACAGAACTTCCATAAAGATACCGGTCAGGATAACCCAGCTCACGAAGTGGGGCAGGTAGCTGATGGTCTGGGTAACGCGCTTGAAGGCGTTGCCGCGCAGCTCGTTCAGCGCAAGAGCCAGAATGATGGGAGCAGGGAAGCCGATGACGAAGTTCCAGAAGCCCAGGATCAGAGTATTGGTGAATACGTTCTTGAAGTCATAGCTGTTAAGGAGACGATCGAAGTTAACCCAGCCAACCCAGGGGCTGCCGGTGATGCCCTTCAGAATGTAGAATTCCTTCCAAGCCAGCGTTACGCCGTAGATGGGCAGATACTTGAAGATGATGTACCAGATCATGACGGGGATGATCATCATCAGATGCAGCTTGTGCTTCTTGATGCGATAGCCCAGAGACTGTGAGGTCTTGATCGCGGGTGCCTTGACACTCATGTGGATACTCTCCTTTTCGTATATTCAGGTATCCCATGATTGGCATGGCATGCCTGTATGTTCTTTACAAAGGATAAAACGACATGCACAAAAAGTCAAGGCAAAAAACGTGATTTTCGTACCATTTTTCTGATTTTTCCATCAAAAAACCATTTTTTATACATTTGATACCCCATTTTTGTGTGATTTAAACCATTTTTTTGATTTGCTCTTTATCTTTTTGTGAAAGAATGGTAGAATATTAGCGGTTCCTTTAGAAATGATTGATAGAAGGAAGGAGAACCTCCCATGAACCGCTATAAGCATTTCGATCCTGTAGCCATGGCCCGCCGTTCCATCAACTATATTACCACGATGGTAGATCCGTCCGAAGACAATCTGCCCTACTGGCTCATCCTCCCCAACAAGAAACCCGCTGAGGCCGCCCACTGCCGCGTGGACGACGCCGAGCTGATCGGTTCCTGGTACGAAGGTCTGGACAGCATGCAGCAGCTGCTGGGCACCAACGAAGGCGCCGAAGTGTTGGAAAGCTTCAAGCGTCACCTGCTCTCCAGCTGGGGCGAGCATGGCCTGCGTTTCCATAAGAAGTACCCCTGGACCCATACCATGCACTCCTCTTTCCATGAGATGGGCTACATTCTGCCTGCTCTGAACCGTCTGAGCAAGAAGTATCCCGATGACGAAGAGATCGAGGGCCGTATTTCCGGTCTGATCCGCGGCATGCGTTCTCTGGTTCACGAGCGCAAGGTTCGTACCTTCTGGTCCGGCGACACCTATGAGTCCGAACCTGTATATGAGTTCCCCAACGACGTATATCTGCAGGAAGGCGGCTTTGATATGACCCGCCACACCGGCCGCGGCGAGCAGAGCATCCGCAACAGCATCATGCTGCTGGCTCTGGTCGAGCGTTATGAGATCAAGGGCGACGAAGTGGCTCTGGATCTGGCCAAGGGTATGGCTAACTTCCTGCTGGGCAGCAGCCGTTACTTCAACTATAAGATGGAGTTCTTCGGCCATGTGCACTCTGCCGGCTGGGTTTCCATCGGCCTGATCCGCCTGGGCAAGGTTGTGGGCGATGAGCGCTACATCAAGGCCGGCAAGGGCATCTACGATTATATCCGTTCCATTTCCTCCAGCTTTGGCTGGGTGCCTGAATATGCTCAGTGGCATCCCATGGATGAAGAGCACTGCGAAACCTGCTGCATCAAGGACATGCTGCATGCCGCTGTTGAGCTGACCCAGGCCGGCTATCCCGAGTACTGGAACGATATCAACCTGTTCGCCCGCAATATGCTGGTGGAAAACCAGATCCAGAGCGCCACTTATGTGACCGTGGATAACACCAAGCCCGACGAAGTCGGCATCACCTACCACGATATCGACAAGCGCATGATCGGCGGCTACACCGGCGGTTCTCTGCCCAACAGCATCAGCCTGTCCAAGTTCCGCTCCATCGCCGGCTGCTGCGTAGGCATCGCCCCCATCGGCCTCAAGCTGGTTTGGGACAACGCTGTCACCAAGGAGAACGGCGCTTACATCGTGAACGTTCCCATGGACAAGAAGACCGACGAGTATGTGCTGACCATGCAGTACCCCGATCACGGCCGCATGGCCATCAAGCTCAAGCAGGACGGCGACGCCGGTTTCCGCCGCTACGAGTGGATGGGCAAGAACGTGAAGACCTGGGTTAACGGCAAGGTTGTGGACTTCGAAGAAGTGGACGGTCTGATCATCGTTCGCGGCCTCAAGAAGGGCGACAAGCTGGAGCTGCGTCACCCCATCCGCACCATCATCAAGAAGGAATTCTGCGCCGGCCGCGAGTACGACGTGGTATGGCGTGGTCCCGACGTTATCGAAATCATGCCCTTCGGCGAGCACCTGCGTCTGTTCCAGCGCGATCTGAGCAAGCCCGAAGTGCTGCCCAAGCCTGAGGACGTGCCCTACACCGGCGCTGCCAACTACGGCCCCACTCAGCAGAAGAAGTAACCAGAGGGCTCTGCCCTCTGGACTCCCGCCCAAGGGGCTTAGCCCCTTGGGAATCCCTAATCGAAGCCTTCAGCTTCGGGAATGCACCCGTCAGTGATTTCACTGGCGGGTGTTTTTGTATTTTCGTTCCTATATATAAATAAAAAAAGTATACACAGTCTTTTTCGGCATTTTTCACCCGCATAACAAACCACGGGCTTTTCTGCACAGCACTAACCACTAACGTTGAGCGCGTAAAAGGTATGTCAACCATAAGTATAATTGTTTGCGCGCTATCCTTTTCCGGCTGTCCGTTATATAATGAACACGAAAGGAGAGAGTGCGCATGAAGTACGAAAACGCACAGGATCTTCTGCCAGAGGCGCTGCTCACGCAGGTTCAGAAGTATATTTCGGGCAAACTGGTGTATATACCGGCACGCGAGCAGCATCGCGAATGGGGAAGTGTTTCCGGTTATCGGCAACTGATACAAGATCGCAACCGGAATATCCGCGTGCAGTTTGCCCTTGGCGAGACGATCGAGGATCTGGCACAGAACTATCAGCTCTCATGCGAAAGCATTAAACGGATCGTTTACAGCAAAAAGGAGTCGATACAAATGAACTATCATTGCACATTATCCTCCGCGCAGGAATGGGCAAAAAACGGCAATCTGGAAGGTTGGGTGCATGCCTATCTATTGTCCGACGGACACAACAAACCGTTTTCTGATGGTTTGAAGATGGTAGAACGCATTTTTCTCGGGCCTGTCACCATGCCGCTTTCGCTGTTCCATCGTTGCTGTGGTCCTGAAGAAACCATGTCATACCGTGTTGATCCAAAATGGTGGGAAACGCACGTAGCACATTTGCAGAAAGCCATCCAAAGCGATCCCGATATGCCGCCGCTGATCGTGCATTACATGATCCCGGAGGGACAAGCAGAAGGCACATTCGAGCTGAACGACGGAAACACACGCTTTGAAGCCTATTCCCGGCTGGGGGTGACCGAAGCCAAAGTGATCGTATGGATCACCGACCGCTACGAATATGACCAGTTTATCGAGCGCTTTGGTTGCTATTTATCCAAGTAAAGTTTTAATCCGCTTCGATCTACATAGCAAAAGAGCAGTCTGTTTTGACTGCTCTTTTCTGTTATTCAAAATTTTCGTACCTTCTGCACCATACATATTTGGAAATCGCGCTGTTCTGCGCACTGTGCACATGAGTACACAGCAGGTCGCGGATGTACGGCGGCAGGAAACGGTTGAACTTGACCTCAAGAATCATCTCATTGTGGTCAAAGGCGGGAATGGTGGGAACGTAGGGGTTGAAGATATCGTGGGAATTCAGGCCCGTATGCAGCTGTTTATCAAACGTGATGCGCACTTCTTCCGCCGGATGGATGTACGCCTCACGCACATAGTCCACAATAACGACCGGCTTAAGGCCGTTAATTGCCATTTCGCGGTACACATCGCGCAAAAGACCGCTGCGGGTACGTTCCAGACCGGTAGGATCGCCGGCAATCAGCTGCTCCGCCAGAAGCTTGGGAATGCCGATGGAACGCTTGGAGATCAGCTGCCCCACCTTGGTCTTGCACTCCATACGGATGACCTTATCCGAGAAATTGTAAATGCGGATGCGGTACTTGTCGCGGTTCTTCACGCCGTCCAATTTGTCGATCAGCGCGTCGTTGAAGCGCGTGTCGAAGTACAGCGAACGAATATGGTATTCATTGTTTTCATCGCCGTTGGGATCCTTCCAGAGTGTGTGCTTCAGGGCGCGGCTCAGGATTTCGTATTCCATCGGGTTGATGAAGAATTTCAGTTCATGCCTCAGCGGCACAGAAATGGCCATAGTCGGGCCTCCTTATCAGGCGCCCACTTCGCTCTGGCAGGCAACCAGCGTGGCGTCGTGTACGCCTTCGATGTCCAGCATGCGGGTCACAACCTCGGTCTGATCACTCAGGCGAACCTCATAGGTCATCTCCGCACCGGCACGGGTGAGGGTCTTGGAGCGCAGCTTGTGGCTCTTCACGCTGCGGCCCAGCTCATTCTGAATGGCGCCCTCGCAGTACTCGTCATAATGCAGAACCAGCAGGTAGGCATTGGGGTTGGTGAACTTGACAAAAGTGAGCACGAACATCAGCACAGAGATGCACAGCACCACGATCAGGGCGATCAGTTGCAGGCCCGCGCCCAGCAGAATGCCCATGGTCAGCGCCCAGAACATATAGGCGGTATCCAGCGGATCCTTCACAGCGGTACGGAAACGCACGATAGACAGAGCGCCGACCATGCCCATGGAAAGCGCGATATCGCTCTTGATACACATAACCACAGGAGTGGTGATAAGGGTGAGCATGATCAGTGTGAGCGTGAAAGAGGGGCTGTAGAGCACGCCGCGGTAGGTTTTGCGGTACACCAGGGCGATGATGATGCCGATCAGAAAGCCCAGACCCAGCGCCAGGAACAGATCGCCGGGAACGATGGACTTGAACTGCGCGGCCAGACCGGTGGCCTGAGCCAGAGAGGTTGCGCTGGTAGCTGCGAGAAGAGCATTGGACAGCATGGGATAAATCCTCCTTTGTGGGTTGAGTTAATGGGACCCCGCAGGGGCGGGAATGTTCATATCAGATCGCGTCCGCAGGCATTTCCGGCTGAACGCCGAAGTAGATGATCATCTGATCGTCCGTCAGTTCAAACTGTTCCTGAACCATATCATAAAAACGGTTCGGACGTTTTTTCAGAACGTTGCGCGTATAGTCCAGCCGCTTGAGCCAATAGCTCATCGCGCCTTCCGGGGTAGTCGGAGAATCCGAGTTGATGTTCTTGTCATTCTCCTCCGCCCAACGGGCAAAGTGCAGTGCCATCTCGGGTTCCAGCGTAGCAGCCATTTCATTGAACAGCTCCGTCATGAACTCCGTAGTGAACACCTGATAGACCTCGCCAAGCCGCAGCAGGAACTGATGCTTCATTTCATGATTTTCCATCAGTTTGCGGATCAGCGTGTTATTGATGTTCTGCTGGCCTGCACCGGACTGTTTCAGATAACTCTTGGGACTGTTGAAGCCGCTGTTGAACAGACCGTAGTCCGCATCGTAGAAGATCCACTTCCACTTCTGGCCCTCTCCATTCAACTTGTAAAAACGAATGTTGCCGGGGTCGGAGTTTCCGAAGAACATCTCGAACGCCATATAGTCGAAGTAGTTATCGATATCGATGTTATCCAGAATGTACTGCAGATCAGCTTCACTTGTTCCAGGAGAGGAAGCCTCAATCCTCTTGATCATGGCTCTGTACTCCTTGTTGGAACCCCAGTTGACGGAACCGCTGGCTTCCAGAACATCCATGTTATCGGCTTCTTCCAGCGTCAGGCCCTCATGCTGGGCAACAAAGAAGCGATCAACGCGTTCACGCAGATTGTAGTGACCCCAGTACACGCCGTTCAGGTACACAACCACCGGCTGCCATTCCTGATAGATCACATCGGAGGGTCTTTCGCTGATTTCGTTGAAGCGCTTGATGAGCTGACTCTGGAACGCATCGTTAAAGCGGGTCCACACGCAGTCGTTGCCGCTCATGCGCAGCACAAAGCTCTTGTACTGCGTAAACTCCAGATCATCAAAGAGTTTAGCGTTAAAGTACTTGTCGCCGTAGCGTGCCTTTGCGCGCACTTTGAAGGTCTTTTGCGGCATATCCAGACTGAACTGACCCTGCAGGGCAAACTCAGCGTCCTGGGAAATAACGGTATTGCCCTGTTTATCGTAGTATTCCACATGAACCGGACGCTCGCGCTTACCAACATCATCGCGCCGGTAGAGCGGATACTCGCCCGTATCCAGTTTGAAAGGCAGCTTGCCGGGTTCCTTGACCAGATTACCGCCGATCGCCAGCATGCCGTCCGTTTCGTTCCACAGTTCTTCCGGATCCGTCACAAGGCTCACGACCGGGAAGGCGTGATACAGGTTCATCAGATAGGTCTGAGTCACCGTATCGCTGGGCTGCAGCGTTTCGCTCGTGTCAAAGGCGCGGGCGCGCAGCACTGTTACGCGATTGATGGCGATCACCGTTCCCTCCTGATACAGCGTACCGTTTTCCGGAGTGGGAATGGAACCGTCATTGGTGTAATACACCTGCGTATTTTCGGGAATAGCAATGGAAACCTGAATGGAATCTTTATATTCGCCGCCAGGCATGGAGAACGCCGGTTTGGAGGCATAGCCGTAATAACCCGTACCGTTCGCCTCGCCGGGCGTGGGAACATCGTAGTAATAGAAGCCGCTGTAGCCGAAGGTGCGGCCATAGCTGTGGTCAGTGGGAATCAGACTGAGGGGGACGCGGTCCAGCACACGTCCGGCGGGATCGCAGAAGGTCATGGTTTCGCCGCCTGCGCGGGTAAGGCTGAAATTGGTATGAAATTCGGTATTGGTGGTCAGCCCGGCCTGATCATCCAGATAGACGACCTTGTACTCGCCGGGCAGAATGTAGCTGCCTTCCGGAAACTGCCATTTGCGCGGTCTGGAAAGGCTGTCGCTGAGACCGTAGCCACTCAAGTCTACGGTCTCAGCGCCGGAGTTATAAATTTCCACATAGTCGGTGGCCGTGCCGGAAGCGCCCACGATGACCGTATCATTGCTGGCCATCACTTCGCTGATCACAACGCCGGTAAAATTGTACGCACGGTAGATGGATTCCGCCTGTGCCTGCCCGGCAATGTTGTTGGGCTGGCCGGGAGTGGTGAGCTGGAAGAGTCGCCAGTCGCCCACATCGCTGCGGCCGTAGGAATAATCCTCCGGCACATTTTCGATGCTCACGCGGTCTACCAGGCGGCCGTGGCTGTCGCTGAGAACGATCGTTTCACGTTCGGCAGAAACGGAGAAGCTGCTGTGAGGAATGCCGTTATCCTGCAGCACATCCTTGCCGGAACAATACACCAGATAGTAGCCGCCCGCCGGAATGGTCGCGCCGTCCGGGAAACGCCACTTCATGGGCTTGTTCTCTTTGTCGCTCAGGTAATAGCCGGTCAGGGAAATAGGCTGGTCGGTATTATTTTTGAGTTCCACCCAATCCACGATCTCGCCGTCTTTATCCGGAATGCCGATGGCGGGATCAGGGCAGACCTCGTTGATCACCAGATCGCCGCTCTCGGTGGCATTTTCATAGCGGTAGGCAATAAAGCCGTCTTCGCCGTTTTCAAAACCGGGGCTGTAGTAGCTGGTGGTTTCGAAATAGCGAACGCCGTCCTCATCCACGCTGGACAGCGAATAGCTTGTGTCCGCCGTCATGGTGGGGGTAGCAATTTCGTCGATCAGGTACATGTCGGGATCATACACATAAATGTGGTCGCCGGCAGACGAAATCTTGAACTTGCCGTGGAAGGGCACGGAAGGATCCAGCTGGTAGCTGTCCGAGGCAAAAACCACCACCCTCTCCCCCGCCTTGAGCGTAAACGCCGGGAACGGGAAAGTGATGCGGTCGGTGCGATTCGTGATCATCACGCCTTCCATATCCAGATCTGCGCCGGTGCCGTTGTATAATTCCAGCCAGTCGTGGAACTCGCCGTTTTCATCCGGCACGGCAGAGTTGTTGGCAGCCATGATCTCGCTGATCACAAGACCGTCGTATACGGTAGCGCCCACGTGCCGTCCGGCTTCCTTGGGGAATATGAAATACATGGCCGCCAGGATCGCCACAAACAAAATCAGCAGCGGCACAACGCCAATGGCCTTGTTCTTCTTTTTCTTCTTTTGATTGCCGGGTCTGTAATCCCGTTTCGGGCGGCGGCTGACCGGCGTGGTCATATCGCTGCGCGAAGCACGGGCAGGCGGGGTATTGTATTGCATATGCTCCCTCCTTTCCTGTGTAAACGTCAACATTGGCAGCAGCAGGGTTTTCCCGCAGACTGCCAATGTATATTATATCATATTCTGTCTTGCTTGCAAACGTCCAATTTGTATCAATTCCGGCTCATCGAATGTGATAGACGTAGTTTTCCTTGCGAGGCCGCGCTTCTGGGTGTTCGCAGTCGGCATAGCCCAGAATGCAGTTGCCCACGCCCTCGTAATCGCCCTCGATGCCCAGTTCCTTCAGAATGGCTTTGCCTTCTTCCGATGCAAACATTTCCTTTGCGCGATGGATCCAGCAGCTGCCCACACCCAGTTCATGCGCGGCAAGCATCAGGTTGCCCATCACCAGACTGCCATCGTAAACAGCGGTGCGCACTTCCTTATTGGCAAGCACCACCAGTACAACGGGAGCGCCGTAAAAAGGATCGCTTTCCACACCCATAATCGCAGCATTCATTTTGGACAGACGGTCGCGCATTTCCCTGTTGGTTACCGCAATAATGATGGGAGCCTGCTTGTTCATGCCGGTAGGCGCGTAGGTGCCGGCTTGTAGAATCTTGTTCAGTATGTCTTCGGGAATCGGATCCTGCTTATATTTGCGGATACTTCTGCGGCTCAGCATATTGTCAATCGCGTTGCTCATCGTGGGTTCCCCCGCTTTCTTCAAGATACTTCCAGTATATCAGACCCTGTTTTTCAATTCAAGAGCCGTTTCTTCCTATTGACAATCGTTCGTTTATTCGTTATACTTCCAATCTGAAATTGAAAACCATTTTCACTTTTCTTTTGAAGGAGTGCTTGGCATGTCGCAGCGCGGCGCTTATCAGACCAAACAGCAGGAAGCCATTGAACGCCTGTTTTCCGCCAGGCCGCAGGATTGCCTGACGGCAGAGGACGCTTACAGGGCTTTATGCGAAAGCGGCATGGAAATTGGCAAAACGACCGTCTACCGCTCCATTACCAAGCTGTGCCAGAACGGCCGTCTGCGCCGTTATGTGCCGCACGACAGCGGCGCCGCCGCAACCTTCCAGTATAATCCCTGTCAGGAAAGCCATATGCACATCCGCTGCATTCACTGCGGAGCGCTTGCGCATCTGCACTGCGAAGAAGTGGAAGCGTTCTCCCGCCATCTTACCCAGCACCACGGTTTTGTGCTGGATGAAGGCCAGACCATTCTGTACGGCTGCTGTGAAAACTGCCAGTCCCGTTAAAGTGAGGAAATCCATGAACCGTGTTTTATCTGTCATTCTATGTGTGATGATGCTTTTCTCCTGCACAGCATTCGCAGAAGCCGCACCTCTTTCCATCATCGCCGTCAATTTTCCCGCCTTTGACTTTGCCCGCAGCCTGACCGGTGAAACGGCGGATGTACGTTTGCTGCTGCCGCCCGGCAGTGAAAGCCACAGTTATGAACCTACGCCGCAGGATATCATCGCCATTCAGAACTGCGATCTCTTCCTTTATACCGGCGGAGAAAGCGACAGCTGGATCGAAGCCATTCTGCTCTCCATGGGCGCCGATACGCCCCATACCTTCCGCATGTCAGACTGTGTAACCATGCTTGCCTCCGAAACCACCGCCAGCATGGAGCACAGCCACGGTCATACACACGATGCCACCTGGCAATGCTCTGACCCCGACCATGTGCATGAAGAGGGACACCATCATGAGATGGACGAGCATGTGTGGACGTCGCCCAAGAACGCGATGCAGATCGTTACCGCGCTGAAAGATACGCTCTGTGCGCTGGATCCGTTGCGTGCAAGCCTTTATTCCGCCAACTACGAGACTTATCACGCCAGCCTTGCCGAACTGGACGCCGCATTTGAAAGCATCATTTCCACAGGCAAGCGCGACCTTCTGATTTTTGGCGACCGTTTCCCCCTGCGCTATTTTGCCGATGCCTACCGACTTTTCTACGATGCAGCCTTTCCCGGCTGCAGTGAGGACAGCGAACCCAGCGTACGCACGGTGATTTCGCTGGTGGACACGGTACGCGAGCAGCAGATTCCCGTTGTTTTCTATATCGAATTTTCCAGCCGCCGCACGGCTGATATTCTGGCGGAAGAAACCGGCGCAAAGCCACTGCTCTTCCACAGCTGCCACAATGTATCCCGCGAAGAGATTGAATCAGGCGCAACATACCTGAGTTTGATGTGGCAGAACACCGAAGCATTGAAGGAGGCGCTCAACTGATGGCGCTGATTACCTGTGAAAAAGCCTGTTTTGCCTACGAAGGCCGCAGCATCATCCACAATCTGGATCTGCAGATTGAACGCGGAGAGTACCTGTGCATCATCGGTGAAAACGGGTCCGGTAAAAGTACGTTGATCAAGGGACTGTTGGGACTGCTTGCGCCCGTGCGCGGCAAAGTGAGTTACGGCGACGGACTTACCCGTTCGGAGATCGGTTATCTGCCTCAGCGCACAGAAGTGCAGAACGATTTTCCTGCTTCCGTGTGGGAAGTTGTCACCAGCGGCTGCCGCGGCCGTTCCCTGTTTCTGAACGCTGAAATGCGCCGCAATGCCCAGAAAAGCATTGAACTGCTGGGCATTTCCGGGATCCGCAACCGCAGCTTTATGGAACTGAGCGGCGGTCAGCAGCAGCGTGCTCTTCTGGCACGCGCCCTGTGTGCTACCCGAAGCCTGCTTTTGCTGGATGAACCCGTCGCCGGGCTGGATCCGCTGGTTACCCGTGAAATGTACGATGTGATCTCCATGCTTCACAGGCAGCAGAAGCTGACTGTGGTGATGATCTCCCACGATATCAGCACTGCCCTCACTTATGCCGACCGCATTCTGCACATGTCCCAGAACGGCGTATTTCTTGGCACCCCGGACGAATACCGCGCCTCCGAGCTGGGACGCGCTTTTGCAGGAGGTGTTCGCAATGCTTGAGCTGATCGCTACCATGTTCAGCTACCACTTTATGCAGCGTGCGCTGATCGTGGGCATTCTGGTTTCCCTCTGTGCGGCGCTGTTGGGCGTGAGCCTGGTTCTCAAGCGCTATTCCATGATCGGCGACGGTCTGAGCCATGTGGGCTTTGGCTCTTTGGCCATTGCTACCGCCATGGGGCTCTCCCCCATGATCGTCACCATTCCTGTCGTGGTGATCGCTGCGTTTCTGCTTTTGCGGCTCAGCACCACAGGAAAACTGAAGGGCGACGCCGCCATTGCCATGATTTCCACCGGCGCGCTGGCTGTGGGTGTAATCGTGCTTTCGCTGAGCACCGGCATGACCAGCGACGTTAACAACTACCTGTTCGGCAGCGTACTGGCCATGAGCGTTTCGGATGTGCGCCTGAGCATGGTGCTGGCCATCATCGTTCTGATTCTGTTTGTGGTCTTCTACCGTCAGATTTTTGCCGTTACCTTTGACGAAACCTTTGCCCGGGCCACCGGCAGCCATGCGGAAGCCTGCAATATGCTGCTGGCTCTGCTGACTGCCGTAACCATCGTGCTGGGCATGCGCGTGATGGGCGCAATGCTCATTTCCAGTCTGATCATCTTCCCCGCGCTCACGGCAATGCGCGTATGCAAAAGTTTCCGAAGCGTAACCATCTGCGCAGCCATTGTTTCAGTTTTCTGCTTTTTTATCGGTCTGTTCATGAGCTATCTGCTCTCCACCCCCGCAGGCGCAAGCGTGGTGGTGGTCAATATTCTCGCTTTTATCCTGTTTGCAATCATTGGCAAAGCGCGTCAGTAAACAAAAACCAAAGAAGTCCCTGCCTTGCAGCAGGGACTTCTTTCAGCTTGTCAAAAAACGTTTTGGGAGGTGTCGGAGGGCCGCAGCCCTCCGACTCTTGTTCCGAAGCTGACGACATGCGCGTCAGCTTCGGAAGCCTTGCGCAGCAAGGCTTTCCTTA
>JAFYQB010000072.1 GCA_017547285.1 Clostridia bacterium
CTCCGACTCTTGTTCCGAAGCTGACGACATGTGCGTCAGCTTCGGAAGCCTTGCGCAGCAAGGATTTCCTTACACCGTTTGCCGCCCGGCGAGCCGTCAGGCGAGTAGGCAAACGGTGCATTCTTCGGCGGAAAAGATCGCCGAAGGCGAGCTTTTTCGCCGGCCTGAGCCGTGACATGCTTTGTGTCACGGCCGTTTGATTAGTCCAGCTCCACCACGCCCGGATATTGGGAAACGACCTCTGCTTCCTCGTTGATAAACGTTGCAGCTGCATCCGGCTGTTTCTCCAGTTTCTGTCCTTCCACCAGTACCTCTACCTTTTTCACGCCAGGAAATTGCGAACAGGTGAAAAGGATTGCTCGGATAGCCTGCTCCCCGCCATCGCTGTTTTCCATTACTTCCTTAAATTCCTGAGAAAAATTGATCGTTACTACCCCATTTTTCATGGTTACATTCTTTACACCGCAGTCCGGCGGCAGTGCACGTTCCAGCCCGCTGTCCCCCCTGGGCCCTTTCGCCAGTTCCAGCACGGCGGTGGATACATCCGCATTACTGAATACGGTACGGGTAACAGGCACCAGCAGCCTGCCCGTCTGGGACGGGAAATAGAGCTGAACCATCCCTGCATCCGCGCTGAAGGTTTCCACGCTTTCCAGATTGATGTTGCTGCCGCTGAAAACGCCGCTTACATCCGTTCCGTAGGTCAGCTTGCTGCGCTTCTGTCCGTCAAATTCCAGCGTTACTTCCTCCACGCTGCCAAAGCAGGCCATCGTGTTGGTGATGGCGTCCACCATCAGGGCTTCCTCAGCTGCGCTGGTGCAGGTAAGGGCTTCTTTACTGACATTTACATTGGCTTTTCCGTCCGCAATATCAATTTCAAAGGTTGTTCCTTCAGGAATCACAGTACGCAGTCCCAGGCGTGCCGCCTGCATATCATTTACGCTGCTTTTCACCATCAGATTAAGTGTTGCCTTGGCAATGCCGTCGGTTTTTTCAATCTGGCGTGTTACAGGTACCAGATACCCCTCTCCATCCTCGTAAAACACCACAGTAGATACCATTTCTGCCTGTGGTTGGGACATGGTCTGTTCGATGGGAATAGACGTCTGCTCTACCAATACCTGCGAAGTGGTCTGATCATCTCCCTGCAGCGCAAGTACCACCACCAGCGCAGCCGCACACAAAATCAGTATCCTTTCAATATCGGCCCGTTTGATTCTCTTCATGTTTTCACTCCTCAGCAGTCGATTGCATTCCAATCCTATGAGTCTTTGTGCCGTAACAGACCTGCGATTGCGCTTTTTTGCATCTTGTGCTATGATGCAAACAGACTTCGCTTTTTCCGAAGGAGGAACGTTTTTATGCCTATGGACGGCTTTACGCTATCATTTATGCAGCGCGAGCTGCGCAATACTTTGCTTGGCGGACGTGTGGACAAGGTCAATCAGCCCGAACGCGACGCGCTGGTTTTGCTCATTCGCTCCGGCGGCAACCACAAACTGCTTCTGAGCGCCAACGCCAATCAGGCACGCGCACAGATTACTGCCCAAAGCTATGAAAACCCGGCCGAACCGCCTATGTTCTGCATGCTGATGCGCAAGCACCTGATGGGTTCGCGCATTGTAGAGATCGAGCAGATTTCAGGCGACCGTATTCTGGCCATCACCTTTGATTGTCTGGATGAAATGGGCTACCATGTAAGGCGCACGCTCTATCTGGAAATCATGGGCCGTCACAGCAATCTGACGCTGGTGGATGAAAGCGGCACAATCATCGACGCCATCCGCCATGTAAACGCGGAAATGAGCCGTGTTCGTACGGTGCTGCCCGGAGGCACCTATCAGCTGCCTCCGCAGCCGGACAAGCTGACACCTGATACACTTACCCCGGAAACACTCCGCGAACGTCTTGCACCGCTGACCTGCGCGCTCAACAAAGGCCTGATGGAATGCGTGGCCGGTATGGCCAGCGTGTGCTCCAGGGAAGTCTGCGCACAGATTGGTATTGCCGCCTCCACCCCCATTCCCGAGTTGGATCTGGATGTAGTGGTTCCCAAGCTCTGCGATTTCTTTGTTCATCTTCAGCCCAGCCCTGTGACCCTGTACGACGATGCAGGCCTTGCGCTGGATTTCTTCCCGTTCCCCTATCATACCTACACACTGGAAAATCAGAAATCCATGCCTACACTCAGCGCGGCGATGGATGATTTCTACCTTGGGCGCGATCTGCGCATGCGCATGCAACAGAAGGGCGCGAGCCTGCAAAAGCATGTCAAGAGCGCGCTGGAACGCACGGAAAAGAAAAAAGCCATCATGCTGGAAACCCTGCGCAACAGCGATAAAACCGAACAGAACCGCATTTACGGCGATCTGCTCACCGCCAATCTGCACCTGATCGAAAAAGGCGCTGAAAAGGTGACAGTCATGAATTACTATGATCCCGAGTGCAAGGATGTGACCATTCCCATCTCTGCGCGTCTTGCGCCTGCACAGAACGCCCAGCATTATTATAAAAAATACCGTAAAGCCAAAGTAGCCGAACAGTACGCCACGGAGCAGCTCGTTACCATTGAGCGCGACTTGCAGATCCTCGAAAACGCAATGGAAGACCTTGAAAAGTGCGAAAACAGCACTGATCTGGCTGAAATCCGCTATGTGCTGACGGAAGCGGGCTTTGTCCGTCCGGACGCCAGCCAGCGCAAGCAGAAGGGCAAAAAGCTGCAGGAGGGCAAGCCATACCGCTTTACCGCGCCGGATGGAACGCTGATTGAAGTGGGCAAGAACTCCCTGCAAAACGACCGCCTCACCCTGCATGCCCGCGGCAACGAAACATGGCTGCACGCTCAAAATATTCCCGGCTCCCACGTCATCATCCGCACTGAAGAAGATCCCTCTGATGAAACACTCCTTTATGCCTGCAAGCTGGCTACCTACTACAGCAAGGGCCGCAATCATCCCCAGCAGGCCATCGACTACACAAAACGCAAATACGTGAAAAAAGCAGCCGGTTCCCCCGCCGGTCTTGTGACCTACATCAACTTCAAAACCGCCATCATCGGCCTTACGCCGGAAGACGTGGCAAAGATTGTGAAGGAAGCGAGTAAGTAGCAGGGGCTCTGCCCCTGCACCCCGCTTAAGGACTTAAAGTCCTTAAGAATCCTGTATTTTGGCCTGTGCAAAGCACAGGCCAAAGCTGCATGAAGAAGGAGCGTGTTCTTTTGGAAGTAGTGCTGAGAATTGCAAATATTGATGATGCTGCCGCTGTCAACGAAACATATGGTTACTATATTGAGCATTCGCTGGCGAATTTCGGTGAACAGAACAAGACTGTGGAAGAACGTGCGCAGGAGATTGGGGAACTGCTGAAAATCTATCCGTTTTTGATTGCAGAGGATAAAAACGGACGTTTTCTTGGGTTTGCCTGTGCGGAGCCTTATCGGCCCAAAAGCGGCTACCGTTACACGGCGGAGCTGACCATTTATCTGCACCCGGATACGCCGAAAGGCCGCGGCGTGGGGACTGCGCTGTATGAAAAACTGCTGGACTGTTTAACAGCGCAGGGGTTCCGCATTGCGCTGGGCGTTATTCACGATCAAAATCAGGGCAGTCTGGCGCTGCACAAACACTTTGGCTTTGAGCAGGTTGGCGTTCTGCGCAACTGCTGCTACAAGCATGGACAATGGGTAAGCGCGGTGATCCTGGAAAAAGTGCTGAATTCTTTTGACGAAGAACCTGACGAAATGATTCCTTTTGCAGAATACCGACATACTTGGGAGGCAGAAAAATGCTGAGCAGAGATCAGGCACACGAACTGCTTCTATGGGCGCACGAACAGAACCCCGGCCCCTGGCTGGGGCACTCCCAAACCGCTGCTCATGCAGCTGAGACCATTGCAAAAACATGCGGATTGGATTCTGAAAAGGCTTATATCATGGGACTTTTGCACGATATCGGTCGTTACGAAGGCGTACGCGGTATGCATCACGTTATTGCAGGCTACGAACTGATGATGCAGAAAGCTCAACCGGAACTTGCACGTATTTGTCTCACGCATTCCTTTCCGCTGCCTGAATTGGACGCGTATACAGGACCTCAGGACTGCACGCCGGAAGAAAAACAGTTTCTGAAAGAGTCGATCAGCAAAATCGAAATGAATCCCTACGATCACCTGATTCAGATTTGCGACGCTCTTGCCATGCCAAACGGCATTTCCACCATTGAAGAACGTCTGTTTGAAGGCAATCTGCGTCACGGCTTCAATAATTACACGCAGCGCAAATGGCAGGCTTTCATCAATCTGAAAAAAGAATTCGATACCTGCTGCGGCATGAACATCTACCAGCTCTTCCGCGATGAAATCAGCAGCCGGATTTTTGCCTGAAAAAGTCAAAATATACAAGATCAAAATCAACTTTTGTCACACGATCGTTCCGCTCTTGCATGACACAGCGCGATCATTGAAACAGCTAAGTTCATACAATACAGGAGGTATATGTTTATGGATGTTTTTACTACAATGATTACTCCTTATCTGGAAAACGGCCAAGTTGACTATGCTGCGGTGAAGAAATACACTGAGTGGTATGTAAACAAGGGGCTGACAGGCATCTTCGCGGTTTGCCAGTCCAGCGAAATCTTCTACCTGTCTTTGGAAGAACGTGTGGCCATCAATAAGTGCGTGTGGGAAACCGTACAGGAGATGAACAAAAAGACCGGCAGAAACGTGAAGGTAGTCTCTTCCGGCCATGTATCCTACGATCTCAACGAACAGACGCGTGAACTGAACGCTGTTTGGGAGTCCGGCACAGATGCCCTCATTCTGATCACCAACCGGCTCGACCCGCACAACGAAGGCGATGATGTGTTCATCAGAAACGCTGAACAGCTGATCGCCAAGCTTCCACCAGAAGCCAAGCTGGGCCTGTATGAGTGTCCGTATCCCTATAAGCGGCTGGTCAACAAGCGTATTATTGACTGGGCACTCTCTACGGGACGTTTTTACTACATGAAGGATACATGCTGCGATGGCGCCATGCTCAAAGAGCGCATCGAGCAGGTAGCGAACACACAGTTTGCGCTGCTCAATGCCAACTGCCAGACTTTGCTGGAGTCCATGCGATACGGCGGTCAGGGCTATTGCGGAATCATGTGCAACTTCCACCCCGAGCTGTATGTGAAGCTGGCTGAAGTTTTTGACAAAGATCCTGCGCAAGCCGATCTCATCCAGTCCCTTATCGGAACCTTTGGTTTCACAGAAGGCGGGCTGCCCTATCCTCTGACTGCCAAGTACAACATGTGTCTGGAAGGTATTGAGAGCGCGCTGATCTCGCGCAGCCGACCCACTGACCGAATGAGCGACTATGCCAAGCACTGTGTAGAGCAAATGAAGCATATTTGTGATCACTTCGCCGCCACGGGAGGAATCTGAAATGTTAGGGGTAAACGGATGGAGCTATAAGCCTTATAAACCATTTTTCTTTGGCGTGGGCGACATCTATATTTGCCGCGTTGCTCCCGATCAAAACAGCATTCACTTTGAATGGCTGGCCGGCGGCGATGGAAACTATGAAATATTGCTGCGCAAGCGTGATGAGGGTACATTTGCGTTGATCGGTACCACGAAGGATACCTCCTTTGACATCACCGGTCTTACCGAAAATCTCGATTACGAGTTCTTTGTGCAGTCTGCCGGTCTGAAGAGCCGCATTCGTCTGGCCCGTACTGGTATGGTGGAGGGCATTGTGGTGAACTATCTGCATCCGGATGACATGGCCTACAGTTTTTCCGGACGTTATCTGTGCTCACCGTCACTACTGCGTTGTCCTGACGGAAGCCTGCTGGCTTCTATGGATCTGTATGCAAGCCGTGAACCTCAAAACCTGACGTTGATTTTTCGCTCCCGCGACAACGGCAAAACATGGCATTATGTGACCGAACTGTTCCCATGCTTCTGGGGTAAACTGTTCCTTCACAAAGGATCCGTTTACATGCTGTCGGTTTCCACGGAATATGGCGACCTGCTCATCGGACGTTCGGACGATAACGGAGAGACATTCTGCTCGCCTACTGTGCTGCTGCGCGGCAGCAGCCATTCTGCTCATCCAGGCATCCATAAAAACCCGCAGAATATAATGCGCTACAACGGCCGCATATGGGAAACACTTGAATGGGGCTGCTGGGCCAACAATGTATATCACGCGGCTATGGTCATGTCCTGCGATGAAAATGACAATCTCCTGGATCCTGCAAGCTGGCACTTTACGCCTCCGGTACCTTACGATCCAAACTGGCCCGGCACCGCAAACGGTCCCTCCTCAGGAAATATCGAAGGAACGCTGGTGGTTTTTCCGGACGGAAAGCTCTACAACGTTATGCGCTACGGCATCGCTGACGCACAGCCCAATTACGGCCTTGTGCTTGCCTACAAGATCAACACCGATGATCCTGACGCACCGTTGGAGTACTCCCATGCTATCAGCCTGCCCGGTAATCACTCCAAATTTATGATCAAGCAGGATCCTGCGACGGGCAAATACTATACGATCATCAGCCGCATCACCTCCCCTAAATTGCGTCGGGCACGAAATCTGCTTTCACTCATGGTAGCGGATGATGCAAGCAATTGGAAACTGGCAGCTGATCTCATCGACCGGCGCGAATGCGATTCGCACAAGATTGGTTTCCAGTATGTCGATTTTGAGTTTGAGGGCGATGATATCATATATCTGTGTCGCACTGCTGCAAACGCCGCCCACAACTACCATGATTCCAACTATTCAACCTTTCATTGGATTCGCGATTTTCGCGGCCTTCAACCGATGGATGTATAAAACATTCCGCCGCAGTGTTCGAATGCACAATGCGTAAAACGGTTTGCGTTCCTGCAAATTTTACCTGAGAAACCCAAAATAGAGATATCATTTTCGCCATTTTCATGATATACTGAACGCAGATATGGACTGCGCGCTGCGCAGTGAATTTTAGGAGGAATTGTATATGTCTCGACTCAGGATTGGTATCATTGGCTGCGGCGGCATCGCCAACGGCAAGCATCTGCCCTCTCTGAAGGCTATCAACCGCGCAGATATCGTGGCTTTCTGCGACCTGATCCCCGAAAAGGCTGAAAAGGCTGCCAAGGAATACGGCACGCCCGACGCCAAGGTATATACCGATTACAAAGAGCTGCTGAAGGACGAGAGCATCGACGTTTGCTACGTGCTTACCCCCAACCGCAGCCATGCGCCTATTTCCATTGACGCCATGAAGGCCGGCAAGCACGTTATGTGCGAAAAGCCCATGGCCAAGACTGCCGAAGACGCCCGCGCCATGGTGCAGACTGCCAAGGAATCCGGCAAGAAGATGACCATCGGGTACCAGCACCGTCATAAGGCCGAGAGCCAGTATGTGAAGAACGTCATCGAACGCGGCGACCTGGGTGAAATCTACTATTCCAAGGCGCTGGCCATCCGCCGCCGCGGCACCCCCAACTGGGGCGTATTCCTGAATGAGTATGAGCAGGGCGGCGGTCCCCTGATCGATATCGGCACTCACAGCCTCGACCTGACCCTGTACCTGATGAA
>JAFYQB010000073.1 GCA_017547285.1 Clostridia bacterium
ACGAGGATCTGCTCAAGAACCCCGCTCTGCTGGACGCCATGATCGGCTTCTACGAGCGCAACGCGCTGGGCTATCCCACCACCGCCGTGCTGCCCTACTCCCAGGCCCTGAGCCGCTTCCCGGCCCACCTGCAGCAGCTGGATATGGAATCCAACGGCAAGTCCGTCAACCGTTTCGGCGAGCCTGTCAACTACGTGACCGGCCCCGTCATCTTCGGCGAGCCCGGCACCAACGGCCAGCACAGCTTCTATCAGCTGCTGCATCAGGGCACCGATATCATCCCCCTGCAGTTCGTTGGCTTCAAGGCCAGCCAGATGGAAAAGGACGTGACCATCCAGGGCACCACCAGCCAGCAGAAGCTGTGCGCCAACGTGGCCGCCCAGATCGTGGCCTTTGCCTGCGGCAAGGAGGACGAGAACCGCAACAAGTACTTTGCCGGCGGCCGTCCCTCCAGCATCATCATCGGCAAGAAGCTCACCCCCAAGACCCTCGGCGGCCTGCTGGCCCACTTTGAGAACAAGGTCATGTTCCAGGGCTTTGCGTGGAACGTGAACAGCTTCGACCAGGAAGGCGTGCAGCTGGGCAAGGTGCTGGCTACCCGCGTTCTGAAGGGCGAAACCGACGGCGCTCTCAAGCTGTACAGCGATCTGCTGGGCATCTGATCAGGGTTGTTATCAACATTCAAGGGTCTGCCATCAGGCGGACCCTTTTTTGATGCCCAAAACAGCGTGTTTTACTGCCCCCTTTGCACAAGGGAGCTATTTTTCATATCCCCAAAAATGTGATATACTGTTTCTAACCAATCGAAATTCCAAAGAGGTGTCATTATGCCCCTTCAACTGATTCGAAACGATATCACCCTTATGCATGTGGACGCCATTGTGAACGCTGCCAACAAGAAACTCTGCGGCGGCAGCGGCGTAAACGGCGCCATCCACCGCGCGGCTGGCCCTGAACTTTTGCAGGAATGCCTTACCCTTGGCGGCTGCCATACGGGCGAGGCCAAAATCACCCGGGGATACCAGCTGCCCTGCCGGTATGTGATCCACACGGTGGGTCCCGTGTGGCGCGGCGGACTGTTTGGCGAGAAGGAAAAGCTGGCGTCCTGTTACTGGAACTCGTTGGAACTGGCGTACCGTTACGGCTGCCGCAGCATCGCTTTTCCGCTCATTTCCAGCGGCGTGTTCGGTTACCCCAAGGATCAGGCGCTGAAAGTGGCGATGGATACCATCAGCGCGTATCTTTTGAAATGTGATGAGGATCTGGATGTTTATCTGATTATTTTCAGCAAAGATGCCATGCAGACCGGCAGCAAGCTGTTTGCAAACATTCAGCAGTACATTGACGACAACTATGTAACCGAACATGTGGATGAACGCTGCGAAAACATCCGCGCCTGTCAGGCAGAGGAAGAGTGGAACAGCGTTTCTTCCTTCGAAGATACCATGGAGTTCCCCCCTGTACATTCGTCGGCTGTGTTTGAAGAAGCCAGCTGCTGGAGGGCCAGTGCTCCCAGCGCGCCCTGTTCGCTGGAGGATGCGCTGGACATGATTGACGAAAGCTTTTCCGAAATGGTGCTGCGCAAAATCAAGGAAAAGGGCATGAAGAATGCCGACTGCTACAAAAAAGCCAATCTGGATAAGAAACACTTTTCCAAACTGGCCAACGATCTTCATTATAAACCCAGGAAAACCACCGCTGTCGCGCTGGCCATTGCGCTGGAATTGGATCTGAACGAAACCAAAGAGCTGCTGATGAAGGCCGGGTTTGCGCTGAGCAAAAGCGACAAGTTTGATATCATTGTGGAGTATTTCATTAAGGAAGGCAAGTACAATATCTTCGAGATCAACGAGGCGCTGTTCTATTATGACCAGACGCCGCTGGGGAATGTGGTGGGATAATAGATAGCTCCTATCGCTTTAAGCCTATAGTAGAATTTATCAAAAATGATGAAAGATTAACTTGATATAGCCAGTTGCTTTAGTTAGTAAGTAAGATATATACATTGCACATAAAGGTAAACACCCATGAAAGAGAGATTAAACCGATGCCGACTTGGAAAGAAATAGATGAACGCTATGAGGCAATAAAAGACCACAAGCCACGTTCTTCCAAAAAACTAAAAGAATTAGGTAAAATATTATCAATGGCTTATCTCAAAAATCCGGATAGAGCCAACACAATGTGGAAATATATTATTGACTTAAATATACAAGACAAAATAGATTATGCGCAATATTATGTTGCCCAAGTCTTTAGAAAATTGGCATATGAATTGGAGCCTGCAGAGGCAACACGATTACTTGCGATGGATACTTCAAGAGTTTATATGCTAATACACCATGGCTATGAGGGTAAGGGATTTTATCAAAGTCTATACTATGTTTTGGGATACGCTATTGGACAAAATCAAAAAGAGCTATACCGATATATACTAGATGAAATCGAAAACAAATTTGCGAATAGTATAACGACATCTTCATGGAGGGGATATATTCTTACTGAAATAGTTACCAATCTCTTTCCAGAAGGTAAAACATCTTTTTGCCAAAAACCAAGTGAAGCCTCTGCGATACAGTCTTATCAGGGAGTGAGTATAGACAATATAGTCTCGTTCTGCCAGTATTGTATAGAAAAATTTAATAATACTCCACTAAAAAAGACAATGGTTGCATACAAAGCTATAATAACATCCGAACCTTTTCAAGATAAAGAAATGGTTCTAAATTTGCTACGTCATCTTCTTAATTTGAAGGAGTTTTCGATTTTTGCTAACTTTCTATTTCTTGAGAAAGAAATTATTGGTGATGAGAGCGAAAAAATAATTCTTGATTACCTAGAGTGCTCACCACAAGGATTACCGCTCGATTATTCAAAAGACGATGACTATTTCCATGCAACAGAAGAGGAAGTAGCATGGTATAGACAAATCGTTACAGATTCGCCGGTGTTACTTGCTACGGTCTATGGTAAATGTAATGGCTACATAAAAGGTTTCCTGGAACAATATCTTTGTCTACTAATAGAAACGTCAGAGTGGAAGTTATTTACGAAATATTTTCTGTTGGCAATTTCGTCAGAACATGTAATTGAATGGCGAATTGGTTTGTGTTTGGAATATATCAAAAACTGTGTAGATTACTACGTTTATGGCGAAGATACCGAATATCCTACCAGCAGCAATATAAAAGTAGCAAAACTAACCATTACCGCAGGATCTTTAAAAACAAACGAAGAAGAAAAAAACCTCGATAGTTTTTCCAGCAGGTTATCACCTTCAAATGTTGATAACTTTATTTCTGCATTAGAACAGATTGAACCTCAAATAGAAGCTGACAAGTATCGTAATGAATTGAGCGTCCTTATTCAGCAACTGAAAGCTCATAAATTTCAGCCGAGCAATAAAAAGATTATATCAAACAAAGATGATCACCAAATTACGAGAAAACGTTCGGTAACAGCAAAATACAAGGGATCAGGCCCGACAATTTATTCTTTTGATGTTGAGGAATATCTGTACTATTATACTTATATGAAAGTCTTGTTTGATTTACCTCACATAAAACCGCTTGAGCAAGATAAAATAGTTATTCAAGAAGCGATGCGTATTGTCGAATGTCCTACAAAAATGAGAAACTGCAACAATTCTGATATTGATGAAGCGCTGCTGTATTTTATAGATAAATGGATAAACTCTGAGGACTATAGCTGGACATCGGAAGATATTTTAGGTTTGAAAAGGGAATTAGAAAAACTGATGGAATATGTTGTAAAATACCTTACAAAACAAAGCGATAGTAAGTAATATTGACTCAACATCAAAGGAGATAAGCGAGTGGGCAAAATCAAAAGCTACACCAGTTCATCCGGAATGAAAACTGTCCATTACGATGAAAACGGCAACAAAGTGGGCGAAAGCTGGAAGAGTACGTCCGGCGGACGAATCACCCATTACGATGCGGGCGGGAACGAAACGGGGCGCAGTTATGTCAATTCTTCCGGACGCATGACGCATTATGATAATTCCGGCAATATGACAGGGCGTTCCTATACAAACTCCACCGGAAATATCAAGCACTACGATACTGATTACAACAAAACCGGCGATACTTGGGGAAGTGGTTTCGGCCACACCACCCACACCACCCACAAGCCAGCACAATCGTCCTCGCGACGAGTTACTCGTCAGGACAGTCAGGCTGCCGATGGCCTGGTGGGATTGGGCTGTCTTGGGATTGTGGTGATTGCGCTGTTCCTGCTTTATCTGAGTTGGCTATAAAAAGAAAGGTCGCCTGACAGGTGACCTTTTCTTTATCCAAACCTCCTATAATGGCATCGTAAACCAAACCACGACAGGAGGTACTCCCCATGAAAAAATCCCTGATTGCCCTTCTCCTTTGCCTGGTTCTGTGCTGCGGCTTTGCAGGCAGCGCACTGGCGCAAACCGTCGTCTTTGGCTCCACCAGCTACGAACCGCTTTGCTGGGATGTGCTGTATGCCGACGGACAGTATACCACGCTGATCAGCAAAACCTGCGTTGCATGTCAGCCTTTTGGCGACAGCAATAACTGGCACAGCAGCTATCTCCGCTACTGGCTGAACAACGGCTATCTGTACGGCGCTTTCACCCCCGATGAACGCTGCGCCATGGTGCCCGTGGAGGGCGATATGATCCGGCTCCCGAGCGTGGGGGATATGACCAACTTCCGCTTCGGTTATTCCGCCAACCGTGACGCACAGGATCGTACCCGCTCTGCACGAGCCAATGCGGTTGCCGTCAATCAAGGCGTATGGACCAACGACTACGGTTATTGTTCCTATTATACCATGACGCCCTGTGACAGCACTTCCATGTATCAGGTGCGTACGGACGGCAGCATCGGCGTGGCGCGGATCGACCGCGACAACGTAGGCGTTCGCATCATGATCAAAGTCAAAACAAACGCATTGTATTAAGAACAGGAGGACATCCACCATGAAAAAGAATCTGACTGAACTGGTTTTCATCCTTGACCGCAGCGGCTCCATGAGCGGGCTGGAATCTGACACCATCGGCGGTTTCAACGCCATGATCGAAAAGCAGAAGAAGACCGAGGGCGAAGCGCTCGTATCCACCGTTTTGTTCAGCGACAGCAGCACGGTCCTGCATGACCGCACAGACATTCAGAACGTTCAGCCCATCACCGATGATGATTACCAGGTGTACGGCTGCACCGCGCTTTTGGACGCAATCGGTCAGGCCATCCACCACATCGGCAATGTGCACAAGTACGCCCGCGAGGAGGATCGTCCGGAAAAGACGCTGTTTGTCATCACCACCGACGGCATGGAAAACGCCAGCCGCCGCTATACCGCACCGGAGATCCGGGCAAAGATCGAACGCCAGAAACAAAAGTACGGCTGGGAATTCCTGTTCCTGGGCGCAAACATCGACGCAGTGGAGACCGCCCGCCGCTACGGCATCAGCGAAGACCGCGCCGTAACCTACCGCAGCGACAGCGTGGGCACCAGGCTCAATTATCAGGCCGTCAGCCAGGCCGTTACCAGCGTGCGCTGCGAGGAAGAGCTGTCTCCCTGCTGGAAGGAATGCATTGAGCAAGATATGCAGCACAGGCTGTAACAAAGGAGGAAAAACCATGCTTGGCGCGATCATCGGCGATATTGCCGGTTCCCGTTTTGAGTTCGACAACATCAGGCACAAGGATTTTGAGCTTTTTACGCCGGACTGCATGGCAACGGATGACAGCATTATGACCCTGGCGATCGCGCAGGCCGTGATGGACAGCCGTACAGACGGCAGCGATCTGGGGGAAAAGGCCGTGCAGGCCATGCAGCGGATCGGCAGACCGTACCCGGACTGCGGCTACGGCGGCCATTTTTGGGGATGGATCTATTCGGATAATCCCCGGCCCTACAACAGCTTTGGCAACGGCGCAGCCATGAGGGTGAGCGCGTGCGGCTTTGCGGCGCATTCGCTGGAAGAGGCGCTGGCAACCGCCAGAGCCGTTACCGAGGTCACGCATAACCACCCTGAGGGCCTCAAGGGAGCGCAGGCCGTAGCGGCTGCCATCTGGCTGGCACGCAGCGGCATGAGCATGCAGGAGATCCGCGGCGTCATCGACCGGGAATACTACCCCATGGACTTTACGCTGGATGAGATCCGGCCCCGGTACGTTTTCAACGAGACCTGCCAGCAGACCGTGCCGCAGGCGCTGATGGCCTTCTTTGAATCCACCGGCTTTGAGGACGCCATCCGCAACGCTGTTTCCATCGGCGGCGACAGCGATACGCTCGCCGCCATCACCGGCAGCGTGGCGGAAGCCTTCTACGGCGTGCCTGAGGAGCTGGGGGAAAGGGCGAAGGGATTTCTGGACGAACGGCTGAAGGGCATTCTGGAAAGTTTTCAGACTTTTCTGAACGAAAATCAATAACAAAAAAACGCTCATCGCTATGCGATGAGCGTTTTTACTGGCAGCCCCAAGGGGAATCGAACCCCTGATTTCGCCTTGAGAGGGCGACGTCTTAACCGCTTGACCATGGAGCCATTGGCTGGGGAACTAGGATTCGAACCTAGACAATACGAGTCAGAGTCGTAGGTGCTGCCGTTACACAATTCCCCATTGCGCTTGGTGCGAAAGTTATTATATGCGAAGAGCAGGTAAAAGTCAACCCCTTTTTTCAAAAAAATCAAAACTTTTTTTCAGCTTGTTTTTCTCCGGCGGCAGCGCTTTTGTTTTGGGCGCCGGTGCAGTATAATGAACGTACCATAACAAGGGAGGTTTCTTTCACATGAGAAAAAATTTCGGCGCAAAGCCTGTCTGCTATCCTCAGCCTGTTTTCATCATCGCCACCTATGGCGCGAACGGCACGCCCAACGCCATGAACGCCGCGTGGGGCGGCATCAGCGAGGAAAATGAGCTGACCCTGTGCATTTCCGCCAGCCACAAAACCACCGAAAACATACTGGCCCGCAATGCCTTTACCGTAAGCATGGCCACGGCGGATACCGTGGCGGCCTGCGACTATGTGGGCATTGCCTCCGGCAACGAAACGCCCGACAAGCTGGCCAAAGCCGGCTTCCACACCACCAAAGCCGAATTTGTGGATGCGCCTCTGATCGACGAGCTGCCCATGGCCGTGGAATGCCGCCTGAAGAGCTACGATCCTGAAACCTGCCGTCTTGTGGGCGAGATCGTGAACGTATGCGCGGATGAAAGCGTGCTGACCGACGGCGTTGTGGATCCCGCCAAGCTGCGTCCCATCACGTTTGATCCCATGAACAACGCCTACCTTGTGCTCGGCGAAAAGGTGGGCAATGCTTTCGCGGACGGAGCGCAGATCGGCTGACAAAGCCTCCGGCCTGTTTGCTGAAGGGCTGGAATGTTACATATATATGCAGGATCTTCCCTTGACACCCAAGGTGAACATTTGTACAATGGTGATATCCCCTTTTGAAAGGAGAAACAGTCATGCCAGATACAGAACAAACGCCCCTCACGGCAGCCGAGTGGAAGATCATGCTGCATTTGTGGGAGCAATCCCCCTGGACCATGATGGAGCTTACCCGTGCGCTTGCGCCGGAAACCGGCTGGAGCAAGCACACGGTGATCACCATGCTCAAGCGCATGCAGGCCAAGGGCACCGTGCTGATCGACGAGACCGGCCCGGTCAAGCTGTACGCCCCCGCCGTCAGCCGCGACCGCGTGGCTCAGGAACAGACCGAAACCCTGCTGAGCCGGCTGTTCGGCGGCAGGCTGTCGCTCCTGGTGAATGAAATGCTGGAACGCGGCGCGCTGGACAGCGGGGAGATCGAAGCCCTCCAGCAGGTGCTGGAAAAGCATACGGCAGTTCCGGCTGAACCGGCAGGCGCTTCGCAGCCTTCGCCCTATCGCACCGGCAAGTGCAGCGGCGTAACTGCCGGACGGGGTGCGGCTGCTGCGCGCAAAGGAACCAGATAAAGTTTGGACGAGGGAGGAAAACACTGCCCCCGAACGAAATTTTTTCGCGAAATTTGAACCAAAACGCGCTTCTGAATCGTCTTATTTTGGTAAGTAACGGAAAAAGGTGGATGATCCATGCGCAGCATGACGGTGTTTAACTATTTGCTGGAGGCCACGGTAGCCGGCAGCATACTGATCCTGCTGATGGTCACGGTGCGCGCCCTTCTGCGCGAACGGCTGGGCAGCCGGATCATTTATATGGGCTGGGCGCTGGCTGCGCTGCGGCTTCTGACGCCGCTTTCCCTGCCCAATCCCGTCATGGATGAATTTCGTCCCGGGCTCTCCGCTGATACCGCAGCAAGGCCGGTGGCCGATCAGGTGCGCCAGCGCATGATCGACGCAGCCAACAGCCTGAGCGAATGGCTGCCGTGGGACGGCAACCCCGCCGCCGTCTTTACCGCGCACATGCGGCAGGGCCTTTCCGGACGGCGTGCGCTGTTTGCATGGGGCGTCATTGCGCTGGGAACAGGCATTTTCCTTTGGCGCAGGTACAAAAAATATGAGGAACGCGTACGCCGCAGCCGCGTCCGCGCACTGGAAGGCGAAGAGCTGGAACTGCTGGACACGCTGTGCAAACGCTACGGAATCCGCAAAAAGATCCCTGTCTATTTTGCGGACAGAATCCGCGCCGGCTGCATTGCCGGTGTGTGGGAGCCGTTCATCGCTTTGCCGCTGGACATGCCCAAAGAATACCTGCCGCTGGCGCTTTCGCATCAGCTGTGCCACTGGAAAGCGCACGATCATTTCTGGGGCATGATACGCGGCCTATGCTGTGCGGTGCACTGGTTTAATCCGCTTGTGTGGATGGCGGCATGGCTGAGCTACCGCGACAGTGAAATGGCCAGCGATGACCGCGTGACCGCCCGTCTGCACGATATCGACCGCCTGTCCTACGCCAATGTAATCGTCAGCGCCAGCCAGCAGGAAGTGGAACTGTCCATGGGCGCGACCGTTACCAGCCGCCATCTGCGCCAGCGTGTTACCTCCGTCATCCGCTGCGTAAAGGGCAGCCGCATCGGCATTGCGTTTGCCTCGCTGTTTGCGGCGCTTACGCTGCTTCTTTCCTTTGCGACCGGCGAAAGCGAACCGCTGCCCACCGTGCAGGCCGTGCCCGCCGTTGCCTGGTCTGCCGCCGCCGTGCCCATTGCGGGCGATATGGAGGCCATCGCCTGCGCAAGGCGTTTCCTGGAAAGCGATTTCGTGGGACTGGATACATCCTCCCGTTCTTTTTCGGCGCGCTCCTCAGGCACGATGTGGGAGATCCGCACGCAGGCGGACGCCGAAACACGCCCCGTTGTGCTTCGCTATTCCCGTGACGGCTATCTGCTGGAGTACGACGGCACTGCATGGCTGGATCACATTTCCTTTGCCGATCACAGCTACACCCACCGCACGCTGACTGACAGCGTATCCAGCTATCTGCAGGCCTTTATGGACGCCAGCGTGCCCGGCCTGCGCTCAAGCCGCATCGTGGCCGACCGCGATGTGCGCTCCGGCGAGGTTCGCCTGCTGGACTGCCGCATGCTCAACGACCAGGGCGAAACGATCTGCCTGGTAGACGTGCAGGTGGAACCGGTGGTGCGCGTGGTATACTGCATGCCCCTGTTTGAAGAAGAATCGAATGGTTGACCCAAATCAGCACGCAGGCCGTTCGCGCCTGCGTTTTTTGTACAAATTTATGCTACATCCGGCAAAAAAAACCGTAAATTGTGATAAAAATAACTTGTATACTAGTAGACAAAGCTGGAATTTTGTGCTATACTGTATTCATCACCCTAAGGGAGGTTTTGCCTTATGAAAATGACGTTCCGCTGGTATGGTTCCGCTATCGATCCCATCCCCCTGAAGTACGTAAAGCAGATTCCCGGCATGAGCGGCCTGATGGGCCTGCTGGATAAGCCCGCCGGTGTGGTCTGGGAAGAAGAAGAGATCAAGGCTCTGGTCGACGAAGTGCACGCTGCCGGCCTGGAGTTCGAAGTGATCGAGTCCGTCAACGTCCATGAGGACATCAAGATGGGCCTGCCCACCCGCGACGAATATATTGCCAACTACATCACCACCATCCGCAACCTGGCCAAGTATGGTGTGAAGGTGATTATTTATAACTTCATGCCCGTGTTCGACTGGCTGCGCACCGACCTGGCCCGCGAGATCCCCGAAGACGGCTCCAACAGCCTGTACTTCAACGAGGTCGATCTGGGCGAAATGGGCCCCATGGAGATCGTTCGCCGCACTGCCGAAGATTCCAAGGGCTTCACCCTGCCCGGCTGGGAGCCCGAGCGTCTGGCTCTGCTGGAGACCACTCTGAAGCAGTACGAGGGCATCACCCCCGACATGCTGCGCGAGAACTTCAAGTACTTCCTGGAGCGCGTATGCCCCGTTTGTGAGGAAGTAGGCGTTCGCATGGCCTGCCATCCCGACGATCCCGCCTGGCCCATCTTCGGCCTGCCCCGCATCTGCCACAGCCAGGAAGACTACGACAAGATGGTCAAGCTGTACGACAGCCCCGCCAACACCCTGTGCCTGTGCACCGGCTCTCTGGGCTCCAACCCCGAGAATGATATCCCCGCCATCATCCGTCACTTCGGCGAGATGGACCGCATTGGCGCCATGCACGTTCGCAACGTGAAGTACCTGGGCTACCGTCACTTCCGTGAGGCCGCTCACCTGTCCTCCACCGGCGATCTGGACATGTACGAGATCATGAAGGCCATCTACGACACCTGCCCCGACACCTACATCCGCCCCGACCATGGCCGCATGATCTGGGACGAAGAAGGCCGTCCCGGCTATGGCCTGTTCGACCGCGCTCTGGGCGCCTGCTACCTCAACGGTATCTGGGAGACCCTGTGCAAGACCCACGGCCAGAAGTAACCAGGGGCTGAGCCCCTGGACCCCGTACCGCGCTTCGCGCGGCGCTGGTTCTGTTAGACAGGATTTGCATCGAAGGCCGCCGAGGGTCAAACAACGACCCTCGGCTCGCTTGAATGATTGCTTCGATGCGGCTGCATGATGAGGTGCTTCCCCGTTCCTCACTCACGCAACCTGCAACCGAAGGCAACCTCGCACAAGCGAGCCGTGACACCCTCCGTGTCACGGCGGTCTTAGCTGCAACAACAAACATATCATTCAACCCTTGACCGCACAAAGTGCGGTCAAACCGGGGTGCAGGGGCACTGCCCCTGCCGGGATCCAAGGGCAGAGCCCTTGGCCCGCGGAGCGACCCCCGTATTATTTGTAAGGAGTGCAATTGCCATGAAACTGAGCTATCAGGGTATTCAGGATAAGCAGGCCTTTGCCCAGGCCAACATCAAGCTGCCCAGCTACGACTGGAAGGCCATGGCTGCCGCCACCGAAGAGAAGCCCGTTTGGGTGCACTTTGGCGCCGGCAACATCTTCCGCGGCTTCATCGCCAACCTGCAGCAGGCTCTGCTGGAGACCGGCGACGCCACCAGCGGTATCGTTGCTGCCGAAACCTTTGACTACGATATCATCAACAAGATCTACGAGCCCCACGACTCCATGACCCTGCTGGTTGCCCTCAAGCCCGACGGCAACACCGACAAGGAAGTCATCGCTTCCATCGCCAAGGGCGTTCGCGCCTGCAGCGCCGAGGCCGAGCAGTGGGCCCAGCTGAAGACCATTTTCGAAAACCCCAGCCTGCAGTTCGCTTCCTTCACCATCACCGAGAAGGGCTACGCCCTGCGCGGCATGAACGGCGACCTGATGCCCGTTGTTGTGGCTGATATCGCCGAAGGTCCCGACAAGGCCCGTCACGCCATGGCTGTTGTTGCCGCCATGATGTTCTACCGCTACAATGCCGGCGCTGCTCCCATGGCTCTGGTCAGCATGGACAACTGCAGCCACAACGGCGAAAAGCTGCGCGGCAGCGTGCTGGAGATCGTCAAGGGCTGGGAAAAGAACGGCTTCGTGCCCGCCGAGTTCGTGGCCTACATGGAAGATGAAACCCGCGTTTCCTTCCCCTGGTCCATGATCGACAAGATCACTCCCCGTCCCGCCGAAGTGATCGAAAAGCAGCTGGCTGATCTGGGCGTGGAGGAAATGGCTCCCGTCATCACCAGCAAGAACACCTACATCGCTCCCTTCGTCAACGCTGAGATTCCTCAGTACCTGGTTGTGGAAGACCGTTTCCCCAACGGCCGTCCCGCTCTGGAGAAGGCCGGCGTATATCTGACCACCCGCGACGTCGTGAACATGACCGAGCGCATGAAGGTCACCACCTGCCTCAACCCCCTGCACACCGCTCTGGCTGTGTACGGCTGCGTGCTGGGCTATGAGTCCATCGCCGCTGAAATGGGCGACGCGGAACTGAAGAAGATGGTGGAAACCATCGGCTACGTGGAAGGTCTGCCCGTGGTTACCGACCCCGGCATCATCAGCCCCAAGACCTTCATTGACGAGGTTGTTGGCCAGCGTCTGCCCAACCCCTTCATCCCCGACACTCCCCAGCGTATCGCCACCGATACCTCCCAGAAGGTCGGCATCCGTTTCGGCGAGACCATCAAGAGCTACATCGCCAGCGCTGAGCTGGATGTGAACAGCCTGACCGCCATTCCTCTGGCTCTGGCCGGCTGGCTGCGCTACCTGCTGGGCGTGAACGATAACGGCGAAGCCTTCACCATCAGCTCCGACCCCATGCTGGCCTCCATGCAGGAAGCCATGAAGGGCATCGAGTTCGGCAAGCCCGAGACCGTTGTGGATCAGCTGAAGTCTATCCTGAGCAACGCCTCCGTGTTCGGCGTAGACCTGTATGAAGCCGGTCTGGCCGCCAAGGTGGAAGGCATGTTCAAGGAGCTCATCGCCGGCCCCGGCGCTGTGCGCGCTACCCTGAAGAAGTATCTGTAATCCATCAAAAGTTTGCGCAGTGCGGGACAGCCTGCACTGCGCAATTTTTATTTCCTTAAGAAGGGGGAATCCTTTCAATGATCATTTCCCCTCGCGGTCAGCGCGAAACAGGCCGTGATTATGCGTTTCGCACGCTGAAGGAGAACATCATCCAGCTGGAGCTGGAGCCCGGCAGCATGGTGAGCGAAAACGAGCTGGCCATGCAAATGGGCCTGAGCCGCACGCCTGTGCGCGAGGCGCTGATGAGCCTTGCCAAGGTAAAGCTGATCGAAGTATACCCCCAGCGCGGCAGCGCTGTTGCCCCCATCGATTACGATCTGGTGGAGGAAGCAACCTTTATGCGCGGCGTTTTGGAAGCTTCAGTGGTGGAACTTGCCTGTGAAACGGCATCCACCGAACAGAAAGTGGCGCTTGAAGAAAATGTAGCGCTGCAGGAGCGCTATCTGGCCGAAGGCCGTATGGAGGCGCTGATGCAGCTGGACAACGAACTGCATCACCTGCTGTTCGTGATTGCCCGCAAGGAACAGACATGGGAAATGCTGTCAGGTTTTACCGTGCATTTTGACCGTGTACGCCGCATGGCGCTGGATGCGCCCCGCAATGACCGCAACGTGGCCGATCACCGTGCCATTGTGCAGGCCGTGGCGGCCGGCAATGCCAAAGAAGCGCGCCGCGCCATGGAAGTCCACCTCAACCGCTATCGTGTGGATGAGGAACTTCTGCGCAACCGCTATCCGGCCTCGTATTTTAAGACGGTTTGATTCGCACCCGCCGCCCATTTCGGGGACGGCGGGATTTTACTTTTCAGCCGTTTTGGTGTATAGTAAAGTCTGATTTTTCCTCGCACGAAAGGAACGGTCGTACCCATGAAACCCAAAACACGCGCGAATCTTCTGTTGCTTTTGACCGCCATGATCTGGGGCTGTGCCTTTGCGGCGCAGGATGTGGCGGCGGATGTTCTGCAGCCCATGTCCTTTAACGGTTCCCGCATGCTGCTGGCCGCGCTTGCGCTGGTGCCCCTTTGCTGGTTCAGCGATCGCCGTGCCATTCGTACCGGGCAGGGCATGGCATGGAAACAAATGGACAAACAGCAGCGCAAAACGCTCCTCACCGGCGGCATATGCTGCGGCGTAATGCTGGCGCTGGGCAGCATTTTCCAGCAGCTGGGCATCAGCCTTGGAACGGGCGCAGGCAAGGCGGGCTTTATCACCGCGCTGTATATTGTGCTGGTGCCGCTGGCCGGTCTGCTGTTTTTCCGCAAAAAACTTGGCAAACTGGTGTGGATCGCCGTGGCGCTGAGCGTGGCGGGCCTGTACCTGCTGTGCATGACCGGCAGCCTGACCATCGAACCCGGCGACGGCATGCTCATCATCTGCGCCGCCTGCTACTGCGGTCACATTCTGGTGGTGGATTCTTTCAGCCGCCGCACCGAATGCATCAAAATGAGCTGCATCCAGTTTGCGGTGACCACCATTATCTGCTTTACAGGCGCTTTCCTGTTTGAAAATCCCACCTGGGAAGCTGTGCGCACATGCGCTGTCCCCATCATCTATGCGGGCGTGTTCAGCGGCGGCGTGGGTTATACCCTGCAGATCCTTGCCCAGCGCGACGCCGAACCGGCGGTCGCCTCGCTGCTGATGTCGCTGGAAAGCGTATTTGCAGTGCTGGCAGGCTGGGCGCTTTTGGGCGATGCGCTCAGCGCCCGCGAACTGCTGGGCTGCGCCCTGATGATGGGCGGCATCGTACTGGCCCAGCTTCCGGAAAAGAAAACCATTTGATATCCTGAAAAGGAGGATTCGGTTATGAGAATTGCAGTCACCTATGAAAACGGAAACATCTTTCAGCACTTTGGCCATACGGCCCATTTCGCTTTTTATGACGTGCAGGACGGCCAGATCGTGTCCAAGGTGGTTCTGCCCACCATGGGCAGCGGGCACGGCGCACTGGCCGGTTTTCTCAAAACGGCCCACGTGGATGCGCTGATCTGCGGCGGCATCGGCGGCGGCGCACAGGAAGCGCTGAAGCAGGCCGGCATTCAGCTTTACGGCGGCGTACAGGGCAGCGCGGATGACGCGGTGAACGCCCTGATCGCCAATCAGCTGGCCTTCGATCCCGACGTTCATTGCGATCATCACGATCACGAACACGGCGATCACAACTGCGGCAGTCATGATTGCAGCAGCCACGGCTGCGGCGGAAACTGCCATCATTGACAGACTACAAAAGCCCCTTCGGAAGGTTTGTGCTTCCGAAGGGGCTTTGTTATGGAACTTTTTGAGCATTCGTTACGAATGGTAATCAACCGGAAAGAAACGCGAGCCGGAAGTCGTTGTTTGACCTCCGGCGGTCTTAGCAGCAACCCGAACCTCAAAACTCAACCCTTGCGGCCATTTTATGGCCGCAATCCGGGGGTCCAGGGGGCACTGCCCCCTGGTTACTCCCCGTCGGGAATCGCAGTCGTAAAGTAGATGATGTCGCCGATGGCGCGCATGGTCTTGGGCTGACCGTTCACTTTGGTGTTGCCCATGAGCATGCTGGTGGACTGGCCGCCATCCAGATTGTAGGCGGTCTGCGCGCCCAAATCGTGCATGAGCTGCGCCAGTTCAGGCACATTCAGGCCCTCGCCGTCATCCTCGTTGGTGCCGTCGGCCGCCACAAAAACGTAGCACAATTCGTCGATCTGACCGATGGCCATGCGCTGGCGGTAGGTGACCTTGCGGTCGCCGATATCCTGCACCTCGCCGTTCACCACAAGGGCGGGGCCAAAGGCGAAGGACTGCATCACCGGCACGTCCAGCTTGGCGTATTCCGCCTCGGTCATGGGGCTGATGATGTGGAAATTGCCGTTGACGTCGATCACAAGGCCTTCATCCTCCGGCATTTCGCGGTTGCGCAGCAGCTCGCCGTTGCGGTACACGATGCCGTCGCTGCGGTAGGTGAACCAGTCGGCATTGACTGCAAACACGGACTTGACCGGCTTGGCGATGGTATCGATGCGCGCGGTGGTCTTGGACGGATAGGGCTTGGCCTGCTGGGTGCGCATCTGGTCGGCGTCCGCGATCTGCACAAAGGCCACGGTCACATCCGCATTGTAGACGTGAAACTTGTGCAGCTGCACATCCAGCGAATCATCGTGATAGCGCATGCCGTCCTCACTGAAATTTTCTTTGGGAGCGGCATAGTTCTGGGTGGGCTTCTCCGGCGCGGTGTAATCAACGGCGGGGAATGCCACCTTCACCATCTGCGGCAGTTCTTCAGCCGCGGCGCAGCCTGCAAGCATAAGCAGCATCAGCAGAAGGGAAACAATTTTTTTCATTCTTACAATCTCCTTTTCGGCGGATGGACAGTCGACGCATCCACAGTACACAGGCGGCATTCACCGCGCAGGCGGCAGCCATCAGCGCGTAGCAGTGCCATACATCCAGGAATACCAGGAACGGAATGCGGCCCTCGGTGGCAAATTCCAACAGCAGACAGAAAACCACCATGGTCACAAACAGCGCCGTACACACGGCTTTGGACACGCTGCGGGCTTTGCCGGAGCGCACCCAGTACAGGATGAGCACAGCCAGAATGACCACCGCGCTCAGCAGTTCCTCCGCCCGCACAAAGCCCCAGCGCAGGAACTCGTCGCGGCGCAGGCTTTCCAGTACCACCTGTGCGGATGCATACAGGCCCAGCAATGTGAGCATATGATCGCCCGCAAAGGCAGGCCTGCGGGTGATGAGCACCGCAAACAGCACAAGGGCGATCACAGCGCCCGCCATGAACAGCGACCATGCCCAGCTTTCGTAGTAGGGATCATAGGCCATGAACGGGAAGCGGCAGAAGAAACCGGGCTCCTCATACCAGTACTCGCCGTAGCCCTGACCGTGAAAGCCTTCTGCAATGCGGGCAAAGGCGATCATCAAAGCAGCGGATGGGGCATAGGCGTCCATCAGACGGAAACGTTCTTTGCCGCCTGCAAGGGCCAGCGCAATGGCTGCGCCCAGAATGCCGCCGTACATCATCTGTCCGTTCTGCCAGAAAGCGAACCAGTAGCCGATGGTCTGGCTGTACGCCACCTCGGCCACACAGACCAGACAGTAGCACAGATGGGAAAAAAACGCCGTCAGCACAGGCAGAAGCGCCGTGCAAAGGAGCAGCCTTTTGGGGGATATACCGGACTTTTGGCCGCGCATCCAGCCCAGCAAAAGGGCAGCGATCGCACCGATTGCCAGCGTCAGACAGACCCAGAGTGCATTGGGTACACCAATTTCAAATGTCATGATTTCATTCCTTTGGTCGGAATAATGATTGTCAATCACCCTTCCGTGAACGCTTGCGTTCACGGTCCAAGGATTCTTAAGGAGCTTTGCTCCTTAAGCGGGATTCCTAAGGGCAGAGCCCTTAGGCCCCGTTACTCCGTCAAATCCCACTCGCAGATGAAGCTGCAGCCGGGATCAACTTCCGCGTCCTCGTAGAAGTGCGCGTCGTTCCAGGTGCCGGTGGTGTGCTTGTAGAAGTACATGCCGTAGCGTTCGCGTCCGCTGTAGCTGGGTTCGCCGGAATCCCAGTTGGTGTATTCCACGGGTTCGCCGCTTACCCATTCCCAGGTGTGGTCGCGTTCCTCATCTTCCAGGCCAAAGTAGGCGGTGGTGAAGCCGCCGTTCCACATAAAGCTGTGAACGAAGCGGTTTTCCTCCTCGCTGGTCATGGTGGCCAGATGGCCGCCCAGCGCGCGGCAGAAGGCTTCCGCCTCCACCCAGCGGGGCACGCCCTTGTACATGCGGTAGCGGTGCGCGGTGCCGTCCGGCGCAATGAAGGTTTCGGATACCGGGCTGGTGGCGTCATCGCGCAGCTGACCGGCGCTGATGCGCTCGATGCCCATGCGCTTGGCGTAGCTGTAGCTGCCCAGCGACTTGTAAATGGCATTGGCTTCTTCCAGCCGCCACAGATCGGTCAGGATATGCGCACGCTCAAACTGCACGCTGTTCTCAGCGTTCTCCGTCATCTCGTCTGCCAGGCTGCGGCTGTCCTTGTAGTTTTCGCACAGGGCGTAGCCTTTGGCGGCCTCGGCAAAGCGGCCTTCCTTGCGCAGCGTTTCCGCCGCATTGAACAGGGTAATGATGCCGGTTTCGGGCTGCAGCGCTTCAGCTTTGGCAGCGCTGTCCAGATAGTCGCCCAGCGCCAGATAGATCAGGAAAGCGCGGCTTGCGTCCTCTGTGCGGCCGGCTTCCTCGTAGCGGCTGTGCGTGATGGTCTCGCGCAGGCTTGCCGCCTGCTGTGCGCTGTCGCGGTGATCGCCCAGCGTTTCAAAGCGCACCAGCGCGTCTTCCAGACGGCCGTACTGCACATCCAGCAGCGCAAACTCGTAGACTTCATCCAAAGCCAGCGTTTCCAGAATTTCATAAAGCTGGTCGGTGGAATCATGCAGGTCGCCGGCTTCCACAAACTTGTCGCGTGCCTGGGCCAGCTTGCCTTCCGCCTTGAGCTGCATGGCCTGCTCATAGCATTCCTGCTCGTAAGCGGCCTGCTGCTGCGCGGCAAAGGCGGCATCGATCTGCGCAAGCAGGCTTTCGCTCTTCTGGTAATCGCCCAGGCTGATGAACAGCTCGCGCGCGGCGGTCAGGTCCCCGGCGGCAAACAGGTCGTTGGCGCGCTGGTAGGTCTGCTTTTCGTAGCCGCTGACGCATTTGGCAACATACTTTTTGCTTTCTTCAAAGCTGCCCAGCTCTTCAAACAGGGCTTTGGCTTCCAGAAAGCTTTCGGCCTTGTAGAGGGCTACGGCATTATCGTAACGCTGTTCCTTCCAGTACCACTTGCTGTTGGCCAGCATTTTCTGGCTGTCCTTGTAACTGCCCAGCGCCTCAAAGGCGGGGATGGCTTCTTCGAAGTTCTCTGCTTCGTAGAGCGCCATGGCGGCTTCATAGGCAGCGGCGGGATCGGTTTCCTCCGCCATGGCGGGGCACAGCAGAAGCAGCGCCAGCGCCAGAGCGAGGAACAGTCGGATGTTTTTCATTGGTTATTCTCCCAGATTGAGCGTATCCAGCGGGAAGGTGCCCAGCGTGAGCAGGCTGGTTACGGTACGGTCGTTCTTTTCGTTGTAGTGGCGCTGGGAGTTGAGGATCTTGCCCATGAAGCACAGCTTGATGGAGTTGCCGCCGTCCAGGTTGAGCGCCTCCACGCAGCCGCGGTCGCGCATCTGTTCAGCCACCCAGATCAGGCCCACGCCGTCGGACTTGCTGTGACGGCCTTCCACGGTCATGATGAAGAAGTGGTTGGGCTCGATCATGCCCAGCGTCATGCGGGGGTTGATGTATTCAAACTGCTTGTCCAGCACCTGCTGGCCGATCTCACCCTCGCTGAGCAGCACGGGGCCGAAGGTCCAGCTGTCCACCGCGCCCTGATTGATGAGGGTCTGGGCGTCGATGGTACCGGCCAGATAGGTCTTCATGGTGCCGTCGGGGAAGTAGGCCATCACGTCGTAGGTGGGCAGGGTCCAGTGGGGCTGCTTGAGGCCCTTGTCCGCCAGCACCACACCATCCTGAATGATGATGCCGGGGGTGCGCTTCTGGTACACGCGGAAGCCGTAAAAGTCATCGCTGATGGCCAGAATGCTGTTGAGCTGGGTGGCCAGATCCTGCGCCCACATGAAACGGCGGCCAATGGCTTCGGGGTTGGCATGCTGGGTGGTAAACTTGATGCCGGGCTTGACCTTTACTTCGGTCTCATACCAGATGAGGGTGCGGTCACGTTCGACCACGCCGTTGAAGCGCTTGATGTGAATGAACATCTCATCGTCGATGTACGCCCATTCGCCGTTTTCATCGTCAAACACCAGGTAGTAATCCTCGCCGTCCTCGGGCAGAAAGCCGTCGGCGGTCAGTTCGGGTGCGCCGGGCACTTCGTACATGGGCTGGAAACCGGCTTCGCTGGTTTCAGCGGGCGCCGTTTCGGTCACGGTTTCAGCCAGGGCGCAGCCGCACAGCAGCAGCATCGCCAGCAACAGAGAAACAATACGCTTGATCATGTTGGTTTTCATCCTTTCCATCATTCACCCACGCGCACCCACATCACGGGGCGGATGGTGTTGGTCGGCCAGTCGACGTCCTGCATGCCGTAGGCGCTGATGCGTCCGTCCAGACGCATGCCGCAGATATCCATGGGGCGCGCGCCGGGGGTGCGGGTCCACCAGCGGCAGCTGCCGGTCTCCTCGCTCAGGGTAATGCCCTTGGTCTTGGCATACTCGGTGGGGTAGGCCACGCGGTCGGGACATTCGGGCATAAAGTGCAGCACTTCGGACTTGCTCAGCAGGTAGATCTTATCCTCGGTGTCCGCGCCCGCGCCCTTAACGCCGTTGGGGTTATCGTTCTTGACCACAGTGGTCAGGATCAGCTCCTGCTCAGCGGGGGTGAAGGTTTCGGTGATAAAGTCGCCGTTCATCCACACGCGCAGGTCACTGTTGCCCCAGTAACGGGATACGCGCTGGGGGTAGAAGATGGCCTGATCGATGCAGTATTTGGTCATGAGCCATGCCTTGTCCTCCTGCACCTCCAGAACGATCCATTCCAGCGGCTCCTTGCCGTTGTCCAGCACATTATCCTGCTCGTAGCTGCCGATGACCACAATATCGCCCGCCTCGGGCACAGGGATGGTCAGCTTTTCCTCCGCCATGGCGGCAGGCAGCAGCATGGCCAGCAGAAGGATCATACACAAAAGGCGTTTCACGGTCGCGTCCCTCCAAAAAAGTACAGATTTGGTCAATTATCAATTATAGCATAGGAAGATATTGAAAGCAATCAAAACCGCCTTCCGGAGAGCCGGGAGGCGGTGAAAAACGGGGATTATGCAAGGATTCGGCCGTCTGTGGAAATGGTTACCACCTGCCAGGGAATGAACTTGCCGCTGGCGCGAAGTGCCTGCCTGACTGCATGCTCGATGCCGCCGCAGCAGGGTACCTCCATGCGCACGCAGGTAACGGATTGGATATCGTTCTGGGCAAGAATGGCCGTCAGCTTTTCGCTGTAATCCACCATGTCCAGCTTGGGGCAGCCCACAAGTACCACACGGCTGCGGATGAACTCATTATGGAAATTGCCATAGGCGTAAGCGGTGCAGTCCGCCGCCACCAGCAGGTGCGCGCCGTTGAAATACGGAGCGTTCACCGGCGCAAGCTTGATCTGCACAGGCCACTGCCGCAGCTGAGAGGAATTGGGCGCAGGAGCGGCACATACCGGCGTTTCCTCGCGATGGATGCTTTTGGCCATGCTGCCGGGACAGCCGCAGGGCAGGGGCGATGCCTTTTTGGCTGCTTCCACCGCTTTTTCATCATAAGCCAGCGCCTCGCGCTCCTCAAAGCTGATGGCGCCGGTGGGACAGGCGGGCAGACAATCGCCCAGACCATCGCAGTAATCCTCGCGCAGCAGTGTTGCTTTGCCATCCACCATGCCAATCGCCCCTTCGTGGCACGCTTTGGCGCACAGGCCGCAGCCGTTGCATTTTTCCTGATTGATTTTGATGATTTTGCGGATCATATTCTTTCCTCCTGCCTTTCGGCACGATTGATTGCGTTTGCAGATGGATTATAGTATAATCAAAACAACAAGTCGGTTGTTTTTACAACAGAAAGAGGATTTGATATGAAACAATATCTGCCTGTTTTGAAAAAGACCAGATTGTTTGCCGGTGTGGGTGAAGAAGAAATCAGCGCGATGCTGGGCTGCCTTGGGGCGGCAGTGCAGCAGTTTGCCAAAGGAGACTATGTGATCCGGCAGGGCGAAACCGTGAACCGCCTGATGGTACTGGCCAAAGGGCGGCTGCATATTCAGAAGGATGATTACTGGGGCAACCGCAGCATCGTAAGCGCTGTTGCGCCTGGGGAAATGTTCGGCGAGGCCTATCTGGCGCCCGGCAGCGGCCCCTGCATGAATGATGTGATTGCGGTGGAAGAAAGCGTTGTCCTCTGTTTTGATGTTTCCCGCCTGCTCACGGTCTGTCCTTCCGCGTGCCGGTTTCATTCGCTCACGGTTCGCAATCTGTTCTTTGCGCTGTCCGAAAAGAACCGTCATCTGGTAGGCCGGCTGGGCATTGCTGCACAGCGCAGCACAAGGGACAAGCTGATCGCTTTCCTTTCAGAACAGGCCAGACTGCAAGGCAGTTCCACTTTTGAAATTCCCTTCAACCGCCAGCAGATGGCGGATTATCTGAGCGTGGACCGCAGCGCCATGTCCAATGAGCTGTGCAAAATGCGGGATGAGGGCATGCTGCGGTTTGAGCGGAACCATTTTGAACTGCTGGAAAGCGAAGCGTAAAAAACAAAAGCCCCGGCCTTGACAGCCGGAGCAGCAAACGCGTATAATAAGGGCAGGAAGGTTGGTGCCTGCCTGATGGGCTTAGCCCCTCATCAGCTCACCGCCGTGTAGTGGCGCTACATGGCGGTGCTTTTTTATTTCCGTTCTGTTGTGATCAGCATAACCACAAGGGACAGAATCGTAAGAATGACCATGATCATTTCATAATCGCTCATACGCTCACCCCCTTCTTTGGTAAGTCAGGGGCGAAAGCTCACCATGCAGAATCCTTCCTGCTTATGCTGATTTTATCATTTTGTACATTCAAAAGCAAGTGCCTGCTACCGCTTCCACAGGATCACCCTCTGTCCCTCCGCGCTGCCATCCTGCAGACCGGGATTCATCCGTTTGAGGGCTTCGGGGTCCACGCGGTAGCGTTTGGCCAGATCCCACACGGTTTCGCCCGGCTGGCTGAAACACAGCAGAATGCCTGTTTCAGGCGGCTCGGCAGGACGGGCGCTGACCTGCGTGACCAGCGGTTTGGGGGACAGCTGTACATCGTAACAATCCAGATGCAGGATGTATTTGACCTCCACCCGGTCGCTGGTCACCGTCACGGGCTCGATGTTCGCAGCAGTCAGCGAAATGCTTTCCGGCAGACCGGGCTCGCAGGCGAACACGGCGCGGAAGGGTTCCTCGGTCCGGAACACCTGCGGCGCAGGGTCATCATCCGTCGTGTACAGCAGCGCGGCTTCCATCATGCCCTCCGCGATCAGCCTGCCGCCGGACTGGCTCAGATCGGTAATGACCGGTCGAAGCGTGGCCTTGAGCGGCGTACGCACAGGCGGATGACCGTCTGTCATCAGCGTCAGCTTGCCGCTTTCGGCAGTGTGCAGCTGGCGGCGGGCAGTGGCGCGGCGAATGTTCTGCGTTTCCAGCGCAAGGGCGTCGCCCTGCGTGGTGTAAGCGTCCAGCAGCAGGCGGACCTCCCGGCTCTGCGTGCTTTCCGCGCGCAGGCCCAGCATCACCTCGGCGCGCAGGGTACGTTCGCCTTCGTTTGCTCCTTCCTGTGAAATGACCGCCACATCGCGAACCGTGGCTGAGCAGCACAGATCATCGCCGTTTTCACCGCTCACAACCACGGTTTCCTCAAACGGAATGCTGTGGCGCGTAATGACCACCGGGCGGGACGGCATATCGCTCAGGTGGGTCGTTTCCAGCTGGATCGTACCGGAAATGGTGGCGCGGCCTTCGCCGCCGCTTACGTCCTGCACAGAAGCCATGGCTGTGGCGTACAGCGTATCCGTGATCTGCAGTGCGCTGCCCAGCTCGCATTCATCGCGGATGAGCACATCCTGCCCGCCGAATCCTACCGTCCGGATCGTGCGCATGGTTTCGGAACGGGTCATCAGCCCGTCCGAACCGCGAATGCCTGAAACCACATCCAGCGGTTCATCCGCAAACGCCCGCGCCTGCACGCGCAGAACCGCCAGCAGATGCAGCCTTCCGCCCTGCGCGGAAGCCTCCGCATGCTCCACCATCAGGCTCACGGGCGCAGCCATGCCGCTCTGCGCCCCGGGCACGTCCGCCGTGTGTGCAAAATCCGCGCTGGCCTCCAGCGCATGCACCTTTGTAGGGTCGCCCTGTGTATACAGCACATGAAAAATCACCTTGCCGTCCAGCTGAACGCGGCCATTCTCCGCGCTGCTGCGTTCCGGCACGGCCATGGCCTCGCTGCAAAGCACGCGGGTTTCCTCGCGCAGGCCGCCGGGCAGGGCCACCTCGCCCTCCACCACGGCCTGCGAAAGCCCTTCGCCTGCAAAACGCTGCATGGGCAGTTCCTCGCGCACAATATCGATGGCTTGCTCCATCTGTTTTTCCATATCCATTCCTCCTGCATAGCGGCTTTGTTAGGAAGGATATGTGCGCTCCCCGGCGGATATGACCGACCCGTTCGCCACCCGGTAGCGCTGCGCGGCGCGGGAGGCCGCGAACGGGTCGTGGGTGATGAGCACGATGGTATGCCCCTCGGCGTGCAGTTCATCCAGCAGATCCAGAATCTGATTGCGGCTGTCCACATCCAGCGCACCGGTGGGTTCATCGCAGAGCAGCAGTCTGGGCTTTGCACACAGGGCGCGCGCAAGCGCCACGCGCTGCTGCTGGCCGCCGCTCATTTCGCCGGGGCGATGATGTTCTCGCCCGGAAAGCCCCACGCGGCGCAGGGCTTCCGCCGCTGCCCGCATGCGCTCGTGCTCAGCCACTCCGCGCAGCAGCAGTGGAAACGCTGCGTTTTCCAATGCGGTCAGTTTGGTCATCAGCTGGTAGCCCTGAAACACAAAACCAATCTTTTCCCGCCGCACGGCGCACAGCTGCGCCTGGTTCATGCGGCTTACATCCTGACCGTCCAGCAGATAGCGGCCGGAAGTGGGCGTATCCAGGCAGCCCAGAATATGCATCAGCGTGCTTTTGCCGCTGCCGCTGGGGCCGGTCAGCGCAGCATAACTGCCCGGGTGCACATGCAGGCTCACGCCGTTCAAAACTTCCACCGCCCCCTCCCTGCCGGGATATGCTTTGCGAATGTTTTCCATCACGATCATTTCATCGCCTCCCGAACGGATAGGGTTCCCGTTTGTTCACTCGACAATCCGCGCGGTTCATGGTATGATAAACGATGGAGCGTTTCCCCGAAAGGAGTTATTTCATGCGTAATCCCAATGTCAAAATTCTGATCATTGCGCTGGTCCTGGTCGCTGCTGTGGGCGCTGCGGGACTGTTTATGAGCCGTGATCTGCTTACCCCCGTTCCGTCCGCTCCGGAAGGTGCGGTGCAGGCCTACCTGCGCATTCAGGTCAAGGACCAGGTGTGGGAGGCCATCCCCCTGACGGACGGCGGCGAATATGTGATCGATCAGCAGGACGGCAAAACCAATGTGGTGCATACCACCGCGACCGGCGCGGTGATGCATTCCTCCACCTGCGATAACCAGAGCTGCGTGCAGCAGGGCGAAGTAACGCTGGAAAACCGCGACAGCCGCGTGCTTGCCAACATGATCATCTGCCTGCCCAACGAAGTGATTCTGGAAGTGCTCACCCCTGCGGAAGCCGGAATGGAGGCCAAATAAATGAACGCAACACAAAAACAGGCGCGCCGCATTGCCATTTGCGGCATGCTGCTTTCCCTGATGCTGGTTCTGGGCTTTGTGGAAAGCCAGCTGCCCGTGGCCGCAGGCATTCCCGGCGTGAAGCTGGGTCTTTCCAACGGTGTTCTGATCTTTGCTGTATACATGCTGAATGTTCCCACGGCGTACCTGCTGATGGGCCTGAAAGTGCTGCTTTCCGGCATGCTGTTCGGCAGCCCCAGCGCCATGATGTACGCCTTTGCGGGCGGTGTTCTGAGCCTGACGGTCATGTGCCTGCTTTCCCGCATGAAGGGGCTCAGTCCCGTGGTCATCAGCATGGTGGGCGGTCTTGCCCACAACGTGGGTCAGGTGGCGCTGGCCATGATCATCCTCAGCACGCCCAAGCTGGTCTACTACATGGCCATCCTGATGATGGTGGGCATGGTCACCGGCCTGGCTACCGGTCTGGCAGCCAATGGCATCATCAAGCGGTTCCAGAAGGAAAAAACGCCGAAGGTCTAAGGAGGATATACATATGATCAAGGGTGTTCTGTTTGATATGGACGGCGTGGTGCTGGACAGCGAGCGCATCGGCCGCGAGATCTACATTGCCCGCTGCCACAAAATGGGTTATCCCAAAATGGATGAAGCGTTGTTCAGCCGGCTGCTGGGCATCACCCGTGACGAAAACCGCCGCCTGCTGAAAGAAGAGCTGGGCGAGGAATTCCCGTTTGATGAGATGTATGAGGCCTACCGCGTAGACCTGTTTGAGATGGCCACCCGCGGCGAACTGCCCTGTAAGGCGGGCGTGAAGGAGTGCTTTGAAGGCCTGAAGCAGCGTGGCATCAAGGTGGCGCTGGCCACCAGCACGGCCCGCCCCATGGTGGAAAACTACCAGAAGCACATTCCCGAAATGCGCGACATTTTTGATTACATGGTTTGCGGCGCTGAAGCCGGACGTTCCAAGCCCGCGCCGGATGTGTTCCTGAAAGCTGCTGCCGGTCTGGGGCTGGACATTACCGAGTGCATCGGCGTGGAGGACAGCGTAGCGGGTCTTCAGAGCCAGACCGCCGCCGGCTGCACCCGCGTGCTGGTGCCCGACCTGCTGCCCAACGATGAGCGCTTTGCCGGTCTGTGGGACTACTGCCTGCCCACGCTGCACGACCTGTGTCCGCTGATCGACCGGCTGAACGGAGAAAGCCATGCGTAAGATTCGCGCGGTACTGTTTGACATGGACGGCCTTCTGCTGGATACGGAGAAGCTGAACATCGAATGCGTCTGTCTGGTTGCCCGTGAAATGGGCGCGGAGCTGCAGCCGGAGGTGGTGGCACGGCGCATTATGGGCACGGCCCGCGCACAAATTGTGGCAGCGTATCAGAGCCTTCTGCCGGACAGCGTGGACGGCGCGGCGTTTTATCAGCGCAAGAACGAGCTGTTTGCCAAGCGCAAGCAGCAGGAGGGCGTAAAGCCCATGAAGGGCGCGGTGGAGCTGCTCCACTGGCTGCACGAAAAGGGCATTGCCTGCGTGCTGGTAACGGCTACGGTGGGCGAAGCGGCGCGGGAGCGTTTGCGCGAGAACGGCATGTGGGATCTGCTGCCCTACCGCGTGACGGGTGATATGCCGCTGCCCTCCAAGCCTGATCCTGCGCCGTATCTGAAAGGTGCGGAGCTGGCCGGGGTGGATCCCGCCGAATGTCTGGTGCTGGAAGACAGCTTCAACGGCATCCGGTCCGGACGCGCTGCCGGATGCATGGTGGGCATGGTGCCGGACACCCTGCCGTATGATGAAACCTGTCGGCCTTACTGCGATGCGGTTTTCCGTGATTTGACGGAAGTGCAAGCCTGGATGGAAGAATAATGAATCCCCGCTGTTTGTCCTTGTGTTGGACAGACAGCGGGGAATTTTATCTATTCGCCGATTCTTCAGACGAAGCGTATACCCACCTCTCCGCACGCTTCCCCTGTCAAGGGCCGCTTGCTCGCAGAGCGAACAAGCGGATTCGCCTTTGGCGAAATGGCACGGCTCGAATTGAAAATTCGAGGCGCGCCACCGTAGGGAAGGTGGACGCCGCAGGCGGCTGGATGAGGTGTATGCGTATGGTACGCAGCCCCTCCGCACGCTTCCCCTTGAGGGGAAGCTGTCAGCCGTAAGGCTGACTGATGAGGTGGGGATGCTGCAAGCTGCTTCAGGAATGCGTATGGTACGCA
>JAFYQB010000074.1 GCA_017547285.1 Clostridia bacterium
CCGGCGGTCGTCCCATGGGCGGCGGCATGCGCAAGCCCACGGTGGATATGGCGCCTCCTGTAGAAAAGGAACGCGTTTCCAACTACGATCCCAACAAGAAGAACTACATCCGTCAGCATGACCCGGAGCGTGTGGCCAAGAACCGCAAGCAGCTGGCCCGCGAGAATTTCAGCGGCTATGATGACGAGGTGATCCGCGGCGGCCGCCGTGCGCGCGCTACCAAGAAGCCCAGCGCACAGCAGATGATGGCCCCCATCAAGATCGAAAAGGCCTTCATGACCGCCGAAACCATCACCGTTAAGGATCTGACCGAGCGTATCGGCAAGCCTGCCGGTGAAATCCTCAAGAAGCTGCTGATGCTGGGCATCATGTCCAACATCAACAGCGAGCTGGACTTTGATACCGCCAGCCTGGTCTGCGCCGACTTCGGCGTAGAGCTGGAAATGAAGCTCGATAAGACCGCTGAGGACGAACTGGTCGAAGAGACCGATTTCGAGGATGCCGAAGAGGATCTCCTCCCCCGTCCCCCGGTCGTTACCATCATGGGTCACGTCGACCACGGCAAGACCTCTCTGCTGGACTACATCCGCAACGCTCACGTTACTGCGGGCGAAGCCGGCGGCATCACCCAGCACATCGGCGCTTATACCGTGTCTCTGGACGACCGTCCCATCACCTTCCTGGATACCCCCGGCCACGAGGCCTTCACCGCCATGCGTCAGCGCGGCGCTCAGGCCACCGACATTGCCATTCTGGTTGTTGCTGCGGATGACGGCGTCATGCCCCAGACCGTGGAAGCCATCAACCATGCCAAGGCTGCTGAAGTGCCGATCATCGTTGCCATCAACAAGATGGATAAGCCCACCGCCAACCCCGACCGCGTGAAGCAGGATCTGACCGCTCACGAGCTGGTGCCCGAAGAGTGGGGCGGCGATGTGATCTGCGTGCCTGTCAGCGCCCATACCGGCAAAGGCGTGGACGATCTGCTGGAGATGATCCTGCTGCAGGCCGATATGCTGCAGCTGCGCGCCAACCCCAACCGTATGGCCAAGGGCGTTATTATCGAAGCCAAGCTGGATAAGGCCCGCGGTCCTCTGGCTACCGTTCTGCTGCAGACCGGTACCCTGCATGTGGGCGACGCAATCGTTGCCGGCATGACCAGCGGCCGCGTCCGCGCCCTGCTCAACGACCGCGGCGAGCGCGTGCAGGAAGCCGGCCCCGCCATGCCTGTTGAGATTTCCGGTTTCGATGAAGTTCCCACCGCCGGCGACGATATGATCGCCGTGGAAGACGAGCATTTGGCCCGTCAGGTTGTCGAAGAGCGCCGCGAAAAGCAGAAGGCTGCCCGAATCGCCGCTTCCAAGGTATCTCTGGATAACCTGTTCAGCCGCATGGACGCCGCCAAGCAGACCACGCTCAACGTGATCATCAAGGCTGACGTTCAGGGCTCCGTGGAAGCCGTGAAGCAGGCCCTCGAAAAGCTCTCCAACGACGAAGTGCGCGTGCGCGTGCTGCACAGCGGCGCCGGCGCCATCACCGAAGGCGATATCACCCTGGCCTCCACCTTCGATGCCATCATCGTCGGCTTCAACATCCGTCCCGACAATACCATCCGCGAGATCGCCGAGCGCGAAGGCGTGGATATCCGCCTCTACCGCGTCATCTATCAGGCCATCGAGGAACTCCAGAAGGCCATGAAGGGCATGCTGGATCCCGAGTTCAAGGAAGTCATGCTGGGTACCGCCGAGGTGCGCAACACCTTCCGTATCACCGGTGCTGGCACCGTTGCCGGCTGCTACATCAAGCACGGCAAGGTACAGCGCAACGCCGAGGTACGTCTGGTTCGCGACAGCGTTGTGGTATACGAAGGCAAGCTGTCCAGCCTCAAGCGCTTCAAGGACGACGTGAAGGAAGTGGCCGAGGGCTACGAGTGCGGTATCAGCTTCGACAACTACAACGACATCAAGGAAGGCGATATCATCGAGTGCTTCATCATGGAGCAGATCGAACGCTAAGGGGTTCCACCCCTTAGAACCCCGCTCAAGGGATTTATCCCTTGAGAATCCCTTCTTTTGTTGCCACTCAAGTCACTTGTTTTGTATACCCTTGACCTCGCTTTGCGAGGTCAATACCGGGATTCTTAAGGGACGAAGTCCCTTAAGTCAGTGGGTCTGGGAGGTGAAACCTCCCAGCGTCCTTCCCCGTTCCCTTAAAGGAGAATCCAATTGAGTTATCAGCGTATTGACCGCATCAGCGAGCAGGTAAGGCGCGAGGTGGATCAGATCATCCGCGAGCGCGTGAGCGATCCCCGCGTAAAGGGTACGTTCAGCGTGACCCGCGCGGATGTAACCCGCGACCTGCGCTATGCCAAGGTTTATGTCAGCATTCTGGAAGAGGAAAACCGTGCGCCCATGATGGCCGCGCTCAAGAAGGCGGCTGGTTTTGTGCGCCACGAGCTGCGCGAAAGCATGATCATCCGCTACGCGCCGGAAATCCTGTTCGAGCTGGACAACAACATCGAATACGGCATCCACATTGCTTCCGTGCTGAAGCAGGTGCATCCGGAGGACGAAGAAAACAATGAAGATGACAACGATCAGGAATGACCGTTATCAGCAGGACGATGTGCTGTCCGCCATTCAATCGGCGGGCAGCGTCTTGCTGTTTGGACATGTCAATCCCGACGGTGATACACTGGGCAGCGTGCTTGCGCTCAAACTCCGTCTGGAACGCATGGGCAAGCGCGTACAGGCTATGGTGGACGGTTTTGTGCCGGGTTATCTGGCCTTTCTGCCCGGCGCCGAAAGCGTGATGAACGCTGAAGCTGTGACAGAGGCTTTTGAACTGGCGGTTGCTGTGGACGTGGCCAGCAGCGACCGGCTGGGCAAATGCGAAGCGCTGTTTACAGCTGCAGAAAAGACCGCTGTAATCGACCATCACGGCACCAATGTTGGTTATGCGCATATCAACATGATCGATGAGCATGCGTCTGCAACCGCCATTCTGCTGTACCGTCTGTTTGCACAGATGGATCTGCCCATGACACAGGAAGAGGCGATTTGCCTGTATACGGCGCTGTCCACCGATACCGGCAACTTTATTTACGACAGCACCAATGCCGAAAGCTTTGCCATGATGGGCGGGCTGATGGAGGCCGGTCTGCCGCTGGCAGAGTACAGCCGCATGCTGTTCCGACAAAAAGAGCTGCTTCATGTACGGCTGCTGGCCGAAACGCTGCCCAGCCTGCGCGTGACTGGCAACGGCAGGATTGCCGGTCTGTGCCTCACGCTGGAACAGATGCAGCGCGCAGGCGCAAACGGCGGCCATGCAGAGGGTATTGTGAACTACGCCATTGATCTGGAAGGCGTGGGCATGGCCTATTTTGCCCGCGAAGTGGAACCCGGCAAGGTAAAAGTCAGCCTGCGGGCTTTGCAGCCTTTTGCTGTGGATCAGGTTGCCGCTAAATTTGGCGGCGGCGGACACAAGCTGGCAGCCGGTTTGACGCTTGTTATGCCCATGGAAGAAGTCATCCGCACCGTGGAAGCCGAATTGGAGGCCGTATTATGACGCAGATGGACAAGCCTTTGTGCGGTTTTCTGAACGTACTGAAGCCCCCGGGAATGTCATCCGCCCATGTGGTGGGTGCGGTGCGCCGCATGCTGGGCGGCGCCAAGATCGGTCACGCGGGTACGCTGGATCCGGAAGCCAGCGGCGTATTGCCGCTGATGGTGGGCAAAGCCGCGAGACTGTTCGACTATATGCAGGACAAGGAAAAGGCCTATGTGACCGAAGTGGCTTTCGGCTGTGCGACCGACACGCAGGACGCGCAGGGTGAGGCGATTGCGGTTGGCGAAGGCTATCCCGATGAAACAGCTGTTCTGGCGGCTTTGCCTGCCTTTACCGGCACGATCATGCAGACCCCGCCCATGTACAGCGCCATCAAGCAGGATGGCAAACGCCTGTATCAGCTGGCGCGGGACGGCAAAGAAGCCGATATTCCTGCCCGAGAAGTAACCGTTCACGCGCTGGAGTTTCGTGGAATGACGGAAAATCACGGCGCATTGCTGTCTGTTCGCTGCTCCAAGGGCTTTTATGTGCGCACGCTTTGTCAGGATCTGGGCGATCATCTTGGCTGTCCCGCACATATGCGTTTTCTTCTGCGCACACAGAGCGGCCCCTTTACACTGGAAACAGCGCATACGCTGGAAGCGCTCAAAGAAGCGGCGGATCAAGGACTGCTGCAAAGCATGCTTCTGCCGCCCGAAGCTGCGTTGGGGCATCTGCCCATGACCAACGTACCCAAGGGGCTGGAAAAGGCTGTACGCAACGGCGGGCATCTGCCGTGGGCGCGTTTCAAGGCACTGCACGACTCCCCCGCTTCCGCAGGCACACCATTCGGTCTGTGGATGGACGGCGCGCTTTGCGCCATTGCTCAGAGACACGATGAAGTCGTCAAAGTCCGTTCGTGGCTTGCCGATTGATTAACTGGAGGAATCACCATGCAAATCGTTCTCGATCAAAAATACTGCGCCAAAAGCAGCGTGCTTGCGCTGGGCATGTTTGACGGCGTTCACATCGGCCACCGTGTGCTGCTGGAACGAGCCGCCCATCTTGCCAAAAAGCATGGCGTACCGCTGGTGGTATGCACCTTTCAGCAGCATCCTCTGCAGGTAATCGCGCCCGAAAAATGTCCGCCCATGCTGAGCTCTGCCGAGGAGCGCAATCAGCTGATGGAATCGCTGGGCGTAGATGTGCTGTGCGCCATGCCCTTTACCCGCGAAGTAATGGATATGCTGCCTGAAGAATATGTGGGCCAGCTTGTGCGCCGTTTCCACCCCGTGGCGGTTGTATGCGGCTACAACCACACCTTTGGCCGCAAGGGGCAGGGCTCGCCCGCTCTGCTGGAAGCGCTGGGGGCGGCGCTCGGCTTTGAAACTTCCATTGTGCCCAAGATCACCCTTGGCGAGCAGGAGGTCAGCTCTTCCGCCATCCGCGGTTTGCTCTCCAACGGCAATGTGGAACTGGCCCGCAAGCTGCTGGCCCGTCCTTACGAGCATGCAGCCACGCTCGTGCACCGAGAAGGCAGCGACTGCCTGCTGCAAATCATTCAGGAGGACAAGCAGCTGATCCCGCAAGGCTCCTACCGCTCCTTCCTGTGCGATGAGGAACACGCCTATCCTGTGCTTCTGCACACGCAGGAGGATGGAACGGCCCGCTGCATGCTGCCCCGCCATGCGCCGCTTGGAAGCGCGCTCTGCCTGCAGTACTGGAACAATCTTTCCATTGATTTTTAAGCTGTTTCAGTCCCGAAAAGTTTTTGCTTTTCGGGACTGTTTTTTATGGGAAAACCGTTTACAAACAAGGCTTTGCGTGGTAAAATAAAAGCTGTGCGTATGTGCACACAGAACCGTGTCCGCAGCTTGCTGAAAGCCAACGGCCGGCTATGAACACGGCGATTACCAAGGAGCGGTTTTCACCGCTACTATTACAAGGAGGCAACCCAAAATGGAAAAGTCCCAGATCATCGCTACTTATGCCCGTCACGAGGGTGACACCGGTTCTCCCGAAGTGCAGATCGCTCTGCTGACCGACCGCATCAACCACCTGAACGAGCACCTGAAGCTCAACAAGAAGGATCACCACAGCCGTCGTGGTCTGCTGCTGATGGTTGGTAAGCGCCGCGGCCTTCTGGACTACCTGAAGAAGACCGATATCGAAAGCTATCGTAACCTGATTGCTCAGCTGGGCCTGCGCAAGTAAGGTTTGCAAGAACAGCCGCGCTGTGGCGGGGCAACCCGCTTCGCGCGGCTGTTTTATGCAGTTTTCACCCTGCGGGGCTAAGCAGCCGCGCGAAGCGCTGCCATACGGCAGCTGGTGTGCGTTACGGCACGAGGCCGTAATGCTTGAAGAGTGTAGAGGAGTTTAAGCAATGGATTACAGAGTATTTTCGACCGAACTGGCGGGCCGTCCGCTTTCCATCGAATTCGGCAAGTACGCGCAGCAGGCCAATGGCTCTGCCTTCGTGCGTTACGGCGATACCGTTGTGATGGTCAACGTTACCATGAGCGAAAAGGCCCGTGATGGTGTGGACTTCTTCCCCCTGAGCGTGGACTTTGAAGAAAAGCAGTATTCCGTGGGCAAGATCCCCGGCGGATTTATCAAGCGTGAAGGCCGTCCCACCGAGAAGGCCACCCTCACCTGCCGCCTGATCGACCGCCCCCTGCGTCCCCTGTTCCCCAAGGGCATGCGCAACGACGTGCAGGTTGTTGCCACCTGCCTGAGCGTGGACAAGGATATTCCCCCGGAAATTCCGGCCATGATCGGCTCTTCCGCCGCTCTGACCGTCAGCGATATTCCGTGGGGCGGCCCCACCGGCACCGTTGTGGTGGGCTGTGTGGATGATGAGCTGATCATCAACCCCAACGAAGAGCAGCGTCAGAAGAGCACCCTGCACCTGACCGTGAGCGGCACCAAGGACGCCGTGCTGATGGTTGAAGCGGGCGCCAAGGAAATGACTGAAGAAAAGATGCTGCAGGCGATCCTCTATGCCCACGAGGAGATCAAGAAGATCGTCGCTTTCATTGAGAGCATTCAGGCCGAAATCGGCAAGGAAAAGGCTGTCGTTGATCTGGTTACCACCGGTGACGACGTGAAGGCCGCCGTGCGCGAGTTCGCCTATGACAAGTGCTGCTGGGTGTTCGAGACCCCCGACCGTCATGAGCGCAAGGATCGTGAAGATCAGGTTCAGGCCGAGGTGAACGAACATTTTGCCGAGCAGTTTGAAGGCCGCATGAGCGAGGTCGCCGATGCGATCTACTACCTCAAGAAGGAAATCATGCGCAAGAAGATCCTGGAGCAGGGCATCCGTCCTGACGGCCGCGGTCTGACCGACGTTCGCCCCATCTGGTGCGAAGTGGGCATCCTGCCCCGCACCCACGGCAGCGCCATTTTCACTCGTGGCGAAACCCAGGCTATGACCGTTACTACCCTGGGCAGCATGAGCGATGTGCAGATCCTGGACGGTCTGGGCACCGAGGACAGCAAGCGCTACATGCACCACTACAACATGCCCCCCTACGCCACCGGCGAAGCGGGCCGCATGAAGAGCCCCGGCCGCCGCGAGATCGGCCACGGCGCTCTGGCCGAGCGTGCTTTGGAGCCCGTCATTCCCGGTGAAGACGAGTTCCCCTACGCTCTGCGTCTGGTTTCCGAAATCCTGTCCTCCAACGGTTCCAGCTCCATGGCTTCCGTTTGCGGCTCCACCCTGTCCCTGATGGACGCCGGTGTGCCGATCAAGCGCCCCGTTGCCGGTGTGGCCATGGGTCTGATCAAGGACGCCGAGAGCGATAACGTTGCCGTTCTGACCGATATCCAGGGCCTGGAAGACTTCCTGGGCGACATGGACTTTAAGGTTGCCGGTACCGTGAAGGGCATCACCGCCATCCAGATGGACATCAAGATCGCCGGTATCGACCGTCCCATCCTGGAGAAGGCTCTGAACCAGGCTCTGGCTGGCCGTCTGCACATTCTCAAGATTATGCTGGATACCCTGGGCCAGCCCCGCGAGCACCTGAGCAAGTGGGCTCCCAAGATCATCCGCTTCACCATCAATCCCGAAAAGATCCGTGAGGTTATTGGACCTGGCGGAAAGATGATCAACAAGATCATTGCCGAGACCGGCGTGAAGATCGACATCGAGGATGATGGCCGCGTGTACATCGCCACTCCCGATGAAGCTGCTGCCAACAAGGCCCGCCGCATCATCGAAGGCATTGCCAAGGATGTTGAGGTTGGCGACGTATATCTGGGCAAGGTTGTGCGCATCATGAACTTTGGCGCCTTCATCGAGCTCACCCCCGGCAAGGACGGCATGCTGCACATCAGCAAGATGGCCGACCACCGCGTGGAAAAGGTCGAAGATGTAATGAACATCGGCGACGAGATCGAAGTCAAGGTCAATGAGATCGACTCTCAGGGCCGCGTCAACCTGATCCGCAATGACATCACCTATCCCGCTCACGATGCTGCTCCCCGCGCCAACAACGGCGGCGAGCGTCGTCGTCCCCCGCGTCGTGACGGCCGTCCCGCCGGCGGCAGCGACCGCACCTAAGTAAGTCAATTCCAAAAGCCGCCGATTGTTTGGCACTCTGCCGAGCAAAAGGCGGCTTTTGCCCTCTGACAGGAGAAGGAAAACATGTTTGATATCATCACTCTCCCCAATGGCCTTCGCGTTGTGGGCGAAAAGCTTACCCATGTGCGCAGCTGCACCGTGGGCGTATGGGTGAAGGTAGGCAGCATGAACGAAGCGCCCGAAGAAAATGGCATGAGCCACTTCATCGAGCACATGGTGTTCA
>JAFYQB010000075.1 GCA_017547285.1 Clostridia bacterium
CAGGGGTTCAACCCCTGCTGGGATTCCTAAGGGCGAAGCCCTTAGGCGGGGTGGCGGGGCGGAGCCCCGCCCGGGTGCAGGGCAGCGCCCTGCACGTCTCCCTGTTAATCTTTGGTGCGTTCGTCGTTGAGCTTCTTGATCATGGCCACGGCTTCCTCGAAAGAAACGGTGCCCAGGTTCTCGCCCTTGCGGTTGCGGATGGTGACGGTGCGGTTCTCAGCCTCGCGGTCGCCCAGTACGAACATGTAGGGGATCTTGACCATCTGGGCTTCACGAACCTTGAAGCCGATCTTTTCGTTGCGGGTGTCGATCTCAGCACGCAGGCCGGCGTTCTCCAGCATATGCAGCACTTCGTAGGCGGCGTCGTCGCTGCGCTCGGTGATGGTCATGACCTTCACCTGCACGGGAGCCAGCCAGGTGGGGAAGGCGCCGGCGTACTTTTCGATCAGCAGGGCCAGCGTGCGCTCGTAGCAGCCCATGCTGGTGCGGTGGATGATGTAGGGGGTCTTCTTCTGGCCGTCGGCGTCCACGTATTCCATGCCGAACTTCTTGGCCAGCAGCATGTCGATCTGGATGGTGATGAGGGTGTCTTCCTTGCCGAAGACGTTCTTGATCTGAATGTCCAGCTTGGGGCCGTAGAAGGCGGCTTCGTCGATACCTACGGCATAAGGCACCTTCAGGTCGTCCAGGATCTTGGCCATCAGGCCCTGAGCCTCTTCCCACTGCTCAGCCGTGCCTTCGTACTTGTCGGTACGGTTGGGATCCCACTGGGAGAAGCGGTAGGAAACATCGTCGCCCAGACCCAGCGTATCCAGCATGTGACGGGCCAGATCCAGACAGCCGGCAAACTCCTGCTCCAGCTGCTCGGGGCGCAGAATCAGGTGGCCTTCAGAAATGGTGAACTGGCGCACGCGGATCAGGCCATGCATTTCGCCGGAATCCTCGTTGCGGAACAGCGTGCTCGTCTCGCCCAAACGCATGGGCAGATCACGGTAGGAACGCATGCGGTTGAGGAATACCTGATACTGGAAGGGGCAGGTCATGGGGCGCAGAGCGAAGCATTCCTTGGTTTCGTCATGCGGATCGCCCAGAACGAACATGCCGTCCAGATAGTGATCCCAGTGGCCGGAGATCTTGTACAGCTCTCGCTTGGCCATGAGCGGGGTCTTGGTCAGCAGGTAGCCGCGGCGCTGCTCTTCATCCTCTACCCAGCGCTGCAGGGTCTGAATGATGCGCGCGCCCTTGGGCAGCATGATGGGCAGGCCCTGACCGATTTCTTCTACGGTGGTGAACAGTTCCAGCTCGCGGCCCAGCTTGTTGTGGTCGCGCTTGCGGGCTTCTTCCACAGCGGCCAGATGCTCGTTCAGCTGGTCCTTGGTGGGGAAAGCGGTGGCGTAGATACGGCAGAGCATCTTGTTGTGCTCGTTGCCGCGCCAGTAGGCGCCGGCCACGTGGGTGAGCTTGAACGCTTTGATATAGGAAAGGTTGGGCAGATGGGGGCCAACGCACAGGTCGGTGAAATCGCCCATTTCATAGAAGCTGATCTCTTCGTCTGCGGGCAGATCTTCGATCAGTTCCACCTTGTAGGGCTCTTCCTTTTCGGTGAAGTAAGCGATGGCGTCTTCGCGGCTCATCAGATAGCGGCGGGGACGGATGCTCTTCTTGGCGAAATGCACCATTTCCTTTTCGATCTTGTTCAGATCATCGGCGGTGAAGTGCGCGGGCACGTCAAAGTCATAGTAGAAGCCATCCGCGATGGCGGGGCCGATGGCCAGCTTGGCGCTGGGGAAGAGCGCCTTGACGGCCATGGCCATCAGATGGCTGGCGGAGTGGAAGAACACCTTGCGGCCTTCGGGATCGTCGAAGGTCACGGGGGTCACGGCCTGATCCTTGGCAACGGGGGCGAACAGGTCAGCCATGGTGCCGTCTTCCAGCTTGACAGCCAGGTACTTTTTGAGATCATCGGGCATCTGCGCCTTGATGAGATCGCCCACGGAGCTGTTTTCAGCCACTTCGTAGGCGGTGCCGAACATGGTCAGTTTCATAGAGGGTCGTCTCCTTTCTGTTTTTCGGGGACAGAAAAACGCCCGTCCCCGCATGCGTTCTGCGGGGACGGGCGATGAATATCACTCGTGGTTCCACCCTGCTTGACATTGTTTCTTTCTGAAAAATGCCACTCATTCACAGCGCAGTATCGCGCGCCAGACGTTCCGTCGGCAGGTGGTGTCCATCAGCCCTTCGCATCCGTCGCTTTCAGCCGGTGGCGGCGGTCTCTGAAAATGCGGTTGGGGAAGCGGCGCGTCCTGCGTCATCCGAAATACAAAACGAATATAGCACTTTGAAAGCGCGTTTGTCAAGTCAAAAGGCAGGGATAAACACATTCTTTTTTCAATGCCTTTTGGAAAAAGGGCGTCTTATTTGGAATTGTCAGACGGGCGGTTCAGCTGCCGAACGGCACGTTCAAAGGCGTCGGCGATGGCCTGAGCACACAGGGGGCCGACGGAATTGGTTTCTTCGTAGTGATTTTCCCCTTTGTAGTCCATCGTTTTTTCAATGTAGGGGAGGGTTTCGTTGAGCAAAAAATCGGAAGGCGGAACGATGTAGCCGATTTCATCGTTTGCAAGGCCTGCGATCAGCAGGTTTGAAATGCCGTTTTCCTGAGCGATTTCGCACAGCGGACGCGGATTTACGCCCTGAGGATTGGCATCGCCGTAGGCAGCGCCGCTGACCAGTTCCGGAAACAGTTCACCAGGGATCATGGCTACTGCCAAATCGCCCAGCATCAGAACCGAAAGTTCGGTTTCGACTGCGTAACCTGTTGCACTTTGGGCGGGAACGGCCTTGTTGTTCAGAATACCCAGGGTTTTGTACAGCAGGAAAGCCGGATTGTCCAGCGGAATCACAAACGTTTCAGTCGCAATAGAAAGATCCGGCAGGATCGTCTGTTCCTTTTCCGGGGTGATCGACAAAGCGTAGCCGATGAGCTTATCCGCTGTGATGCGCAGGTTTTCAACCGCCTGACGGCCGGTATCCGGCACAAAAGCCTTTGTCATGATCAAGCCGCCAATGGCTCCGGGGAAAAACATGGTTCTGTCCCCGGTTGTCTGTGTGACTTCATCGCACAGCAGACCCGGAAAATCACGGCTTAACAGCGTGTTGTCTCCGCGAAGCGATTCTGCATGCGCTCCGTAGAAAAGCAGTCTCACACCGGCGCTGCCGTCCTGCGGCGCAAAGCGCAGATGATACAGATTGGCGTCATATACTTCCGGGATGCGGGAATCGCGGTACATATCTTCGGTTTGCACCCAGCCGTAATGCAGGCTTCCCGGATGGCGGTCCGCTGCGGCGGCTCTGCCTGCGTCCGCAGCGGCCTGAATCAGCGCCTCCATGTAAGCGTCGTTTTTGCCGTTAATTCCTGTCGGCCCCCAAAGGCCAAGGGTATCGGGGCCTGCATGGGTATGGGTGGCGTACACATGCACAGCGGCGCAGTTGGGCAGATCATGCAGCGCCTCGCGGATCCGCGCGACCGTGCCGCTGTCCAGCGCAACGCAGTCAACCCCGATGATCAGCACGCCCTGTGCGCCGGTATCCAGCCATACGGCGCGTGCTTCGCAGTCGTCCAGCACGCCGGTTACCTGCCAGCCGCTGTTATAACCGGCAATGTACAAAGGCTGGGGGCTGTTTTCATCCGGAATGATTTGCCGGCTGCCAAAACCTGCGTACCATGTATTTGAAACGGCCATGGCCGAAACCGGCAGCGAAAGCATCCAGCAGCCAATCAATACCGCAGCAAGCGCCAGCGCTTTGATTCTTTTTTTCATAAGAAGCCTCCTCACAACAGCTGCTTCAGCAAAGGAAGCAGGGCAGACAGCGCAGCGCCGAGTCGTATGCCGTTGACTTCGATCATCCCCAAAGAGAAAACCGTCAGCACAAGCAGCGCGAAAAACCACAGGCAGCCGGCGAGCCATTTCGGGCGTACGCGCAGCAAAGCGGCGCCCGTCAGCAGGCCCGGCAAAAGCACGGGAATCCAGGCAGGTTCAAGCGCTGCGCGGCGCAGCTGCGATAGAACCTGCTCTGCATATGCCAGCGTTGATGGATCCAGGCCAAACAGACGACCAGCCAAAGCAGGCAAAACATCGAGGTTTCGGATCGCCAAAACGGAAAGACCAATCGCCAGCGCACCGCACAGAAGCCCCGGGCAAAGAAACCGTGCGCCTTTTGGCAGCTTTTGCATGTCATCACCTGTTCTGAAAATGATCAGGAGCGGCAGAACCGAAGCCCGCACAGCGGTATGCAAGCCTCTGCGCGCCTGTTGTTTCATTTTACCATGCCGTTTTCTTTTTCGCAAATCGTTATGGACGGTTGAAAAGGCAGGGATTAACGGCATATTCTGTGTTCGCGGGAGAAAAATATGAACGTGCCGTGTCAAAACAGTTCAAAATTTTCCAATTGATATTCATGGGTCGTTCACGGAATGGACAAAAATCCATGTTATGATAGGTACCGTAAAAGGAGGGTTCCCAAATGAAAAACATCAAGAAAAATTTCTTTGGATATGCAGCCATCGCGCTGACTCTGGTAATGGTAACGGTTACGGCCTTTGCTTTCTCCACCCCTGTGTCCACCGCTGAAGCGGAAGCGGTAACCATTTCCGAAAACGCGACCATCGTTACCAGTCCCTTCACCGCCGCCGTGCAGCAGGTGCGCAGCAAAGTGGTGGGCGTGAACAACTACACCGAGCAGATGACCGGCGGCAGCAACTACTACAATCCCTTCGGCAGCTTCGGTTTTGGTTTCCCCTTCGGCTACGGTTATGGCTATGACTACAGCAATCCGTACGGCGAGGGCGGCGAAAGCAAGGAAGTGCTGCAGGGCAGCGGCAGCGGCGTGGTGGTGGCCAAGGGCTATGTGCTCACCAACTACCATGTCATCGAGGACGCCACCCGCCTGGAAGTGGTGATCGACGAGCAGACCTATCCCGCCCAGCTGATGGGCACCGAGGAAGCCACCGACCTGGCGGTTCTCTATGTGGATGGTCTGACGGTGGAGCCCGTGGTTCTGGGCGACAGCGACAAGCTGATGATCGGCGACTGGGCCATCTGCATCGGCAACCCGCTGGGCTTTACCGGCACCACCACCGTGGGCGTGATCTCCGCCCTGAACCGTGAAGTGACCGGCAACGCCACCGACGCATACGGCAAGCGTGCCACCAACCTGATGATCCAGACCGACGCGGCCATCAACTCCGGCAACTCCGGCGGCGGCATGTTCAACGTGGCGGGCGAGCTGATCGGCATTCCCAGCCTCAAGTATTCCAGCGGCTCCGGCAACGGCGCTTCGATTGAAGGCATTGGCATGGCCATTCCGGTCAACGTTGCCAAACCCCTGATTCAGGATGTGCTGGCCGGCAAGGGCAATGTGCAGTCCGCTCCCGCGCAGGAAAGTCTGGTTTCCGGCGGCAAGCCGCGTCTGGGCGTGAGCGTGAGCAACATGAACACCAGCCACTACGCTGTGGCGCAGGGCCTGCTGCCCAAGGGCGCGTACATCAGCGCTGTGGAGGAAGGCTCTCCCGCTGAAAAGGCCGGTATCCAGGTGGGCGACATTGTGGTGGAAATCGATGGCAGCATTATCAGCAACACCACCCAGATGACCAGCTACCTGCAGAGCAAGCAGGCCGGCGACGTGGTCAAGATCAAGCTCTACCGTGTGGACGGCGGCCTGAACAATGTGGAAGGCAACGATATTCCCAAGGGCGAGTACATTGATCTGGAAGCCACACTGGCTGTGCTGGACGAGGTTCAGCAGTAAAACAACGAAACAAACGAAGCCCCGGAGCTTGTGCTCCGGGGCCGAAATTTATTTTTGCAGATTTGCCAGATCACGGTAGCTGATCAGCCGGATGCCATGTGCTTCAATGTGCTGCCTGGTCATGGGATCGGCCATGATGCGGTGTTCCCATACGCGGTGCTGCCATGAGCCGACCGCAGCCTTGAGCTCATCGCATTCCAGCGCAGGATGCAGATAGGTTTCGGTCACGCCCGCAGGAATGTTCGCGTACAGATCGTACAGGTACTCGCGGTATGCCTCGTAGCTTTGATCCTGCGGGCCGCCCCATTCGCCGGGGATCAGATGATCGGGCAGGGCTACCCCGTTTTCACGGCAGAAAGCTACCACCTGCGAGGCTGCGGAGGCGGTTGTATGCGGATCGGTGGCGATGCCGAGCATGGTGTTCTGAAAGGTGTGCGCGCCGATGGAGGCGGGCAGGCGGAAGGGCAGACCCATCTGCGCGGCAATGCCGATGGTGGTTTCCAGCAGTTCAAACCGTCCCGTAGCGATGCCGTACAGCGAGCCCATATGATTATCCATGTGAGAAGGATTCGCCATGCCAAGCGCGCGGCAGCGGGCAATCTGGGCAAGGATCTCCTGCTGGATCTGGCACAGGCTGGCATGCTGCTCCACCTGTGCGGTGGTGTGCCACAGATAGCCTTCCTCGTCCCGCAGCGTGGCGGTATCGCCCTGCGAAACCGGTCCCCAGCGAACGGGCGACCACTCGCAGGTCAGCGTCAGGTGAACGCCGATGGCCAGCTCGGGATGGGCGGCGGCAAAGCGGCAGGCCTGCGGAGCCCATGGCGCGGGGGCCATGACGGTGGAGGAAGTCAGCGCGCTTTTTTCATTCAGCAGAAGTTCCATGATCGCGGCGTTTGCGCAGGAAAAACTGCCAAAATCATCGGCATTGATCATCAGATAGCGGTCTGTAAGCATGGGAGGACGCTCCTTTCATGCAGGTCTGCCTGCATTCTACCATAAGGCTCCGGCAGTGACAATGCTTTCTTCGTTGACAATAAGCGTGCTTTTTTGATACAATCATGTTGGGAAGCGGCGGCCTTTTTGCGCGCCGCTTGCTGTTTGAATGCTGAAAGAAAAGGAGCTTTCGTTTATGACGCTTGATCCCATCCGTGCGGCGCAGGATCTGCGCAAAGCCGGAAACAAGGAAAGCCATCTGCCTGCGCTGGCGCTTTGCGCTGTGTATATGCTGCTTTCCTGCGTGATGTATCTGCGGCAGTTTACCTACACGCACGCGGATTTCTACCTGCATGCCGCCATTGCCGACTATTTTGATTTTACCGATCTGCACACCATTACCAGCCGCATCGCCTATCCCATGTGGCATTTGCTGGTGCGCACGGTCAAGTACATGGGCGCGTCGCTGGAATGGGCGGCGGTGGGCGTGAGCACCGTGGTCAAGGGCCTTTCCTACCTGCTGGTGTACGGGCTGACGATCGCCATGTCCAACGGTCTGTATAAGCGCTGGAAGCTGGCGCTGTTCAGTTTTGCGCTGGTGGTGGTAACGCCCATCTGGATCCCCGCTGTCAATCCGCTGGTGTATTCCGGCGTGGGTTCGCCCAATGTGTGGCACAACCCCACCCAGCAGCTGATCATGATGGTCATGCTGATGGTAATGCCCTGGGTATGCCACTGCTGGTATGAGTTTGAACGCCGAATGGAAAACGGCGAAACGAACGTGATGCTTCCCTGGTGGAAGATCATTGTGCTGGCGGTGCTGGGCATGGGCAGCGTGGCGTGCAAGGCCACCTTTATGCAGGCCTTGCTGCCTGCGGCGTTTGTGATGTATCTGGTGGAACTGTGCCGTCGCCCGAAGGAGTGGCGTTACTTTGGTCAGATCATTATGGGCTTCCTGCCTGCTGCGGCGTATTTCCTTTTGCAGTATCTGTACTATACCGGCGTGGTGGTGGAATACACCAGCGGCGTGGAATTCGGAATCACGCTGGAAATGGCGTGGATTGCCATCCGCAACGGCCTCATGATGAGCGCCTGCCCGCTGGCGGCATTCATTTCCTGCTGGCGCAAGGGATTGCTGAAGGACCGCATGCTGCTGCTGGCGCTGCTCATGCTGGCCTTCAGCGTGCTGGAGGCCATGGCCTTCCGCGAAACCGGCCAGCGCCGGGGCCACGGCAATTTCACATGGGCTTCCAACTCCAGCTCCTTCTTCCTGTGGGTCGCCATGGCGGGCGTGTTCCTGCGTGAAATGAAGGAGCGCATCCGCAGCGGCGCGCTGTGCGCGTGGCGCAAGGCGGGACTGGCCGTTACGCTGGCACTGTTCGTGTGGCAGCTGGGCGCGGGCATCGGCTACTATGTGTTCCTCATGACCTCGGATTACTCATTCTGATTTTTTAAGAAGATGTCAACCTTCCCGGCAACATGCTGTTGCTGGGAGGGTTTTTACATCTGTTTTTACATTGACACCGCCGTCTGAAAAGCGTACAATCGTTGCATATCGAACAAAAAGTGCACGAGCACAGAAGCAATGAGGGGAAAACCATGCAAAAGCAAAAACAAACGACTGTTCAAACCGCTCTTGATGATCTGCCGTACGGGCCGATCGACTCACCGGACGCGACCGGCCCGGTGAAAAAGGCCAAAGTCCCGGAAGGCGTGAGCCACAAGCGTCTTCTTTCTGATGTGACGCTGATTGCGTGGCCCAGCTTTGTGGAGCTGGTTTTGACCCAACTGACCAGCATGGCCGACCAGGTGATGGTGGGCAACATGGCAGGCGCGGAGGGCGTGATGGGCCTGACCGCCGTTGGCCTGGCCAGCATGCCCAAGTTCCTGCTGATGACCATGGTCATCGCCATGAACGTAGGCACTACGGCGGTCATCGCCCGGTGCCGCGGCCAGCAGAATCAGGAAAAGGCAAACCGCGTATTCAAGCAGGCCGTTGTGCTGAACATCGTCATGTCCTTTGCGCTGATGGTGATCGGCCTTTTGTGCAGCGAATGGCTGATCCGCTTTATGAGCGCCTCCGGCATTCCCGCGCAGACGATGCATTACGGCGTGCAGTACCTGAACATCCAGCTCTATGGCTTTATTCCGGTCTGCCTTGCCTCCACGGTAACGGCCGCCCTGCGCGGCGTGGGCGATACCAAAACGCCCATGGTGTACAACACTGTGGCCAATGTGGTCAACATCATCATGAACTACCTGCTGATCTACGGCAAGTGCGGCTTCCCGGCGCTGGGCGTTGCGGGCGCATCTCTGGCGACGGTCATCGGCCAGCTGGTGGCGTTTGTGATAGCCATGCGGGTGGCTTTTGGCAAAAAACGCTACCTTTACCTCTCGCTGCGCGAGAAGTTTACGTTTGATAAGCAGATCATGAAGGATGTGACCGCCATTGGTCTGCCTTCCATGATCGAGCAGCTGATCATGCGCGCGGGCATCATCGTGTTCCTGCGCGCGGTGGCCAGTCTGGGCGAAATCGACTACGCCACGCATCAGATCGTGATGAACATCCAGTCCATGTCCTTCATGGTGGGTCAGGCGTTCGGCACCTCCTCCACCACCATGATGGGTCAGAGCATCGGCAAACGCCGTTTCGATATGGCGGCCATTTACATGCAGAAAACGCGTCAGGTGGGCTTTGTGGTTTCCATCATTCTGATGGCGCTGATGGGCATTTTCAGCCGTCAGCTGATTATGCTGTACAACTCTACGCCTGAAGTGGTGCGGAAGGGCGCGGAGCTGATGCTGGTGGTGGCAGTCATGCAGCCCATCCAGTGCGGACAGTTCATTGTATCCGGCGGCCTGCGCGGTGTGGGCGATACGAAGTACAACGCCAAGGTGGTGCTCATCACCACGCTGGGCGTGCGCGCCATCCTCAGCTACACCGCCGTCAACTGGCTCGGCTGGGGCCTGTGGGGCGCATGGGGCGCTCTGTTTGCGGACCAGGCGCTGCGCTCCATCCTGATCACCCGCCGTTACAGCAGCGGCAAATGGAAGGAACAGCTTGCCAGGCGCACTGCGCACGAGGCAGCGAAGGCCTAAGGGCTCCGCCCTTAGGGATCCCGGGAGGGGCGCTGCCCCTCCACCCCGCCTAAGGGCTTTGCCCTTAGGAAGCCCAGCAGGGGCAGTGCCCCTGCACCCCGGACCGCCGCCCGCGATGCCGGGCGGCGGGGCCATTTGCTATGTACACGAGCGTTTTTGAAGAAACAAACAGAAAAAGTACAAAAATCAGGAAAAACAGCGCCGTACCTCTTGCGCAGAGGGCGGCGCTGTGGTATACTGGTTCCCGATTACGCACCTTTGTCGATCGCGTGTTTGTGCTGAGCACGTGCCCAGTGGCCGCGCGGGACGACACAAAGGGTGGAAAAAACAAGGAGGAACCCCAAATGGCAGTTATTTCTATGAAGCAGCTCCTGGAAGCGGGCGTGCACTTCGGTCACCAGACCCGCCGCTGGAACCCCAAGATGGCTCAGTACATCTTCACCGAGCGCAACGGCATCTACATCATCGACCTGCAGAAGACCGTTCGCAAGGCTGACGAAGCCTACAACTTCGTTCGTGACCTGGCTATGGAAGGCAAGTCCATCCTGTTCGTCGGCACCAAGAAGCAGGCTCAGGAGTCCATCGAGTCCGAAGCCAAG
>JAFYQB010000076.1 GCA_017547285.1 Clostridia bacterium
CCCTCCCCAACCAGGGGCTTCGTCCCCTGGACCCCGAGCTAGGAGCAGCAAGCCGCCTCCTCCGTAGGGGCGATTCACGAATCGCCTGTCCGCGCCGGAACAGGTATTGTCCTTTGTAAGACCGCCGCCGGATGGATTCGGCTCAGGCTCCGAAAGGAATCTTTCTGTCGCGTACCGTTGCTCGGCTTTTTCAAAAAAGTTCCTACTTCCACACTTCTCCGCTTTACCCAATCCACCCCCGCCCCCACAGGGGGCCAGGGGCCATGCCCCTGGTCGTTTTAAGGGGGATACAGGAGTCCAGAGGATCTAAGGGGGGAAATCGAAATCCCCCCTGATTCTCTGGCCCGAGCGGAGCGGAAGAGAACCGCGCAAGCCCCGACAGCGCTTGCATCAAGCTGAGCACGCAAGCTCCACCAAATCGCACAAGCTCCGATCATGAAAACCTCCTCTCACAGCTTTCATGTCTGTACTGTAAATTTCTTCATTATCTTTTCCATCCGAATCAAATTTGTGATATACTGCTAACATCCCGTTTTCTGTCGAAAGACAGCGAGCGAAAGCCGTCTCTATCGACAGCATTCTTTCAAAGCCGCTATGGCGCGCAGCTATCATTCGTTGTACGATGATCACAGGCCGCCATCCTCTGCGGCGGAACAGGAGATATCCCCTTGGCCAAGGAAAAAACCTGTTATGTGTGCGCGTCCTGCGGATACGAAACAGCACGCTGGCTGGGCTGCTGCCCGGACTGCGGCGAATGGAATACATTTGAGGAACGCAAAAACGCGCCCATCAGCATCAGCAAAACGGCTGAAAAGGCCGCCAGATACCAGAACACCCGAAAAGCGGAAGCGCTGCCGCTTTCGCAGATCGAAGAAAAGCACGAACCCCGCTCCACCACCGGCAACGAAGAACTCGACCGCGTGCTGGGCGGCGGACTGGTGCCGGGCAGCGCCATTCTGATTGGCGGCGACCCGGGCATTGGCAAAAGTACGCTGCTTCTGCAAACCGCATCCAGCCTGAGTGAGCGCATGAGCGTTCTGTACGTCAGCGGCGAGGAAAGCGCACAGCAGATCAAAATGCGCGCGGTGCGCATTGGCGTAAAGCAGGACAACCTGTACGTGCTGCCCGAAAACGACGTGGAGAGCATTCTGGAAAAATGCCAGAAAATGCAGCCGGATGTGCTGATCATCGACTCCATCCAGACCATGGTTTCGGAGGACAGCGCATCCGCCCCGGGCAGCGTGAGCCAGGTGCGCCAGAGTGCAGGCGCGATTGTGCGCTATGCCAAGGAAAGCGGCACCAGCGTGTTCATTGTGGGCCATGTTACCAAGGAAGGTTCTCTGGCGGGCCCGCGCATTCTGGAACACATGGTGGATGCGGTGCTCTACTTTGAGGGCGACAGGCAGCACGAATACCGCCTGCTGCGCGCAGTCAAAAACCGTTTCGGCTCCGTTAATGAGCTGGGCGTGTTTGAAATGCGCTCGGAAGGCATGGTGCCTGTACCCAATCCTTCCGAAAGCCTGCTCAGCCAGCGTGCGCGCGGCGCAAGCGGCAGCGTGGTTTTCTGTACGCTGCAGGGCAGCCGTCCCATCCTGTGCGATTTGCAGGCGCTGGCTGCCAAATCTTTCTATACTGTGCCCAAACGCACCGTCGGCGGCATGGATTCCAGCCGCGTGGCGCTCCTGCTGGCGGTCATGGAAAAGCGTGCGGGCAAAAAACTGTTCGATCAGGATGTATACATCAACCTGGCAGGCGGCATGGCGCTGAGCGATCCCGCAGCGGATCTGGCGGTGTGCGTGGCCGTGGCTAGCAGCCTGATGGGCTTTACTTTGAGCAGCAGCCTGAGCGTGATGGGCGAAGTGGGTCTGTGCGGCGAGGTTCGCCCCGTGGCGCAGGCCGAACGCCGCGTTGCGGAGTGCGTGCGGCTTGGATTTACAGAGATTCTGCTGCCAAAGCAGAATCTGAAAAAGATCCCGCCGATTGAGGGCGTAAAGCTGGTGGGCGTGGATACGCTCATGCAGGCGCTGGCGGTGATCAGCTGAGGAATAGGAAAAGAGAGCGTTGCTGCGTATCTTCCTTTCTTCCTCCACCCATCATTTCACGTATCCTATTCAGAAAGGTTTTCATTGGGTTTATGATCAAAAACAAAACAGTTGAAAAAATGATGCATTTTCTGATCACCGTGCTGGGAATCGGCCTGGGCGCGGGCGCGGCGGCGCTGATGATCGTTTTTCTGCGCGAGCCTTATCCGGTGTTTGCCCAAACGCTGTACGCGCCTACGCTGCTCTATATTGCCTGCGGACTGGTGGGCGGCGTGGTGTTTTACCTGTGCGCCAACTGGTTTATCCGTTACAGCATGCAGTTCATGATTGCAACGGAAAAGGTCATGGAAAAGATGAGCTTCCAGCAGATTCTTTTCACCACCACCGGTCTGGTGCTTGGTCTGGTGGTGGCGGCGCTCATCAGCATGCTCATTCTGGCGGCGGGCGCAAGCATGATCACCATCAGCTTCAGCGCCATTACCTATGTGATTTTCGGCACCATGGGCATGCGTACGGGCTACAAACGCTATAAGGACGGCAAAAAGCTGTTCTTCCCCGGCATGCGCGACGAAGCAGGTGAGGAAGCGGCCCCCGCAGCCCTCCCGCGCAAGTTTCTGGATACCTCTGTCATCATCGACGGCCGTATTCTGGATATCGTCAAAACCGGATTTTTGGAAGGTCAGCTGGTGGTACCCCAGTTTGTGCTGGCGGAACTCAGGCACATTGCCGACAGCGGCGACCAGCTGCGCCGCGCAAGAGGACGCAGAGGTCTGGATGTTCTGCAGAAGCTGCAGAAGGAAGTTTCCGTTCTGGTGGATGAAACCGACTATCCCGATACCACCGAGGTGGATGTGAAGCTCCTGCGCCTGTGCCGCGATCAGGCGGGCACGGTGGTGACCAACGACTACAACCTGAACAAGGTGGCAGGCGTAACGGGCATCCGTGTGCTCAACATCAACGACCTGTCCAATGCCGTCAAACCCATGCTGATGGCCGGCGAGGAACTGACCGTGCAGATCCAGCGCGAAGGCAAGGAACCCGGACAGGGCGTGGCCTATCTGGATGACGGCACCATGGTGGTGGTGGAAAATGGCCGCCGCTTTGTGGGCGAGACCATTACGGTGGCGGTGACCACGGTGCTGCAAACCTCTGCCGGGCGCATGATCTTTGCCAAAACGGCGGAAGCCATGAAAACAGGTGCATGAAAAAACTGCTGCATGATTGAACATGCAGCAGTTTTTCTTTTGGGATGATTGCAGGAGATACGGTACGCAATAAAGGCTCCCTTGCGCAAAGGGAGCTGTCAGCCTTTAGGCTGAATGAGGGATTGCCTCAGCGCGTACCTTCCACAAGGGAGTGTTTTTATTTGATTTCATCCGCCACGATATTGTTGATCCAAACGCCCTTCTTGATCATCACAAAGCCAAGCAGCGCTTTGGTCAGATCGATGTACTCGCAGCAGGCGTACACCAGCAGGATGGGCCAGACCGTATGAATGGACAGGATGCGCGCCAGCGGGATGGAGATCAGCCACAGGTAACCGGCGTCAAACCAGAAGGTGATCCAGGTTTTGCCGCCGGAACGCAGTGTAAAGTAACTGGCGTTGGTAAACGCATGGATGGGTGCAGCCAGACCAACAATGCGCAGCAGGCCGGATGCGATGGTGCGTACTTCATCGGTGGTATTGTAAAGAGCGGGGAAGATGGGCGCTACGCCAAACATGAACAGTCCCATCACCAGTGCGCTTGTTACAGAGAAGGCAGCAATGCGCCATACGCTCTGCTTGGCTTTGTCAAATTCATTGGCGCCCAGCTGCTGGCCGATGACGATACTGACCGCCACGCCCAGCGCCATCCACACCACGTTAAACAGGTTGGAAATGGTGGAGGTAATGTTGAGTGCCGCAACCATGGCCAGTCCGCGGGTAGAAAAGCTCTGCATGCGGATGGCCATACCGGCGGACCAGAGCGCTTCGTTCACCAAAAGCGGCATGCCGCGCTTGAAAATATCTTTCACCAGAGCCGCAGGCACGCGCATGGTTTGATACGCATTCACAATAAAAGCCGCGCGGGTTTTGTGGCGGTGCGTCCAGCCAACAATGATGAAGCATTCCACATAGCGGGAGATCACTGTGGCCCACGCTGCGCCTTCCACGCCCATGGCAGGCGCGCCGAAGTGGCCGAAGATCAGAATATAGTTGAGCACAAGGTTGACGAAGATGGCTACGATACCTGCTTTCATGGGAAGCAGCGTTTCGCCGGTCTCACGCAGGGTGCTGCCGTAGGCCTGCTGAATGGCAAAGGGGAGCAGACCCCACAGCATCACCTTCATGTACCGGGCGCCGTACATGGCCGTTGCGGCAATATCGCCGCTTTCGCTGCCTTCGTGCAGGTACATGGCGATCAGCGGTTCGCTGAAAAGCATGAATACGCCCAGACCCATCACCAGCAGCGTCAAGACCAGCATGATTTTGAAGCGGAAGGTATACTGCACGCCCTGCGTATCCTTTTTGCCGTAGAACTGCGCGGTATAAATGCCCGCGCCGCCAAGACCGCCGAAGATGCACAGGTTGAACACGAACAAAAGCTGGTTGACGATGGATACGCCGCTCATTTGTTCGGTGCCTACAGCGCCGACCATGATGTTATCCAGAAGCGATACCAGATTGGTCAGGCCGTTTTGCAGCATGATGGGAATGGCGATCGCCAGCAGGGATCTGTAGAACGCCCGGTCGCCGATGAGGACGCTGTACCATTTCTTTTGTTTCATGAAATTTGCTCCGTTTCCGTAGATATAGTGGGAATTGGTCAACTGTTCTACTATATCATGGAGGGCGGAGGAATGGCAACATCTAACGGGAAATATGGAGGCACTGGCGAGGGGAGACGCGGGGCAATTTGCAAGCACTGCCGGTGCTTGCGCGGTGGAGTTTGGTGGGGCTTGTTCGCTCAGTTTGTGGTAAGCACTGCC
>JAFYQB010000077.1 GCA_017547285.1 Clostridia bacterium
AACATCAAGTCCGCCATCAAGCGCGTGAAGGTTACCGAGACCAAGAATCTCCGCAACCGCATCGTCAAGTCCAAGGTGAAGACTGCTGTCAAGAAGTTTGAGACGGAGGCCACTGCTGCCCAGTACAGCCTCACCACCTCCGCTATCGATAAAGCCGTTGCCAAGGGCATTCTGCACAAGAATACCGCGAACCGTAAGAAGGCTCGTCTGGCCAAAATGGTGAACGCTTAAGTTCGTTTAAGCGGTGCCGCCGACCTGCGCGTTGCGTATGTTTCAGCGGCAGGTCGATGATGTGGAAAGAGAAAGACCGTGTGATTGATTCGCACGGTCTTTTCTTATGCTTATTTGTGCGGATAAGGTTCGGGCTGATTGGTGCGCCCCAGCAGATAGTCCGTACTGGTTTTGTAATAGTTGGCCAATGCGATCAAATGACGAACGGGAATTTCGCGTTTGCCGGTTTCGTAAGTGCTATACACACGCTGATCAATCCCAAGAAAAGCAGATACCTCTTTTTGCATCAGATCATGGTCTTCTCGCATATCTCGCAGACGGGGATAAAGCATCATATCACCTCACGGCAATATGCTATCCAACTATCAAACGATAGTATTTACAACACTATCGTTTGATAGTAAAATAAGATCTGGAGGTGATTGATATGGAATTGTATCAGGAAATGATCCTAAAGCACATCCTTTCAACGAATAGTAGAGAAAAGCAAAGTGCAGAAAATTTTGTGCATGATACGGCCTATCAGGCGTTAATGCAAATCAAGCTGATCCTCGAAGAAGATCAGCTTGATGATCCAGAGTGCTTCTGGCGAATAGAGAAAATTGTTCGAGTGTTTGAAGAATTGGGCAGTAATGCGGGAAACAGACATGATTTTGGGTAAGGCCAAGCTTACTGACTGATATCTTCCAGCAGCTGCTTTGCACGTTCCACAGCCTCTGGTTCACCGGTTTCGATGGCCTTTCGGTACCACCTGGCAGCTTCGGGATGATTCTGTTCCACATGCAGCCCGTGCTCGTAAAACATGCCGGTCAAAACCATGCCCTTGGCAAAACCATGCTCCGCTGCGCTGATGTAGCATTTGAAAGCCGCTTCTGCGTTGGGCTTGGTGCCGAAACCGTAATGGTAGCAGATACCCAGATTGTACTGTGCTTCGATATGCCCCTGCTTTGCGGCGAGCGTGTAAAGCTCAAATGCCTTGTCGTTGTCATCCTTTACGCCGTCGCCGTAGGTGTAGGCAACAGCAAGGCGGAACTGCGTCTCCCTGTCGCCCTGTGCAGCAAGGGTTTCCAGCTGTTTGAATTCTTGTTCGGTCATCGTCTTTCTCCTTGTGAACAGCGCCCCTCATCGCAGCAGATGAGGGGCGTTTCATGTTTACTCTTCGTCAGCTTCGTCTTCGGATTCTTCATAGAAATCCGAATCAATCTCCGGCATTGTCTGGCACACATAGAGGTAGGCGTCCTCGCCGTTGTCCTCGTAGTAACGCTTGCGAACGCCAAGTTCGATGAAATGCAGCTTCTTGTACATGTTCTGCGCCACCACATTGGATTTGCGCACTTCCAGCGTCATGTACTGCACGCCCATGTTGGCTGCGTACTGCATGAGCGCCTGCGTAACGCCAATACCGATGCCGCGCCCGCGGTAGGCTTCATCCACCGCAATATTGGTGATATGGCCTTCGTCAAAGATCAGCCACGCGCCGGCATAGCCCAGCACTTTGCCGTCTTCTTCAGCCACGATGTAGCGGGCGCATTTGTTGGTGGTCATTTCGTCCACAAAGCTCTGGTAGCTCCAGGGCGTATGAAAGGTTTTCAGCTCGATTTCGTGCACTTGCGGCACATCGTCGATGGTCATGCGGCGGTAGGTGATCATGCATTGCCTCCCAGTTTGCGGGCACGTTCGCGTTCAGCCTGCGGCGCGCGCAGATACAAGGGCATCAGGGTAAGGTAATCCACCGCATCCGCCCTGTGCAGATCAGCCAGCACGGCCACGGATGCCGGACACAGATAGCTCATGTGCGCGGGAGCAAACACGGCACGGTCGCCCAGCAGTTCTTCGATGGCCTTGCGGTAGGTCTTCACGCCGTCGCCAAGGAAGACAAGCTTCCTGCCTTCCGCCTTTTCCAGCGCTTTTTCAATGAACACAGGCAGCTTTTCCGCCATGTTGTCCAGCACCCGAACGGGAGGCAGACCGGGCAGGAAAGCAGCGCCGTACACCTGACCCGCGCGGGCGTCCTGAATGGGGCAGAGGAGCGCATCTGTGGTGCAAACGCCCATCGCCAGCGCTTCCAGCGCATCCACGCCAATGCAGGGCTTGTTTGCGCCGTGCGCCATGCCTTTGATGGCGCTCACGCCGATGCGCACGCCGGTAAAGGAACCGGGGCCGGTGACGGAAGCGTAATAATCAATCTCAGAAATGTCCAGACCGGCGCGGCCCAGGGCTTCTTCGATCATGGGCATCAGGTTCACCGAGTGGGTGAGGCGGTTGACCGCCGCGCCCTCATAGGCCACTTCACCGTCGCGCAGAACCGCAACGCCTGCTACGGGGCCGGAGGTATCCACAGCCAGCAGATTCATGGAATCCATTCCTTTCGTTTACAGCGCCGCGCGGATGGCTTCTTCATCAATTGTGCGGAAGCCGCCCGCAGGCGTAAAGGTGATCCGGCGCTCATCGTCGCCCAAAGGCTCCAGCGCCACTTCCAGATAGCTTTCCGGCAGCACTTCCTCGGCGCGGCTGGGCCACTCGATGACCGCTACGCCGCCGTTTTGCAGGTACTCGTCCATGGAAAGCTCATAAAGTTCTTCGGCGCTTTCCAGCCGGTACCAGTCAAAGTGGTACAGGGGCAGCCTGCCGGTATCATGCAATTGCATGATGGTGAAGGTGGGGCTGGTTACATAGCCGGTCACGCCCAGCCCGCGCGCCAGCCCGCGCGTGAATTCGCTCTTGCCCGCGCCCATATCGCCCAGAAGGATCAGAACGTCGTTGGGTTTAAGCTGTTTGGAAAGCGCTGCGCCGATCGCCTGGGTCTGCGCAACGCTGGTGGAAATCAGCATCAGATTTTCTTAGCCTCCGTGCCGCTCTTTTTGCGGCCATGCAGGATGGGGGAAAGGGGCTTGTAGATCAGCGCAGTTACGATGCTGATGACAACCCACTTGAGAATGTTGAAGGGAGCGGTGATGAGCAGCACAAACTTGCCAATGCTGTCCACCGCAGGAACCAGCGCCTGGCCCATGCCCACAATGGCTTCCACAGGCATGCCGTAGGCTGCGCCATAGAAGGGAATCATGATATACAGATTGGCCAGCACGCCCACAATGGTGGCTACTACCGTGCCAACCGTCATGCCTACGATCGCGCCCTTGCGGCTCTTCATGCGGCGGTAGATGACGGAGGCAGGGAACATCATGGCAAAGCCCATGATGAAGTCCGCCAGCTCACCCACGCCCTGAGACGTGGTGTGCAGCAAGCCCAGCGCAGCCTTGACCAGCAGGATCATGGTGCCGGGAAGCGGTCCCATGGCGAACGCGCCAAGAAGCACAGGCAGGCTGCTCAGATCCAGTTTGTAAAACAATACCACGGGGATCTCGACCATGAACAGCACCGCTGCGATGGCGGCAAGGATGGCAACCGTGGAAAGTTCGCGGGTGGTGAGCAGGGAACGTTTGGTTTTGGTCATTGGGAAAAACCTCCTTCAAGCTGCAAAATACCCCTGATGGCTTTTCTTGCATCAGGGGCAATCACGCGCGCTTGCAGGGATCGCGATTGCTCTTCTCACATCCGGACTTTGGCGTATCGCCATTCACCGTCGGTTCCGGAATTGCGCCGGATCGGGAAATGCCAAAGCATTTCTTCGCGGACTGTACCGCCGGTAGGGAGTTGCACCCTGCCCCGAAGAAGCCATCTTTGATTTGGGTTTCCGTGTGCATCATAGCACGCGGAAACTGGGGATGTCAAGGAGAATATACCACGCGCAGTGCGGTGCGAAACATCAAATGTTCCACAGCTGCTTGAGTGCGGTAAAGCAGGCAACATAGGCTGCCAGATCATCGCCGGTTTCGCTTTGGATGCTGTTTTCATAAACGGTATCCAGCTCCATGCGTGCTGTGGCAGTAATGGCTATGGCTGTGCCCTGCTCTTCAAAAACCCTGGGCATCAGCCGCTGCGCAGCCTGCGGGAATACGTGGTAAAACAGCGGCAGATAGTGAAGCAGCAGGTTTTCAGTCCGCTTTTCACCGGGTCGTGTGCCGTTGTAGTGCTCCACGCCCTGAATGGCGCTTTGCAGGCTGGTATCATCGTGCAGAAGTCCGCGCGCCACTTCCTGTTTGGGATGACGGCTCTGAATGGGCAGAAGCACCTGAAGCGGATGATTCGCGCTCAGACGTGCCAGTGCAAGCGAGCAGAGTTTCGTCTGTTGTTCCTCGCTGAACGCCTTGACCAGCTGGCCGCCGTTGCCGGCAATGCACAGTTCCATGCGCGGCGGCAGCTGCATGCGCATAAAGCCGTCGTGCCAGGCGCGTTCCAGCATTTCGCCCGCAAGGTAGAACAGGAAGCCGATCTGCCAAAGAAGCAGGCTTTCCAGATAGCTGATGCGGCCTTCTGAACGGCTCTGCGCCATGCAGCGGCGGATGGATTCCGCACGGGTCGCCAGCAGATCATCCAGAAGAAGCATGCATTTGCGCTGGCCGCGCGTGGTGCTTCCTTCCGTGCGGAAGGCGGCTGTTACCTGGTGAATGGCAGTTTGCAAATCATGATCCATGCCGTCAAAGTCATGATCCAGATCGCCTGCGTGGCGTTCCAGCAGGGAGGCAAACAGCATCTGACGGCAGCCCATCAAAAGCGAGGCTTCGATGGACGCATACCGCGCGCCGCCCAGCCACAGGCTCAAATCGGCCGTGCTGCCGCCGATATCCAGATTCAGATAGCCGCTCCGGGCATTGATTTCACTGCGGCCCAGGAAGTACAGGCCATCCGCCTGATTTTCGGTGGCAAACAGCACAGAGGGAACGCCCTGCGTAAGCGGCAGGCCGGTTTCCTGCGCCACTTCGCGGGCAAGGCCGCGCATCAGTTCCAGATAGCTTTCCTGCTTGTGCAGCGGCATGGCGTTGGGCATGGATACGCGCCAGCTTGCGCTGCCGGAGCCCCACAGACGTGCGGAGAGCGCTGCCTGTACCATGACCTGTTTCAAAAACAGGCGCATCACGCGGCGGGCGTAGGTTTCCTCGCCCCATTTCAGGTCGTAATACAGAGCGGAGGCGTTTTTCCGGGTAAGGGCCTCCAGGGTGCTGCGGTAATAGATATGACCGTCGCGCAGGATGATATTCCAGCGTTCGGGATCATCGGTGAACATATCCATCACACTGTAATAGGTGGCTTCGGACGCGCTGCCGGGCAGGAGCGCATCTTCCGGCAAAAAGGCATTGGTCATCAGGGCGCTTTCGCGGCCGGGAGCCAGCAGCGTGCGATGCAGACATTCCGGCAGGGAAGCGGGCTGCACCTGATCGCCCTGACGCAGCATGACCGTTGTGGAGATACTGCCAAAGTCAATGGCGATGGCGGCGGCAGGCTCATGCTTGAGCAGCCTGCGGGGCTGATCGTTGATCAGTGCGCCCAGGGACAGTTCGCCGCGGCAGAACGGCACAAAAGCCGGGAAGGTATCCGTACATACGGTCTGCCAGCTGCTGGCGGCATTGGTATAGCGTTCGCCCTGCAGCCAGCCCTGTGTGCTGGCTGCATGTGCGCTGAGCAGGCCGGGCTGCTGCACAAATACAGCGTAATTCTTCCAAAGACCGGGCGCAAAGCGGGCGTTGGGCCAAACGGTCACGCCGGGACGCTGGGAAGCGGGAAGCACGACCGCGCTGCCGGTTTCAAAGCGCACGTTCTGATGCAAACGGTAGGTGCGGCGGAAGGTAACGGCGCTCGCCGTGCTGTTTGCATGGCGCAGAATGCGGAAAGAAGCGGTGATGCAGTCGCCGTCTGCGGCAAATTCAAAGAACGCAGGATCCAGCACGGGTGCGCCGTCGCCTTCTGCGTCAAAGCGTTCCATCAGCCAGCCGCACAGTTCAGGCGCAAGCGGCGGAACCGCTGTGCCCAGACCGTTTATGGTGCAGCGTGCCGTCAGCAGCGCGTCATCATAGGCGGACTCGCCGTCCCAGATGAGGAGCGCGTCGGAAAAGGCATTTCGGATCAGGTTTTCATCTGTCAGGCCGAGGGTGCGGCTGAGCAGGCTGCGCAGAGCGACCGGACAATCGGCCATAGGCTGCTCCAGCGCGATCTCGCAGGTAGCGGCGGAGGGGACAGCGTCCAGCTCATCCGCCCAGGCTTCCAGCCATTGCGGGATCTGCTGCATCAGACCGGTTTGATTCATTCCTTCATTCTGCATGGCACGAAGCGAAGCGGCGGTTTGGTTGCGCCAGCCTGCATCATGCTTCATCAGGATGTCGATTTCTGTTTGCAGCCGGCTGAGCAAGCCGGTCTCATGCTGCTTGTCTGCCGGTTTGAACAGCGTATTTCGGGAGGCGCAGGCAAAAGCGCAGCCATCCAGCGTGTACAAAGTGAGCTCGTCCGGCGGGCAGGCGGGCAGATTTTCATCCGCCAGTGCGCGAAGCAGCGGATTGCCGGCAAGCGGCAGTTCGGCGGGGCGCAGAAGGTGTTTCTGAATGGGCAAAACACCGGCCGGTGTACAGGCAGCCAGCGTGCGCAAACGGAGGGAGGCAAGAGTTTCGGGGTTCCGGGCGGCAAGGCGTTCCTGCCAATCAGAATGGAGATTCAAAAGATCATTGGCAAAGAGGCCCAGCAGGCTCACCAGCTGCTCATCCCCGTTGAGAAGCGGGCTGTTCCATTCCGGCTGCTCCTTCATGCGCTGCAAAACGCGCAGGCGTGAGACCAGCACAAATGCGTCCCGCTGGGAAATGCTGAGACAGGGATCGGTAAACTGCTGCTGTGTGCGGTCATACCAGCGTACACAAGGCGGCAGAAGCGCGCCCAGATCGCCGGGATCGGCGGCGGGAATGATGACCATGGCGTGGGAAAGCAGCGCGATGGGATACACAGCGGCTTCTGTGTCCCGGGCGGAACGCAGGGCAAACACCCACAGACCGTCCGGTGCGCGTCTGGGCGTGAGGGCGGCAGTCACAGAAGCGGAAAAAGCTGTACGCTCGCCGCTCAGACAGGTCAGTTCCAGAACCGGCCAGCTTTCGTCCTTTTCCCAGCTGTCCCACAGCAGAAGCAGGGCCAGCACGGCGCGGTAATCAGTCATCTGGCGGTTGTTCCGGTGTTCCTCCGGCGCCAGACGGGACAAACGGCGCAGCTGTTGCTCGTAAGCCAGAACATCGGGGATGGAATAACCCACATCCTGCCCATTGGTGTGCATATTGCGGGCCAGGCTTTCCAGCCAGTCTCCGGGACGCTTGTTGCGGTCGGTCACCACGCCGGGATTGGTGTGGTAACCGGTGTGGAAACCATCGTCCATCTGCGGCAGAAAGGTCAGATAGGACGTCTGCCTGTCCAGTTGTTCTTTTGCGGTCAGTTCCGTAAGCCTGCGCATGGCAGCGCCTCCTTTCTGCAATAAATCATTCGTAGACGGCATCCATCAATGCGGTAATGAACGCTGCAAGCACAGCGTCCGGCGTGCGGGGATCGCACTCGGCGCCGCCCAGACAGCGCATGACGGCATTCAAATCGCGCTTGTCCTGCACGGTGGATTTGACCAGCTGGCCCACCGAACGCTGAACAGCCTCGCAATCCGCACGGGAAGATGCGTCCTGCAAAACGCGCATGATCGCACGGAGTGCATCGTCATTCAGCAGGCTGTTCGCACCGTCCGCTTCGCGCATGGCGGCGGGCAGCGAAGCGAGTACCTGATGGAACCAGTTTGCATAGAACGCCCAGAACTGGTGCAGCGCATCCAGCCTGCTTTCCAGCTGCGCGCGCTGCGCAGTGGAGAAACGGCGCGTGCGGCGGAAGAATGGTGCGCAATAAGGCACACGGCCTGCACGGCGGCTGTTGCGCACAACGCGGCGTTTGAAGGTGGGGTAGCATTCGGAAAAGAACACGGCAGCGGCCTTCATCAGCCCGCCGTAGCGCGCCTGATAGAGCGCGGCGTCTCCGTCAAAGCTGGCCCAGGCAAAGGTGGGCGTATGCCATTGGTAGTAATAGCAGTCGATGTTGTGTGCCTCCGCGCCGCGGAAGCCTGTGCGCATGAACTGGCTGATGCAGCGCGCGGCCAGCCATTCCAGCATGTGCGCGTCATTTTCCTGACTTTGCGAGCCGGTGGAGTAAATACGCGTTGTCACAAAATATTCCTGCGGCAGACCCAGCAGATAAACCGCATCGTATACGCCGTTGGGATCGGAGTCGCTGGTGCGGATCATGCTTTCCATGCCGTAGTACTGCAGCGCCGTGCGGGCTTTGTCCAGAAACTCGTCGCTTTTGACGGCGATCTCCTGTGTTTCATCCACATCGGCAGGAGGTACGCTGTAGTAGGGAAGCATGAGCATGCTGCCCATGATAAAGCGTTCACGCTTTCCGGCGTAGCGGCTATGGAAGAATTTGCTCAGCGCAGGAATACCGCTGGCGCCCGTGCCGCCGAAAATGCTGCCGCACAGAATGAGCCGAACGTCCTGCCCGGCCTCGATGTCGCGGTCCATGCGGTCGATCAGCGCGTTCATCTCGTCCGGCAGGCCGTCTTTTCGGGCCTCCTCCAAACCGGCCAGCAGATCTGCAAAAAACAGTACGCCCAGGTCGGGATGGCCGCGGAAGCCCTCGCTGTATTCCAGCTGGGCTTCGGTTTTGGAAAACAGCGTGCGCGCCAGAAGCTGGTCGCGGCTGTTGCTGCGTGCCATATGACTGACGGAGGCGGCGCGCTTGCTCAGGTTCATGCTCCAGCGGTCCACACTTACCTCCGTGTGGAACCCGCGGTGGCGGTAGGGGGAGGATGCAAATACGCTGCGAACCTCCTCGTAATACTCAGCGGCGCGCTTGGCGCGGGTGGTGTTGCCGCAGGCGGCGTCCACATCCACGCTCAGCATGTCCAGTCTGGGAACGGGCTGCTGTCTGCCCTGTTCATCAAAGGTATAGAAAGCATCCGCACAAGCGGCATAAACGATGCTTTCGAGGATCTTGTTGCCCGTGCCGCCGATGGCGATCACATAACAGCCCATATGCGGAAGCCTCCTTTCCTGTTACAGTCTTTTGAAAAACGCATGCTTGCCGCTGATGGCAGGCGAAGCTGCAAAGCGGCTGACGAATGCGGCGGCCAGCGGATTAAGCAGATAGACGCCGAAGCTGACCAGATAATCCCACAAAGTGCGCCCGGTGATGTGCTGCACGCCAAAATACCAGATGCCGGCGGCGATGGCGGCATTCAGCAGCCATGCGGACAGCATGGTCAAACGGTAGGTGCGGATGGCGCGTACCGTTCTTTTGGCGCTGAAAAGCGGGCTGCTGTTGGCAAAACGCCAAACGAGCTGTACCAGCAGCGTAAGCCCCCAGGCTGCAAATGCGCAGACCGTGAGCGTCTGCAGCCAATGCTGTTCACGCACGGCCAGCATTTCGCGCAGGCTGAAGGCGCTTCCTGCAGCGGGCACAGCTGCGGGAGACAGCCAGCGGTCCAGACCGGGAACAGCCTTCAGCAGATGGGCATTCACATCCGGCGCAGTAGCGGCCAGTTTTTGCGGATAAAGGATGCCGGTCGCTGCGGTCTGCCAGATCAGTGGAAGGGCAAATGCACACACATAGCACAAAAGACAGGCGATGGGATTGCCTGCATGTGTGCGAAGAGGACGTTTCCGTGTGCGGATGGAATCGCTCTGCAATGAAAACGCCTCCTTACTGATTGGTTACAAACAGGTCAAAAACAAAGCTGATATAGGGCATGGTTCGGGGATGCGCCGCGCTTTGCAGCTGGCTGACCAGCGCGGAAAGACCGGGCGCAAGCGTGACCGGTGGGAATTCCGGCACGTTTTCACCGCGGTAGGTGGTGTTTTCGGCGTCGCCCCAGGCATGCTGGAACGGAACGGAAATATAATTGCGATCGCGTTCGTAGCGGGCAAGAACCTCCGTAAATGACTCCCACGCGGCGACTTGTTCATTGGTGACGGTCGTGCTGCGTTCGCTGATCCATGCGGGCGTGTTCCATGTCAGGCTTTCGCCGGGCAGGTCTGCAGTCAGGCGGATGCGGTAGTAGCCATTTTGCAGGGTTTTGCCATCCACTTTCAGCTGCATGGTCAGTGCGCTTCCGTCATAGGAAAGCGCCTGACAGCGGACTGGGCATTCGGGCTGCTGGGGAGTAAAGACATATACTTTATCGCGCAGGGTGATGGTTTGTGCCTCTTCAGGAATCACTGAAGAGGGCTGATTGGACAGCGTGGCCGTCCACAGCAGAGCGCTTTCTGCAGCCAACTGCACGTTGGCCAGTTGTTCGGCGTCCAGCGTCATGCTGCCGGCAGCTTCGCTGACGGGCAGGCTCAGGGTAAGCGTGCGGTCGGGCTGTACGCCGGCCACGGGCGCAAGGGTTACGGTATACAGACTGCCGGACAGGCTGACGGGTACATCGGCAGTGAGCGTTACGCCTTCGGTCTGCTGCGAGATGGACTCTACCGTGGCGCGGCTGATGACCGTATAGTCGTACTCAAAGCCGAACGGCTCCTGCACCACGGTCTGCCCGTTCCGGGTATAGGTCAGCTCGCCTTTCTGCGGACCGCGCGGTACTTTGAGCGTATCGGAAGCGGCAAGCTGCCGTTCAAAGGCGGCGGTAAAAGCGTTCACCTGTTCCGCCCGGCCGATGACCAGTGCAAGCAGCGTGCGCGGCATGACCAGATGACCGTCGGTTTTGCCGGTGTAGTTGTTATAATTAAGGCGGCCCCAGAGCAGCGGTTCGGTGAGATCTGCGCTGGCAAAGGAACTCATCTGTCCCATGTAATCCAGCGTAAAGGCGTACAGACCAACGGACAGACCGTTTTCAAACACACCGCGTTCGGTCAGCAGTTCCTGTACCAGAGCGCGCACATCGCCGTTGTCATCCGTCTGCGTAAGCTTACGGATGGAAGCCGGGTCGCAGGTGATGACGGACAGGCGGGAAAGATCAAGGTTGTTCAGTGCATACAGCAGCGGATAGTCGCTGTCGTTGCCGGCTGCAATCAGGGATTCGTCATAGCCGCGGCTGATGGCGTGAATCTGCTGTTCCAGCGTCTTTTCCATGCTGCTGGCATAGTCCGGATTTTCCAGCTGACGGCGGTTGACGGCGCTGATGCGGTTCATTTGCGGCGTACCAAGCGAGTAGAAGCTGTCCGTCATTTTTTCGCCGGAGAAGCCTTCAAAAATGCTGGGCAGAGGATCAATGGCATAGGTGAGCATATCGCGGCGGATGGAGAGCAGTTCTTCTGCTGTTGCATCCCGTTTGATATGATCCAGCAGGTACTTGTCCGGCAGACGCTCGTTGCCGCAGCGCAAAAGGCGTACACGCGAGCCTTCCACGCCGGAAAGCATGCAGCGCAGCAGGGTTTCATACATGCCGGTTTCATGCTGATAGCGGTAGTGGAAGCCGCCCTCGCGGTATTTGCGGCTGGAATGAGGGTACATGCTTTCTTCGTTGGGGTTCACGCCGCCCATGGTCTGCGAGGCGTCCAGCCACAGGTCCAGCCGCATGGAGGAGGAAGCCGTTTCGGTATCTTTTTCAGCGGTTTCGGGCTCCTCATAGAAAGGCTGTACCAGCAAGCGCAGGTCGGGCAGCGCATCAGACTGGGACAGCTCGTCCAGCTGTGCGCAGCTGCACAGCACAAACAGCAGTGCGGCAAGCATCATCCACAAAGCAGCTTTTTTCAAGGCTGTCCCTTCCTTTCGGTATTGATTATGGTTCAGGTTTGCTTTTCAGCGCCGCCTGATAAGCCGGACTGAAAAGATACATCTTTTCATACAGGCGCAGATAGGCGTTGAAGCGTTCGTTCAGATCATAGTTTTTGGCATGCATGACGCAGGCTTTGCCGTCCTTGGGGCCGGCGCACAGGCGGCGAACGGATTCGGCCAGCGCATCCACATCATGCACAGGCACCACTTCGCCTACTTCATCCGTTACCAGCTCCGGCATGGCGGTGGCGTCGTAGCAAATGACTTGCGTGCCGCAGGCCATGGCTTCGATGAGCGTCATGCCGAAGGTTTCTTCACAGCTGGCGCTCACGTACACATCAGCGGCGGTATACAGGGCGCACAGATCGTTGATGTTGCCCGTCCGGCGGATTCCCAGAACGGTATTTTTGGGCAGAGCGCTGATCTGGTTTTCATCCAGACCAACAGCGGCCACGCAGTATTCCGGCCCCAGTTTTTCAGCCAGATCGATCAGCTCGTCCAGCCCCTTGCGCTCATCCCACACAGCGGCAACGCTGAGCACGATCCGGCGTCCCTCCGTCTTGTCCAGACCGTAGGAGCGCATGGCCTGGTGCATATATTCGTCGCTCGGGCAGGGCTTGAACTTGTCCAGATCCAGACCGTTGGGGAAAACGTAGACAGGATAGTTTTTGAGGAAGGACTGCTTTACCTCTCCGCGCAGCCATTCGCTGGGGGTAGTGATGACCATGTGGCTGAGACCCTGGAACAGTTCGCGTTTTTCCTGCCAGTTGCGCGCACTCTGGTCACGCAGCCAGCTGATGGGATAGGATCTTTTGAGTACACACTTGCCGCAGCCGGTTTTCCAGCGGTCGCAGCCAAGCGTGTGCTGCTTCGCCCGGCGCTTTTGAACCGGACCTGCAGGCGGCGCGTCCACTGCGGTGGTATAGTAGGCGCAGTGGCCTGTGAACGCCCAGCAGTCATGAAGCGTCCACACAACGGGCATATCGTTCTTTTTCAGGTATGCAAACAGCGTAGGCAGGTGCAGGTAGTAGCCGTGCAGATTGTGCAGATGCACCAGATCCGGCTTGAACATTTCCAGCTGCTGAACCAGCCTGCGCGTGGCACGTTTGCTGTAAAAGCCCGCGCGGTCGGTCAGACGCGAACGACCCAGGTGGGCATAGGTATTCAGCTTGCAGCCAGCCTGATCCTGCACCCCTGCTATGATCTGTCTGATCCGCCCTTTCGGTGCGGCCATGCGCACATGGCTGCCGATGCGGTAGCTGATTACGTCCTTGGGCGCATAATCGCGCGAATGGCAGACCATAGCCCGATGACCGGCCTGCTCGATCATACGGCAAAGCTGCACCGCGATTCTGCCGGTGCTGAGCGAAGCAACCACATTGATCTGGGCAACACGCACGATACGCAGCTCCTTTCGATGGGGGATACGGGGATGCCTCCGGCGGCCAAGGGCGCTGCCCTTGGATCCCGCTCAAGGGGCACAGCCCCTTGAGAATCCCGGGGTTGGGCGCGCTTTGCGCGCCCAAGGATTTCGGTCAGGCTTGTTATTACTTGATGACGGCGCTGATTTCCTGCTCGAGCGTATTCAGCAGTTCGGTGGAGCCATTCTGATCGGCAGCCTTGGCGAACAGGTAGACTTTTACCTTGGGTTCGGTGCCGCTGGGACGAACGATGGCCTTGATTCCTTCGGCTTCGTAGACCAGCACATTGCTCACCGGCAGGCCGTCAATGCCGGTCAGATAGTCCTTCACGGCGGTCACGGGTTTGCCAGCCAGCTCCTTGAGGG
>JAFYQB010000078.1 GCA_017547285.1 Clostridia bacterium
AGATCGCGTCAGCGAGCTTTTTCGACGGCCTGAAACGCATCCGCGCTTTAATGCGCGGATGCGTTTTTTGATGATTCCTGAGAAAGGTCGAACCGGGTTAATGGCGGGCGGCGGATTTGCGGTACTTGCCCGGACTGATTCCATAAACCGCTTTGAAACAAACGCCCAGCTGCGCACCGGTGCAGAGCCCCACACGCAGCGCGATTTCATCCAGCGTAAGGGCGGTATCCAGCAGCATCTTTTCGGCGTGGCGCATGCGGATACGCAACAGCATTTCTTTGGGGGAACAGCCGCATTCTTCCATCATCACCCGGTAGAGGTGAGACCGGCTGAGCCCCACAAAATCCGCTGTTTCCTGAATGGAAACATCACGGTCGTAGCGGCCTTCCAGAAACCATATGGCGCGGTCACAGTGCAGACGGGCGGGGGAACTAGCGGCGTTGGGATCGTTTGCGGGGGCAAGCAGACTGAGAAAACGCAGAAGGCTTCCAAGCGCAGCCAGACGGGTGAGACGAAGCGTTCTGGCATCCGTGCGCAGATTTTCCAGCGTGCGCCATGCTGCATCCGGATCAAACGCGGTATACACGCGCTGATCAGTGCGGAAACCGGCCTCGCTTGTCAGCTGCAGCGCTTTTCGTCCGCGGTACCCCACCCACGCATAATGCCATGGCTGACGGTCATCTGCCTGATAGAGACATTCCTCGCCGGGATAAATCAGAAAACCCTGCCCGGCCTCTACAGTGAAGCTTTGTCCCTGACAGTAAAGAAATCCTTTGCCAGATGCAACAAAATGAATCAACACATGATCGCGCGTGGCGGGGCCGAAGGAATGACCGGGACGGCAGGCTTCTTCACCAAATTGACACACATACAGATCATCTGTTCCGTGATCTGACCGGACTTCCTCGCTCACATGATTTCTCCTCCGTACAACATTCTGACGCTATTATGCAACAAACAGCTGTTTTTTTCAAGAACTTTCTCTGCTATAATAACAGTAACAAACATCCTGGTTGCAAAGGAGAGTTTCATATGCCTAAAATTACATTCATGGGTGCAGGTTCCACCGTATTTGCCAAAAACGTACTCGGCGACAGCATGCTCACGCCTTCTCTGGCTGAAAGCACCATCGCACTGTATGACATCGACGCTCAGCGTCTGGAAGAAAGCTACCTGATGCTGACGGCAATCAACAACAATCTGGGCAACAAAGCCAAAATTGAAAAATACTGCGGTGTGGAAAACCGCAAGGACGCTCTGCGCGGCGCCAACTACGTGGTGAACGCCATTCAGGTGGGTCTCTATGAGCCCTGCACGGTTACTGACTTTGAGGTTCCCAAGAAGTACGGCCTGCGCCAGACCATTGCGGATACGCTGGGCATCGGCGGTATTTTCCGTGCGCTGCGCACCATTCCTGTCATGATGGATTTTGCCCACGATATGGAAGAAGTGTGTCCCGACGCGTGGTTCCTCAATTACACCAACCCCATGGCCATGCTCAGCGGCGCCATGCAGCGCTACACCGGCGTCAAGACGGTTGGCCTGTGCCACAGCGTGCAGGTTTGTGCCAAAAAGCTGCTTAAGAATGTAGGCATGGAAGATCTCTACGACGATCAGCTGCAGTGGAAGATCGCCGGTATCAACCACATGGCATGGCTGCTGGAGATCAGCAAGAACGGCAAGGATCTCTATCCCGAGATCAAGCGCCGCGCTGCGCAGATCACCGAAAAGCACGACGATATGGTGCGTATGGAGATCATGAAGCGTTTCGGTTACTATGTAACTGAATCCAGCGAGCACAACGCTGAGTACATGCCCTTCTTCATCAAGGACAAGTATCCGGAACTGATCGACCGCTTCAACATTCCGCTGGATGAGTATCCCCGCCGCTGCGTGAACCAGATTGCAAAGTGGGAAAAACAGCGCGACGAACTGACCAAGGATCCGCACCTCACCCACGAGCGCACCCATGAATATGCCAGCTACATCATGGAAGCCATGGAAACCAACATCCCCTACAAGATTGGCGGCAACGTGCTCAACAACGGTCTGATTACCAACCTGCCCCGCAATGCCTGCGTGGAAGTTCCCTGTCTGGTGGACGCCAGCGGCGTAACGCCCTGCTATGTGGGCGACCTGCCTGAACAGTGCGCAGCCATGAACCGTACCAACATCAACGTTCAGCTGCTCACCATTGAGGCTGCCATGACCCTCAAGAAGGATTGTATCTATCAGGCTGCCATGCTGGATCCTCATTGCCAGAGCGAGTTGTCCATTGACGATATCGTGTCCATGTGCGACGACCTGATCGAAGCCCACGAAGGTTGGCTGCCGAAGTATATCTGATCTGTATTTTCCACGGCCGTGCAGAAATGCACGGCTTTTTTACGTGAATTTTTATACGGAGCTGTAACATTTTATCAAAACTCTTGAAACAATTTTTTCTTTTTGATATACTCGTATCTGGAAAAATAGAACCGCGGTTCCTGGGAGGATCGTATGCTCGATATTGCGATTGTTGGAAAAGGACCGGCAGGATGGTCCTGCGCCATGACGGCGCGCATGCGCGGACTGCAGGCGGTGGTGATTGCACCGCAGAATGATAACGGACTTTTGCGCAGTGCGGAGCGCATCGACAACTATCCCGGCATGCCGCAGGCTTCTGGCAATGCAATCCTCGATGCCTTCCGCGAGCAGGCGCTTGCGATGGGCGCACAGGAGCGCAGCGGACTTGTAAGGCAGATCATGCCTATGGGAGAAAGCTTTATGCTGCTGGTGGAAAACGATGTGCTGGAAGCCAAAGCCGTGGTGCTGGCCATGGGTGCAGCGCGGCCTGTGCTGCTGCCGGGCGAAGAGGAACAACTCGGCAGGGGCGTAAGCTACTGCGCCACCTGCGACGGCATGTTCTATCGTGGCAAAAGGATTGCAGTTCTCAGCGCTTCCCAGCAGGGTGTGGAAGAAACCCGTTTTCTGGCCGGACTGGCGTCAGAGGTGGATTACTACAGTCTGAAGCGGCATCAGACAGACGGGCTTGAGGAAAATGTGAAAGTGATGGCCGAAAAGCCGGTTTCCATCGGACGCGATGACGCCGGCCTGATTCTTATGACCGATCAGGCAGTACACGGCTATGACGGCATCTTCGTTTTTCGGGCAGCCATGCCTCTTAACATGCTGATGGCGGAGCTTGAAACTGAAGGAAGTTATATTCCGGTGGACCGCCAGATGCGCACTAACATTCCCGGCGTCTTTGCCGCAGGCGACTGTACGGGCAAACCCCTGCAGGTACCCAAGGCGGTGGGCGAAGGCAATGTGGCGGCGCTGTCAGCCGCAGCCTGGATCGCAGGCCGGGATAACGCCGGTTGATGGATTGCTGGAACGAACCGTACATCGGTTTTGAAATACAAGGAGGAAATAATCATGAAGAACCGCAGCGTGCAAAAAATGATTTCTGTACTGATGGTTGTGTGTATGGCTTTGGGGCTGTGCACAGGCGCAATGGCGCAGACAGCCGACTTTGAGGCGCTTGTCCCCCTGATGGATCTGGTAGCGGCAGCATCCTGGTATTCGCCCAATGCGCCTGAAAGCGTTCCCGGTGCAGAGGATGAGCTGAGTCTTTCCTTTATCGATGCGTTCTTTTCCATTGGCCAGAATATGGGCGCAGAAGTGGGCGTGAACGAAGCAATGCTCCATGATACCGCTGCTCAGGCGGATCTGCTGGGAAAAATCTTTGCTGCACGCATTCCCGAGCTGCAGGCTGTTACTGCAGCGGAAACGGACGGCTTCATCGGCTTCCAGCCTGTGCTGGTTAACAGCGGTGCGGACGGACAGAGCGTGCAGATCATTGGCGAAATCTATCTTGCTGATAAGCCCATGCGCCAGATGACCGAAGCCGATTACACCGCCGTCAACTGGATCGAACGCGCTGTGTTCAGCTTCCGAAGCGATGCTTCCGCAATGAACGGTTTCCGTCTGGAAGGCTATTCTGTAGGCACGGATCTGTCCATTGAGGAGGCCATGCAAGGCTACTTTGAAGAGATCGCCGTGGAATATGACAGCAAGCTGGGGTTCACGCTGCTGTATCCTTCCGCGTTCAGCGACGAACTGCTGATCGAGAACGAGAACGGCGTTTCTGCCGCTCTTCCCGATGGCAGTGCAAGCTTTTTTGCCAGGCGTATGGACAATGCCAATGGCGCCAGCCTTGCGGACTACGTGACTGTGGCGGCCAACAGTGTTGAGGGCGGTATTGCGAATGTATATGAAGACATGCAGTACGCCACACTGGCTTACACCACGCAGGATGGCTACGCGGTGTTTGAAGTGTACATCGTTACCAGCAGCTATGTTTATCGGGCACAGCTGCGCTACCTGACCAGTCTGATGAGCGAGTTCGGCATGTACAACGCTTATCTGGAAAACAGTTTTGTGGTCAACGAGCTTTCCCAGGGCTAATGAATCAAAAAAGGTTCCGTTTTCGAACGGAACCTTTTTTTATCGTTTTTTACGGCTGTTGTCTGTACGGCTGCGCCCGGAACGGGGGGCGGGACGTTCAGACATTCTTCCGCGGGGCTGCGGCGCAGGCTTGCGTCCGGCGGCGGAGTTTCGTCCGAGCACGCGCGGAGGAACAAGCGCCCCGGGACCAAAGCCGATCAGATCTTCCCGCCCGCAAAGACGGAGCGCCTCGCAGACCAGCTCGTGGTTAGCGGGATTTTTGAATTGCAGAAGCGCACGCTGCATGGCCTTTTCGTGCGGGGTTTTGGGTACGTAAACCGGCTTCATATCACGCGGATCCAGACCTGTGTGGTACATACACGTGCTCAGTGTGCCGGGCGTGGGGTAAAAATCCTGCACCTGCTCCGGCTGGTGACCGATATCGCGCAAATATTCGGCCAGCTCCACCGCATCCCTCAGTGTGCTGCCGGGATGGCTGCTCATCAGATAGGGAACGAGGAACTGTTTCAGGCCCATTTTTTCGTTGACTGCTTTGTATTTGGCCACAAATGCGTCATAGACCTCGCGGCGCGGCTTGCCCATTTTGTCCAGCACGTTCTGGCTGATATGCTCGGGCGCAACCTTCAGCTGACCGCTGATGTGGTGCTTGCACAACTCCTTGAGGAATGTATCGTTGGGATCGGCCATCAAATAATCAAAACGAATGCCGGAACGGATGAATACCTTTTTCACGCGGGGCAGGGAACGCATCTTGCGCAAAAGCTCCACCAGTTCCATATGGCTGACCTTCATGTTTTTGCAGGGCTTGGGATACAAACACTGCCGGTTTTTGCACGCGCCGCTCTTCAGCTGCTTTTCACAGGCGGGGGAGCGGAAGTTGGCGGTAGGACCGCCTACATCGTGAATATATCCCTTAAAATCCGGGAAGGTCGTCAGCAGTCGGGCCTCTTTCAGCAGAGACTCCTCGCTGCGGGAGGTCACGATGCGCCCCTGGTGGAACGTAAGTGCGCAGAAGTTGCAGGAACCAAAACAGCCGCGCGTAGCGCTCAGGGAAAAGCGAACCTCCTGCAGAGCAGGAACGCCGCCCAGCTTGTCATAGCTGGGATGGGCGCGGCGGGTAAAGGGCAGATCGTAGACGGCGTCCAGCTCTTCGCGGCTCAGGGGCATGGCAGGCGGGTTCTGCACCATGAAGCGCTGGGGATCCTGCTGCTGGCACAGCGTCTGGCCGCGGACAGGATCCTGCTCCTGATATTCAACCAGGAACGCACGGCAATAGGCTTCCTTGCTGGAAGCCACCTCCTGATGGGCTGGCAGCAGCAGCGCGTTTTTCGGCGCTTCCTTGGCCATGTAGCAAACGCCGCGCAGAGAGGAGCGCTCGTGCAGCGGCATGCCGCGAGCCACCCAGTCGCAGCAATCCAAGATGGTTTTTTCACCCATGCCGTACATCAGAAGGGTTGCCGCGCTGTCCACCAGCACGCTGCGGCGCACTTTGTCATCCCAGTAGTCGTAATGGGAAAAACGTCGAAGCGAGGCCTCCACACCGCCAATCAGAACGGGCGACTTGGGATAGGCTTCATGAATGCGGTTGCAGTACACCGTCACCGCGCGGTCCGGACGCAGACCGGCTTTGCCGCCGGGCGCGTACACATCTGTGTTGCGGCGTTTTTTGGCGGCGGTATAGTGGTTGACCATGCTGTCAATTACGCCGGACGTGACCAGAAAACCCAGCCTTGGCTCACCGAACAGTTTGAACGCATCCGCACTGTGATATTCCGGCAGACAAAGCATGGCTACGCGGTAGCCGGCGTTTTCCAGCACACGGCTGATGATGGCGTGGCCGAACGAGGGGTGATCCACATAGGCCTCGCCCACAACATATACAAAATCCGGCCTGTCCCAGCCGCGCTGCTTGACTTCCGCTGGCGTTACAGGCAAAAAAGAAAATGCCATTTCAGAAACCTCCGCATATGGGGAATACAATATGATTATATCATATTCTGACCCGTATGCACAGAGGGGAAAGCGGTTATGTTTCCAGCAGCAGCCAGCGGGCAAAAATGCGCCCGGAACACCACCGCAGCCCACTTGTCTCCGGTTGTTCATCGCCGGAAAGCGCAAGACAAAGCTGCGGATACAGTACGCACCACCAGTTTTGCCCCCGGCCTTCGCCCAGCCTTATACGGAGCGCACGGTATTCTCCCTCCGGCAGAATAACCTTTCCGTAGCGCCTGGACGGCAGCTTGAGTATGCCGGTTTCCACAGCCGCTTCAGGCGGAAAACCGTTCTGAACGCAGCAGCGCTTCGCGCTTTCCAGCATTTGGTCCGCATTCTGCTGCAAGATGGAAAAGACAGCCTCGCTGTTTTGGGTACCGGCTTCGCGCAGCAGGTTTCCGAATGCTTCGATAATCGCATCCCTGACTTTCAGTTTCAGCGTCTGGTCTGTGGGAGAATCGCTGTTGGCAAGAATGTGAATTCGGATCAGTTCGCCCTTACGAAATGCCTCTGCCAGCTGCTGTTCTTCTGCGGTCAGGCGTTCTGCCAGGGCGAAACGAAGCGGCAGAACCAGAAAGGCGAGCATCAAGGCAGCTGCTGCAAGAAGAAGCAGCCATTCCTTTGCACCGCCGGAAAAACGTTTCTGCATATCCATCCCTCCTGCAGGATAGACTGCCCGCAGAAACGGGAAGGTATACATGACAGAAAAACGACATTTCAGCATTCCAAGGTTGAAATTTGCACAAAATGGTGTATGCTAATATGGCAGTTGTTTCATTGCTGTTAGCAAGGAGGGTAAAACCATGTTTTATTATGATTGGACCATGATTCTGGTCATTCCCGGACTGCTGCTGGGTTTGTGGGCGCAGTTCAAGGTAAAGTCTTCGTTTGAGAAGTATCAGCGGGTGCTTTCCCGCAGCGGGTATACGGCAGATACGGTGGCCCGCAGGCTGCTCAACCATGCCAGCTGCGATCAGGTCAGCATCCAGCAGACCTCGGGCTCTCTCACGGACCATTATGATCCGCGCAGTCAGGTACTGCGCCTGAGCAGTACGGTGTACGGTTCCGGCAGTGTAGCGGCCATCGGCGTGGCAGCGCATGAGTGCGGACATGCCATGCAGCACAGGGAAGGATATGCGCCGCTCAAGCTGCGCTCCATGCTGGTGCCAGTGGTCAACCTGGGCAGCAATCTGTATTTCCCGATCTTTATGCTGGGTCTGGTATTCAGCTGGGAACCGCTGGTCTATGTGGGCATTGCCTGTTTTGCGCTTACGCTTTTGTTTGCGCTGGTAACTCTTCCTGTGGAGTTCAACGCCAGCGCCCGTGCTGTCCGCGCACTGCGTGAAGGCGGTTATCTGGGAGATGAGGAACTGAAGGGCGCAAAGGCTGTGCTTGACGCAGCCGCGCTTACCTATGTGGCTTCCGCCGTCAGCAGCCTGCTGCAGCTGGTACGCCTGCTGCTGATTGCCCGCCGGAGCGACAACGATTAAAAGTGACAAACAAAAGGAGGCCGCCGCCGTGGAAGAGATGTTCAGAATCTCCGTTCGCGAGCTGGTGGCCTTTTCCTGTTTTGCACCGGATATCATGCCTGCGACGGATGCAGAAGCCCTGCTTACCGGTGCACAGGCACACCGGGCGCGTCAGGCGGAATATGAGGGACAGACCGAACAGACCATCAGGCATGTTTATGAGCTGAACGGCGCAAGCGTTCAGGTCTACGGGCGAATGGACGCCTTTGTGGACGGAGATATTCCGTTTGTGGAGGAAATCAAACTGTGCCGGGCGATGCCAACAGAGGCGCGCATCGAACACCGCGCACAGGCCGTCTGCTATGCGGCCATGCTGGCGGAGGAACAGGAGTGCCCGGCGGTACGCATCAGCATTTGTTATGTCAATGACGAGGGCATTGTGCAGCGCAGCTTTGAGGAAGAAATGACGGCGGAAGCGCTGCGTGCTGAAATACATGCGCTGCTTGCGCCGTTTGTACGGTTTGCGATCCGGGAAGCTGAGCACAGAGCAGCACGGGATGAAAGCCTGCGGGCGTTGCCCTTTCCGTTTGACAGCTACCGTAAAGGTCAGCGCGAACTGGCAGCGCAGGTGTATACGGCCATTCAACGCAAAAAGCGTTTGTTTGCCAGCCTGCCGACAGGTACAGGCAAGAGCGCAGCAGTGCTGTATCCTGCGCTGAAGGCTTTGGGAAACAGCCTGACGGAGCGCGTAATATATTTGACCGCCCGCAATACAGCGCGTCAAAGTCCGCTGAACGCCCTGCGCAGAATGCACGAACGGGGAATGCAGGCACGCTGCTGCGTGCTGACAGCCAGGGAAAAGCTGTGCCCTGCGCCAACGCGCTGCCATCCTGATGACTGTCCAAGGGCAAAAGGACATTTTCTGCGTCAGGGCGAGGCGATTGACGCGCTGCTGGCCTCAGGAATCACAGTTTGGGATGATGGGGTCATTATCGCTTTTGCCAATCGATATGAAATCTGTCCGTTCGAGTTTGCACTTGCCCTAAGCGAAATCGCAGATGTTCTGCTGATGGATTTGAACTACGCCTTTGACCCTTTTGCCCAGCTCAAACGGCTGTTTCAGCGGCAGAAAAACTTTACTTTGCTGGCGGATGAAGCGCACCACGCCGTTGAGCGTGTGCGAGAAAGCCTGTCCGGCGTGCTGGACAGCCATGAACTTGGCAGAATCAGAACAGAGTACGGTAAAGGGTATGGCCGCAAAAATGGCGTGTACCGCAGTTTGACCACGCTGATCCACGCTCTGAGGGCTCTGGAATGCCCAACCGGGGAAACCACGCTGAAGGAAGCGCCTGAAGGAATTGCTGCCAAAACGCAGATCGTTTTGGATGAAGCCATCGCTGCATTGCCTGCGGCGGGCGCCGGCATGCAGGAATTGATCCGAATTTGTTTGCCATATCTGTACGCGCAGGAACATCTGGATGAGGACTATGCTGTCCTGCTGGAAAAGCACGGCAAGGAACGTGCACTTACTCTCTACTGTCTGCTGCCTGGCAGGGAGATTGGTCGTGTAACAAAGGGCCTGAGGGGAAGCGTCTTTTTCTCCGCAACGCTCAATCCGCTTCCGGCTATGAAGCAGTTGCTTGGCGGCAGCGAGGATGACGCCTGCTTTGCGCTGCCATCTCCGTTCCCGCCGGCACGTTTGCAGGTTATCCGACGGAATATCAGCACACGCTATGAAAAACGCGAAGAGAGTGCGGCGCAGATTGCGGATTGCATCCACGAACTGCTGGAACATCATCCCGGAAATACGCTTGTCTTTTTCCCAAGCTATGCCTATCTGAATCTGGTTTCCGGTCATCTGGATACCGACCGGCTGCCTGAACTGTGGGTGCAGAAGCGAGACATGGAAGAGACGGACAGGGACGCTTTTTTATCTGCGTTTGAGAACGCAAAATTGCCCAGACTCGGGCTTTGCGTACTGGGCGGTTTGTTCAGTGAAGGTATTGATCTTCCGGGAAAACAGCTGGTCAATGTTGTGGTGGTCGGTGTAGGGCTGCCGGTTCCGAGCGCGAAACTGAATGCTGTACGCGCCTGCTATCAACGTCATTTTGGCGATGGTTTTGCCTACGCATGCCGCATCCCCGGGATGCAGAAAGTGCTGCAGGCCGCAGGCAGGGTGATCCGTTCGGAAACGGACAGCGGCATCGTGATGCTTTTGGATGATCGGTATCAGCAATGGGAATATGCAGCCATGCTTCCGCAGGAATGGAGCGTTTCGGGTAAAAGCGTTGCATGTGCGGCAGCCAGACTGGAGGAATGCAAGTGAAGAAAAAATGGACATACGGCCTGCTGATGGCGGGTGTTCTGGCCGCTGCCGTGGCTGCACAGCAGCTGGCGTCGGGATCCAGTCAGGGTATTTTTTACCGCATAAGCGGGGGTAAAAATGAAATGTTCCTTCTGGGCAGCATTCACGCAGGCAGCAGGGAAATGTATCCAATGAGCCTGGCAATCCGAAATGCAATTCAAAATGCGGATACCATGGTGTATGAGTGTGATACAGCCAGCCCGGAGGCACAGCAGACAACCGCACAAATGATGAAAAGCGAACAGCCTCTGTCTGAACGTATCGCCCCCGAATGCTACAACAGACTGGAACGGGCAGCGGTAAAGCTGGGATATTCCATGGCGTCTTTTGAACGGTTGGAACCATGGGCTGTGACAAGCACGCTGACTTTGGCTGCGGCCGCGCAGGAGATGGAGAGCGGTTCCGGCAAGGCGGCCTCGGCCCTTGGCGTAGAGAATATGGTTCGCCGTCAGGCAAACGGTAAGCGGGTTCAGTATCTGGAAACTGTGCAGGAGCAGCTTGGACTGATGGAAAGCTTTTCAGCTGATTTGCAGGAGTACCTGCTGGACAGCGCGTGCCATGCGGTGCTGGAGCCGGAAAATGTTTCGGGGTCGGATGCTGATGTGGAACGCTGGCCGGGCTGGTGGAAGGAAGGCAATGCGCAGGCGTTTGCGGATTCCTATCTGCTGGGACTGACGAAGGAAACTGATCCCGAATTGGCAAGGGAGTATCACCATGCGCTGATGACCGTTCGTAACCGGTCGATGGCCCGGCTTCTGCAGGCTATGCTGGAAAACGATGAGCCGCACAGCTATTTTGTAACGGTCGGCCTCATGCACCTGGTTCTGCCCGGAGACAGTGTGATCGCTGAACTGGAAGCAATGGGCTATCAGATCGAACAAATCAAAGAATAGAAATTTTGGCACCCACCTCAGCTTCTGACATACTGTGTCAGTGAACGGCGGCGGAAACGCGATGCAGCGTATCCGGCAGCCGATAGTTGAAGGAGGCGTGCCAATGTCTTTTTACAGCTACAAGAACGGCAACCCCTGCGCCTGTCCCGGCGCAATCTCCGGCAGTGCTCTGGACGGCTTGCAGGAAAAGGTCTGCGTTCAGGTCAAACGCGTGTACGACAGCTGCCTTCAGCAGGAACAGCTGGATGATAAGGAAGTAGTTATCACCAGTTATGCGATGGTAGCGGCAAACAGCTGCAATTGCGGCTGCGGAGGTACTGATGCGACGGAAACGGTTGCGCCTACATCCGCTCCTGTGCCGCCCATTACGTTTGAATCCTGCCGTTCCACGACCACAGAAGGCACCATCCGCAACCTGACGGTGGAGCGCCTGTGCGACCGTCCCTGCTTTGCCCGGGTGCGCTGCAAGATCGACGTGCCCATCGATATCCTGTTTGTCGACAGCCGCTGTCAGGAGTATATCGGCAAGGGCGTAATCACGGTGGATAAGGATGTTCTTCTCTCTATTCCGGATGAATCTATCGTTCCTTATGCCATGGAAAGCATGGTCAGCGCCATTTGCGTAGCGGGCCGTTATCTGGGCAACAACCGTTTCAGCCTGACGGTCTGTGTGACGGTCGTGCTGAAAGTGCTGGCGAATGTGGAAATTCTGATTCCGTCCTACGGTTTCTGTCCCATTCCGCCCTGCGAAGAGTTCGCCGACAATGTCTGCGATGAGTTCTTCTCGCTGCCCCTGTTCCCGCCTGCCTCACTGTGCAACAATGACGAAGTGGCAATCCGCAATGCCGCCTGCAATACGGGCAGCCGAGGATGCGGCTGCTGCCGTTAAAAACCAAAGAAGTCTCTGCTGTAAGGCAGGGACTTCTTTCAGGCCGTCGAAAAAGCTCGCTGACGCGATCTTTTCCGCCGAAGAATGCACCGTTTGCCTACTCGCCTGACGGCTCGCCGGGCGGCAAACGGTGTAAGGAAAGCCTTGCTGCGCAAGGCT
>JAFYQB010000079.1 GCA_017547285.1 Clostridia bacterium
ACTCATGTACCGAACCTCACGACATGTGCGTCCGCTGCGGAAGCCTTGCGCAGCAAGGCCTGCCTACCACCGTTTGCCGCCCGGCGAGCCGTCAGGCGAGTAGGCAAACGGTGCATTCTTCGGCGGAAAAGATCGCGTCAGCGAGCTTTTTCGACGGCCTGAATACCTTTCATCACCAAATTCTAATGTATTTTTCAGCGTGCACAAAGCGGGTTTCAGCCCGCTTTTCTTTTCACCGGTGCAAAATTGTGATATAATGCCATTCGTAAAGGATTGGAGGAATCCGTTCATGAAAAAAAACAAGAAAAAGCAGAAGAGCGGACTGGGCGCGGGACTCATTGCCTTTGGCGCAGCATACGCGGCATATTCCGCCGTTTTCAAGCCGCACAGCATTGGCGCGTATGCGCTGGCGTTTGCCCTGAGCGGTTTCCTGGGCGCAATCGTCCGCGTAATGGCGCAGGGGCTGGATACCACGCAGAACCAGAAAACGCCTGAAAGCCTCCAAAAGGTGCAGGGCGATACCGGCAATCCCGAGGTGGACGAACTGCTGGAACAGGGCCGTGAAATGATCGCTGAAATTCGCCGTGAAAACGATCTGATTCCGGACGACAGCCTGTCCGGTAAGCTGGATATTCTGGAAAACAAATGCGCCGAGATCTTCCGCGCCGTGTACGACAAGCCCAACCGCGCCTCGCAGATCCGCAAGTTCATGGATTATTACCTGCCCACCACGCTCAAAATGGTCAAGGGCTACCGCATGCTTGACGAGCGCGGCATTACCGGCCAGGACGCGATCTATGCGCGCAACCGCATTGACGACGCACTGCTGGTGGTTTTGCAGGGATGCGAAAAGATGCTGGATAAATTGTATCAGGATGATGTACTGGATCTGACCACCGATATCGACGTGCTGGAGCAGATGCTCAAGCGCGACGGGCTTTCCGAAAGCGATCTGGACATTGCCGCCGCTCAGGCCAAACGCGCTGCGCAGATTGATGCAGCCGCCAACCGCATTGCCCGTGAAAGGGCGTATGATCAGCAAAAGCAGCAGCCTGTGCAGCAGACTGCCGCCCCCAAATGGAACATCGACCCGCGCTTTTCTCCCGATGGACAGGCGCAGATGAAAAAGCCCGATGAACAATAAACAGGAGGCAACTTACCATGACTGAAAACAAAATTGACATCCCCGTTCTGACGCTGAATCCTGCCTCCATGGCACAGGACAAGGCTGAACTTGAATCAGCTGCCGCCCAGCTGGAAGCCATCGCCGAGCCCGCCGCCACGAATGTGGCCGAAGCCGCCAGCGAAGCCGTCGCCCAAATGGATACCAGCATGCTCAGTGAAGAAGAAATCAAGGCCATCGAGGCTTTTGTGGATCAGATCGACGTGAACAACACCGATCATGTGCTGCTCTACGGCGCGGAAGCCCAGAAGAAGATTTCGGATTTCAGCGACAGTGCGCTGGAAGCCGTGCGCACCTGCGACACCGGCGAGGTGGGCGAGATGCTGGTCAAGCTGGTGGGCGAGATCAAAGGTTTCACCGAAACCGCCGAAAAGCCCAAGGGTCTGGGCGGCCTGTTCTGGAACGCCAAGAAAGCCATGAGCGATATGACCGCCAAGTATGACGAGGTGGAAGTCAATGTGGAAACCATCTCCACCGCGCTGGAAAGCCATCAGATCCAGCTGCTCAAGGATGTGGCCATGTTCAACCGTCTCTATGATATGAACACCCAGTACTTCAAGGAGCTGACCATGTACATCGTGGCCGGTGAAAAGAAACTGGCTGAAGTTCGCGCCACTGCTTTGCAGGAGCTCAAGGACAAGGCCCTTGCCAGCGGCGACGCCATGGACGCCCAGCGCGCCAACGATCTGGCCGCCAACTGCGACCGCTTTGAAAAGAAACTGCACGATCTGAAACTCACCCGTCAGGTGGCTTTGCAGATGGCACCGCAGATCCGCCTTTTGCAAAACAACGACAGCCTGCTGGTGGAGCGCATCCAGAGCACGCTTTCGAATACCCTGCCCCTGTGGAAGAGCCAGATGGTCATTGCGCTGGGCATGCACCGCAGCCAGGAGGCTCTCAAGGCGCAGACCGCTGTGACCGATATGACCAACGAACTGCTCAAGAAGAACGCCGCCGCCCTCAAAATGGGTACCATCGAAACCGCCCGCGAGGCCGAGCGCGGCATCATCGACCTGGATACGCTGGTTTCTACCAACCAGAGCCTGATCGATACCATCAATGAAGTGATGAAGATTCAGGATGAAGGCCGTGCCCAGCGTCTGACTGCCGAAAAGCAGATGATCGAGATGGAAAGCCATCTCAAGGCCAAGCTTTTGGAACTGAAGCACTGATAACGAAAGGGATATTGGATGAAAAACAAACTGCCAACCGCTCTGTGTGCGCTGATCGCCGCGGCGCTGGTTGCCTTTGGCCTGCTTTACGGCACGTGGAGCGGCTACCGCGAAGATCGTGCGCGGGTGGATGAACTGCTGACCATGGAAAATGGCCTGCTGGATGTGCTCAGCTACCGCGCGGCGGACGGCCTCAACCTGAGCGTGGTTGCGAAGCGTCATCTGCCTGCGGCGGATGAAGACCTGCTCGCGCTGGAACAGTATGGACGCAAGCTGCAGCAGGCGGCGGAGGTGCGCGCCTTCACGTCGCTGGATCATGCAGTGGCCGAAGCTTTTGAAGCCGTATCCGCCAGGCTGAAAGAAAACGCCAGCTTCCAGCAGAGCCAGCGAGACCAGCGGTATCTGGATATGCTGACGGCGGATTTCAACAGTCTGCGCGCCAGCGATGTAGTTGCCGCCTACAATCAGGCGGCGGAGGAATTCAATAACCGTCTGGACGCTCCGCTTTCCGGCGATCTGGCCACGCTTCTGGGCATTGAAAAATGCCCGCTGTATCAGTAAGGAGGGCGCGGATCATGAAAAAACTGCTTTGCTTCCTCCTTTGCTTAACGCTTCCCTTTACCGCTCTGGCAGCGGCGCGTATGCCTGAAATGCGCGGCAATATCAACGATGCAGCGGATGTGCTCAGCGCCCAGACCCTTGCCGATCTCGGCGAGTTCAGCAAGCGCGTGACTGAACAGGCGGATGTTGATCTCCATGTGGTTACCGTTCACTTTCTGGACGGCATGGAACCGCAGGCCTACGCTGAGCAGCTCTTCCGCAAGTGGAATCTGAACAGCGAGGACATGCTGCTTGTCTGTGCTGCAGGCGAGGACAGCTTCGCGCTGTGCATGGGTGCAGAGGCCGAAGAACGCCTGGGAAAAACCAATGCTGATAATTTGCTCTATACCTCCTCCGAATTCAGCCATCTGATTCGTAACCAGCAGTACGACGCCGCCATAGCGGCCTATGCCGAAGGCATGAACGCGCTTCTGGAAAAACAGCTGAACAGCGCAGTATCCATGAAGGGACTTTTTGGTCAGGAAAGCATGACCATCGGCGAGCCGCTGGACGTGGACGACTATCTGGAGAAATACGGCGGCGCTCTGTGGCATGAAGTGATGGACGCTATCAACGAAGCTGGCGAAGATTATCAGACCTACTACTACGAAGAAGAACGCGAGGAAAACGGTCTGACTGCCGGCGGCTGGATCGTACTGATCATTCTGATCATGATCCTTTTCCGCCAGAACAGGCGCGACCGGGCCCGCCGCCGTGCATACCGCTCAGGATGCGGCTGCTCGCCCATCGGCTGGATCATTGGTCTGCTGGGACTGGGATTCCTGTTCAATAAAGAGTAACGATCAGAGGCTTCGCCTCCAACTCCTCCGCTTAAGGGCCGAAGGCCCTTGAGAATCCCTGTTTTGAGGCCGCTTATGCGGCCTCAAAGTCGTTTCTGCAACGTTTTGTTTCTTTACTGCTTTATCTTTTTTGTTGGGTAGAATTTCAGCGGAAAAGTGATATAATGTTTGCCATGCGCCTGACCCGCGCATGGCGCGGGTCACTATGGGATTCCTAAGGGCAAAGCCCTTAGGCAGAGGGTGAGGGAGGCGGAGCCTCCCGCATCTCATTCCGCCATTCGTACTTCAAGGAAGCGAGTTTATGTTTGCGTCATACAGGAAGGGTTTGAAGCACGGTATCCCGATCGCGCTGGGGTATCTGTCGGTATCATTTGCATTTGGCATTCAGGCGACGTCACTGGGCCTTTCGCCTTTGCAGGCGGTGATGATTTCGTTTTTCAATGTGACCAGCGCGGGTCAGCTGGCAGGTTTGCAGCTGATGGCTGCGGGCGCTCCGCTGATCGAGATGGCGCTGACGCAGCTGACCATCAACCTGCGCTATGCGCTGATGAGCCTGAGCCTGAGCCAGAAGCTGGATAAGAGCATGACGCTGATTCATCGTCTGCTGTTGTCCTTCTGCAACACGGACGAGATTTTCGTGATGGCGTCCCAGCAGCCGGGCGCGGTGGGCAAGGCATATCTGTACGGCCTGACCAACGGCCCGTTCATCGGCTGGACGGTCGGTACGCTGATCGGCGCGCTGGCGGGCGGCATTTTGCCTGCAGCCGTTACCGAGGCGCTTGGTCTGGCCATTTACGGCATGTTCATCGCCATCATCCTGCCGCCGTTCAGGCGTTCGCGCGAGGTTCGCGCGGTCATTCTGATCGCGGTGGCCATGAGCTGCATGTTTGCGTTCCTGCCGCTGTTCAGCTTTATTTCGGATGGCTTCCGCATTATTCTGTGCGCGGTGGTCGCTTCTGCGCTGGGTGCGTGGCTGATGCCCCAGCCTGTGAAGGATGAAGAAGAGGAGGCGGCAGCGTAATGGAATGGAAGACATTTCTGATTTATCTGCTGGTAATGGCAGGCGTGACCTACCTGATCCGCATGCTCCCGCTGGCGGCGATCCGCGGCAAGGTAAAGAGTGTATTTCTGCAGTCGTTCCTGTACTATGTGCCTTATGCCGTGCTGGGCGCAATGACTTTCCCGGCGGTGTTCAGCGCCACGGGCAGCCTGCCGACCGCGCTGGTGGGCACGGCGGTGGCGCTGGTGCTGGGCTGGATGGAAAAAGGCCTGCTGACGGTTGCCGTGTTTGCATGCGTTGCGGCGTTTGCAGCGGGATTGCTGATTTGAAAGATGACTTTTCTCAAGAAATTTGCCGATAAGGTATTGCAATTTTGCTTAAAACGTGATACAATCATCATTGCGATTTAATGCCAAGGAGGTGAAACTAGTGCCTAACATCAAGTCCGCCATCAAGCGCGTGAAGGTTACCGAGACCAAGAATCTCCGCAACCGCATCGTCAAGTCCAAGGTGAAGACTGCTGTCAAGAAGTTTGAGACGGAGGCCACTGCTGCCCAGTACAGCCTCACCACCTCC
>JAFYQB010000080.1 GCA_017547285.1 Clostridia bacterium
AGGAAAGCCTTGCTGCGCAAGGCTTCCGAAGCTGACGCACATGTCGTCAGCTTCGGAACAAGAGTCGGAGGGCTGCGGCCCTCCGACGCCTCCCAATGGGTTTATCGACAAGCTGGAATATACCTGTCTTTTATTCTTTGGAAAAGTTAAATATATTACATAATTATGAAGAAATGACTTGACATATTTAACAAACTATTTTACAATGAAGCATGAAATATAGGCTGACTTTGCCATCAGTACCTTTTTGGAGGGACATGCATATGAAGCATGGTAAACTTTGGGCGCGGATCCTGTCCGCCGTGTGTATTCTTGCGCTGATTCTGCCGATGGTCTCCACGGCCCTGGCAGCCAGCTATCCCTATGACGCTATCAGCATGGATGACGTGAACCTGCGCAGCCGCGCAAACACCACGTCCACCGTGCTTAAAAAGATCAAGGCGGGGGATCTGGTATCCATCCTTGGTGCAACCGGCGATTTTTATCGCGTCAAGTTTGACGGCAAGACCGGCTATGCCATGAAGGATTATATTGACGGTACCAGTTCCGATGCGGACGAGCCGTTTGATCCCGCACGTGCGCAGAGCACGCCTGCAGCCATTTATGCCTATCCCTATGATACGGTGGTGCTGCAGAACGTAAAGCTGCGCAAAACAGCCGAAGCAGAAGGAACGGTCATCCGTATGCTGGTGGCCGGCAGCATGGTGGAAGTGCTGGACCGCACATCCAACGGGTTTGCGAAGGTAAAGGCCGAAGGCAAGACCGGCTATGTGGTGGATACCCACATCAACCTTGCGGATATCCCCGCTCCCACGCCCGTTCCCACCGCTACCCCTGCTCCCGGCACGGAATACTATGTGGAACTTTCCAAGGGCAGCAGCGGCTCTGCCGTAACGGCGCTGCAGACGGTGCTGGCTGAACTGGGCTACATGGAAGAAAAAGAGATCGACGGCAAGTTCGGTTCCGGCACGGAAAGTGCCCTCAAAACATTCCAGAAGCGCAATGGCCGCACGCAGGACGGCGTTGCGACTCCCGAGCTGCAGGCTTATATCTATACCGGCACACCCAAGGACTTCAATGGCTACCGCCAGAATGTAAAGACGGTCGCGCCCATCCCCAATCCCACCATCCGTGAAGGCGGCATGGGCGAAGCGGTGCTGCGTCTGCAGAACCGTCTGAAGGAACTGGGCTATTACACCGGCGAACTGAACAGCAAGTTTAACAAGGAAACCATCGCTGCGTGGAAGCTGTTTGAAGGCCGCAATGGTCTGACTGCTGATGGCGAAGTGAGTGCGGAAGACCAGAAGGTACTGTACGGCGCGACTGCTATTGACGCCAGCGTGCAGGTTACGCCCGCTCCTGAAGCCACGGTCGTTCCCACCCGTACCCTGCGCTACGGCGATACCGGCGAGGACGTGAAGAGCGTGCAGAAGCGTCTGACCGAGCTGGGCTTCTATACCGGTACCATTTCCGGCACCTACAGCCGCAGCACCGAAAGCGCGGTCAAGGCATTCCAGAAGAAGAGCAGCCTGGAGGAGGACGGCGTACTGGGCGCCATTACCCGCAGCGCGCTTTACGGCAAGTATGCTGTTTCTCTCAATCCCACGCCTGCGCCCACCGCAGCTCCCGATACTACCTATGAGCCCATCACCAAAGAGAATGTGATCATCATTCGCTCGGGCACCATCGGCAATGTGGTGCTTCGTCTGCAGCAGCGTCTGCAGGAGCTGGGCTACTACACCAGCCGCCAGGACGGCGTTTACCTGACCGATGACATTGAAGCGGTCCGCGCTTTCCAGAAAGCCAGCGGCCTCAAGGTGGACGGCAAGGCAGGTTATGACACGCAGACGGCTCTGTACAGCGAGAATGCTGTGAAGGCCAGCAGCGCTGCTGTGAAAGAAGAAAACGCCAAACAGCAGAGCCTGCGCTACGGCAGCGAGGGCGAAGAAGTGACCAAGCTGCAGAACCGCCTGATCACGCTGGGCTACCTGAGCGGCAAGGCGGACGGCAAGTATGGCAAGAATACCAAGGCTGCCGTGAAGGCTTTCCATAAGAACAACAAGCTTGAGGACGACGGTATTGCAGGCACCCTCACACTGGAGGCTCTGTACAGCGGCAAGGCGCAGGATAACAAGATTTCCACCTCCACCACGCTGCGCGTAGGCACTATCAGCGACGCTGTGGCGGATATGCAGAACCGCCTGATCGCACTGGGCTACCTGACCGGTAAGGCAGACGGCAACTTCGGCACCAAGACCAGCCTTGCGCTCATCGCCTTCCAGAAGGCCAACGGCCTGACCGCCGACGGCATCGCGGGCGTAAAGACGCTCACCAAGCTGAACTCCGACAAGGTTACGGCTGCCAGCGGCAACAAGATCGAAAACGTCATTCCCTCTGCGCCCAGCATTACCACGGTTACCGCCTCTCAGGTGCGTTACGCCAACTGGTATACCGAGGTTCGCGACAAGGTGCGCAAGCTGCCCAATGCCACCGTGTATGACTTTACCACCGGCATCAGCTGGCAGGTGAACATGTTCAGCTTCGGCGCTCATGCCGACGCGGAACCCATCACCAAGGCTGATACGGCCAACATGCTGCGCGCCTTCGGCGGCAAGCACACCTGGACGCCCAAGGCCGTGTGGGTGGTGCTGAGCGACGGTACTGTGTATCTGGCCAGCACGCACGATGTGGAGCATGACGTGGAGCATAACCTGAACAATGACTTCAAGGGTCACGTGTGCATCCACTTCCCGCGCACCATGGCGCAGGTGGAACGCATCGGTTCCTATGCCACCAGCCATCAGAAGGCCATCGACCTTGCATGGGAAGCCACCCTGCAGCGCGCCAAATAAGAAAAGATAAATCACAAACCGCTCCGGAATAGCCGGGGCGGTTTCTTTGCAGGAGGATCTATGGCCAAAGTCATTCTGATCTGCGGCAAAATCTGCTGCGGTAAAACCACCTATGCACATGCACTTTGCCGGCAGGAGAAAGCAGTCCTGCTTTCCTGTGATGAACTCATGCTCTCTTTGCTGGATGAATACCTTGGCGAACAGCATGAAGTCTACGCGCAGCGCACAGAAGCTTACCTGCTGCGAAAATCGTTGGAGATTCTGCAGACAGGTATTTCTGTGGTTCTTGACTGGGGTCCGTGGACCAAAGCAGGACGCGATCGGCTTAAAGCGTTCTATGCCCAGCATGGAATCCGGCTGGAACTGCATGCGATCCGTTTGGAGGAGGAAAAATGGCGCGCCCGGATTGCAGTCCGCAACGCTGCTGTTAGGGAAAGAACCTGCCAGGCCTACTCTGTGGATGCTGGTTTGCTTGATAAATTTCAGAGTCACTACGAGGCGCCCTCTGCCGACGAAGTGAACCGTTGGATTGATCTGTGATTTTTTTTGAGCAAGGACTTGACTCTGCCGTAACGTAAGGCATTACACTCGTGGAGAAAGGAGGCGCAAACCATGAAAACGGTCAAGGAAGTAAGCGAACTGACGGGAGTAAGTATCCGTACGCTGCACCATTATGATCAGATCGGGTTGTTGAAGCCCTCCGGCGTAACAGAAGCAGGCTACCGGCTTTACGATGACAAAGCGCTGGAACGCCTTCACACCATTCTGCTGTTCCGTGAACTGGAGTTTCCTTTGAAAGAAATCAGACAGATCATGGAAAGTCCAGCCTTTGATCCCACGAAGGCATTGGAACAGCAGATCGAACTGCTGGAAAAGCAGTACAGGCACATTGGCCGCCTGATCGCTCTGGCCAGCGAAATTCAGCGAAGGGGGAAAACAGCCATGGGATTTGAGGCGTTTGACAAATCCGAGATTGAACAGTACAAACAGGAGGCACGCGAACGCTGGGGCAATCATGAAGCGTATCAGGAATATGTGCACCGTCAGCTGCGCAAAACGCCCGAACAGTCCGAGCAGGAAGGCAGGGACGTGATGATATATATGAAAAATCTTGGTGATCTGCGCCATCTGCCGCCGGAAAGCGCAGAAGTGCAGCAGAAGGTGAAGGAACTGCAGCAGATGTTTACCCGCAACTTCTATACCTGCACCAACGAAATTCTGTCCTGCCTTGGCGAAATGTATGTGGATAACACACGCTTTCAGCGCAATATCGATCAGGAATGCGGAGAAGGCGCGGCAGAATTCATCCGCGATGCCATCCGTATTTACTGCAAGCAATAAAAATGCTCAATCAAAAAGCCTTCTGCGTCAAAGCGGAAGGCTTATTTAAGTACAAGCGGGATATACCCCTCAGTTTCAGTTTTGTCGTGGGTGATGAGCAGCACAGTTTTGTCTTTGGTGTATTTTTGCACGATAGCGATCACTGACCGGCGCGTTTCTTCATCCAGTCCCTTGTAGGGTTCATCCAGAAAAAGCACGTCATACTCAGCCAGCAGCGCCCTTGCCAGCGCCACACGCCGCTTCATGCCGCCGGAGTAGGCGGATACGGGCTGCGGCAGACTCTCGGATGGTATTCCCAGAGAAAGCAGCAGTTTTTCGATTTCTGCGCCGCCTGCCGTGCTGACCAGCGCAATGTTGGCCGCGGCTGTCATCTGCTCCAAAAGCCGGTCCTCCTGAAAAACTGCGCTCATTTTGAGACCGGGCGCACGGTGCACGGCGCCGCTGTCGGGTTTCAGAAGCCCAAGGAGGATGTTGATCAGCGTTGTCTTGCCGCTGCCGGAAGCGCCCATCAGGCAGTATTTCCGGCCCTTTTCCAGCCTTGCGGAAAAACCGTTCAGCACCTTCTGTCCGTCAAAGGTTTTGCTAATGTTCAGCGCTTCCAGCATGCCGCCGCCCTCCTTTCGATCAGTCTGAGCAGAATTTTCAGCAGCTTTTCACAGCCGATGGAAAGCAGCACGATCACCAGCGTCCAGCAGAACAGATCGGCTGTTTCCAGATAGATCTTGGACTGGTACAGCTTTTCGCCGATAGAGCCCTTGGGTACGCCGATCACCTCAGCCGCTACGCCGCTTTTCCAGCACAGACCGATAGCCACGGAAAGGCCGGTGTGCAGGAAGGGCAGAACCTCGTAGAGGTAAATGGCGCGAAGCTGTTTCCAGAAAGGAATCCGGAACACTTTCGCCATTTCGATCAGCTTGGGATCAGTGCTGTCAAGACCCGTCAGCACATTGGAATAGATGACCGGAAAGCCGATCAGTACGCTGATCACAATGCTCAGCTGCCGGCTTGGCAGCCACAGCAGCACCAGAATGACGAAGGAAGCCACCGGCACGGATTTGACTGTGGCAGTGACGGGGGAAAGCAGCTCGCGCACAATGCGGAAACGATAACTCAGCGCCGCCAATGCAATGCCCAGCACTGCGCTCAGCACAAAGCCCAACAGGATATGCCCCACGCTGAACAGCACGCTTTGCCAAAAATCGGCCTGGCCAACCAACTGGCTCAGCCGCTTGAGCGCCGCAAGGGGCGATGCCAGAAAAATGGAATTATCCACCCAGCGGGCGGCGATCTCCCAGACAAGCAGCCAGAAGATCACCGCCCACACGGGCGGACGGCGTTTGCTTTTAACGCTGGTAGTAGAAGTCATCGGCGGGAACCGCGCCGCCCACAGCAGCGGGATTCTGCTCGAACAGCACGTTCAGATAACCGGCCAGCTTGGTCTGCATCTCGGCGCCTTCGATGCAGGCGATGCCGCAGTAGGGCACGGCCTTTTTGGCCACGGGCTCGGGGATGATGTCATAGGCAGCGATGATGGCAGCAGCTTCCTCTACATTGGCGTTGGTAAAATCAACAGAAGCCTTGTAGCTGTCCAGGAACGCGTTCACCACTTCGGGGTTGGCTTCGGCAAAATCCTTGCGGGCAACCACTACGCCGGTCAGCATGGCGCTGGGGTTCTCCGCGCCATCCTGCAGCTTGGCCCATTCTTCGGTCATATCCAGCGCAATGCGGATGCCTTCGGCCTTGGTCTGAGCGGTGGTTACGAAGGGCTGGGGCATCATGGCCACAGCGCCGGGGTTGGCCAGAAGCGCGCTCAGGCATTCTGCCTGTTCGCTCTTAAATTCGATGGTCACGTCCTTTTCGGGGTCGATGCCGTTCTGGCTCAGCACGTAGTTGAGGGAGTATTCAGGGGTAGCGCCCTTGCCGGCGGAATAGATGGTGCGGCCGCGCAGATCCTCCACAGACTTGACGGTATCGCCGTTTTCCACGATGTACAGAACGCCCAGCGTGTTGATGGCCAGCACCTGGATCTTGCCCTGGGTCTTGTTGTACAGAACGGAAGCCACGTTGGCGGGCACAGCGGCGATGTCCAGCTCGCCCTTGACCAGCTTGGTGTTGATTTCATCAATGGCTACGATCACGTTAAAATCGTAGGTCTGGCCTGCGTCATCCTGCATCATTTTCACCATGCCCATGGCGGTGGGGCCCTTCATGCCGGCCACGCGTGCGACAGGTTCAGCGGATGCGGCGGTGAGTGCAAAGACCATGCACAGGGCAAGAATCAGAGAGAGAATCTTTTTCATATTGGTTCATCCTTTCGTTTTGATAGAATAGGCAAGAAGCTTGTGCGAGGAAGCACCTCATCCGTCACCCTTCGGGTGCCACCTTCCTCTGGAAGGGGAAGGGTGCGGAGGGTCTGCGCACCCTTCGGAATGCCTCTGCCGTTAGTTGTTTTGGTTTTTGGGGGATGCCAGCGCGCTTTTTACCTGCACGCCTTTCAGATTGCCCAGGCGGCCTGTCATGGCGCCCAGTTGTTCGTTGGTTCCCTTGACCACCACGCCGATTACGGCGTCGCCCGTCTGATGATCCGGCACGCCCATGCGGCCGCGGATGATATCGCCGAATGCGGACAGAATTTCATTTACCGCTTTGGCGGATTGGCGATCTTCAATAATGATGCCGATAAATCCCAGACGTTCCACGGGAACCCTTCTTTCTTACAAAAAATAAAACCGCAGGACAAAAAGCTGGTTCACAAACACAGCTGCCTACGATTCACCATCATTTCTGCGCATAGCAGAGCCTCCTTCCTCATCTTGGATGAAGGAGCGTATCCGCGCCCGCATCCGCAACCCGGAGCTATATTCTCATCCGCCCCCTCCGCCTCACGCGTACGCCTGGCTTTGGTGGAAGACTGATTGTATTATACCGCATTGGAAGAAAAAATGAAACAACAAAATGGTAAAGGAGCCTTTTGACAAAGGCTCCGGTGATATTCAGGCGTTGGTCAGTTCCCGGGTTTTGGGCTTGCGGCCGATTTCCACATTATCCTTCGTGCGGTCGCGCAGCGCTTCAATGGGATTGGGCGCAAGCTCGAAGCGGTAATCCTGCCCGTAGGCTTTCAGATAACGTTCGATCACAGCGTGGCTGGCGACATCCGCCTCGTTTGCGTTCACCATCTGCTGATAGCGGAAGAAATCGGCGTCGTGCTCCAGCTTTTCCACAAAGGTGTAGCTCTCGCGGCAGGCGGTGAGCTGCACGGTATCCGCCAGCACGCTGCGCACATGGTCGATGTTGCTTTCCAACTTGAGAGGCGCGGGGAACGTGCCTTCACCCACCACCTGCTGGTATTCCTTCTTTTCTTCCATCATGAGCAGTTTGACCGCTTCATGCAGGTGACTGATTTCGATTTGCAGCATATGCTCCCAAACGCGGCGGATGGCTTCGCAGGTTTCGGTCTCATAGCAGCTCCAGTACAGATAGCACTCGGTATACTGGTGCATGAGCAGGTTTTCCAGCCAGGTGCAGTTCACGTCCATCAGGCTGCCGTACTGGGAAACGTGCTGTTCCTCGATCATGCCAATCTCGCGGTACAAAGCGCGGCCCGGCGTGTTGGGGTAGGCGGCGCACACGTTCATGTAGTAGTTCATGGTCTGCTGCTCTGCGGCGGTGATGATGCCTACGCACAGTTTGGTAAAGGGATCGGCGGTTTTGGAATCAATGGGCCGCTTGATGGAATCAAAGGGATAGCGATGGTGCGCAATGGTCGGACGTGCGGGCATGATCTCCGTATAGCCGCCTACCAGTGTTTCGGCATGCACGCCTTCCTCCATATCCAGAAAATCGGCATAACGGTACAGGTGGTCAAAATCCTCCAGAAGGGCAAAGTTCAGCGCATTGCGCACATGCTCGTCCTGTTCGCGCTTGGCGAGGTGTGCGGTCAAATCCACTGCCAGCTGCTCATAGCCGATGGTATGTTCCAGCAGCGTTTCGTTATCCGGCTTGAGCGCAGCCACCAGCTTTTGCTGCTGCTGTTCGCTGCGGCGGATCAGCGCAAGTGCGCGGCGGACGTCGCCGTTTTGGCAGTTCCGGCTGAACTGATGACTGAACCAGACATTTTCAAACTCCGTGCCGTTCATCAGGATCACGCGGGTGCGGGTATAGGGATCAACGGTGTGCTTGTCGTAGGGCGCGGGGGAAAGGGCTTTCCAGTCCATCAGGCAATTGTCGATGCGCTTGGGTTTTTCATGAAAAGGATTCAAGGCGTTCCCTCCTGTCGGATACGTTTTCAAAACCAGTATGCGCCGTTTCACAGCAGGATATACTTTCCATTCCGGCAGGGAAACAGGGGCGGTACCGCGAATTGTAGAAAACAGAATCCTATCGCAAAGGAGATAAACGGATATGTTTGTTTTGAATTACGAAGGCGCGGAAATGAAGATCACCAACCCCGGCGCGGAACTGCGCTCCTTCCGCACAGCGGATGGCCGCGAGTGGATGTGGCAGAGTGATCCCGAGGTGTGGAAGGGCTGCTCCCCGGTGCTGTTCCCGGCCATCGGCGCGCTCAAGAACGGCGGCGCCACCATTGCAGGCGAGTTCTACGCCGTGCCCCGCCACGGCTTTGCCCGCGGCATGGATTTTGAAGTGCTGGAGCAGGGCCCGGATTACATCAGCTTTATGCTTAAGCAGAACGAGGAAAGCAAGAAGGTTTATCCCTTCGACTTTGCGCTGATCGTTACCCACCGTTTTATCAGAAACGGCTTTGAGACCCGTTTCACCGTGGAAAACCACTCCGGCCGTGAAATGCCCTTCCTGATCGGCGGCCATCCGGGCTTCATCTGCCCCATGAAGGACGGCGAAAACTTTGAGGATTACATCGTCCGTTTCGAAAAGCCCGAAACCTGCGGCACCACCCTGTGCGACGGCCCCGGCCACAGCCTGACCAGGGCTGTGCCCATGGACCTTGGTGAGGACAACCGTACCCTCAGCCTGCGCTATGCCGACTTTGACAAGCTGGATACCTTCATCCTGTCCGGCCTGAACAGCCGCAAGGTGGACCTGGTGCACAAGGACACCGGCAAGGGCATCCGCTTCAGCTTTGATATGGATGTGCTGGCCATCTGGACCAGCCCCGGCAAGCATGCGCCCTATCTGTGCATCGAACCGTGGCAGGGAGGCCCCGCCTATGCCGATGAAACCGGCCGCTTTGAGGACAAACCCTACCATGTATCCCTCGGCGTGGGTCAGGCCTACAGCTGCGGGTACAAGATGGAAATTCTGGATTAAGCAATCAACAAACAGCCGCCCGGAGGAAATGCAGCCTCCGGGCGGTTTGATTTGCATCTAAATTGCGTTTTGCAGCGAGGAACCGAAAGGAGACGCACCCAAGCGAGCCGGAGGTCGTTGTTTGACCTCCGGCGGTCTTAGCACCCGCCCCAAACAAAAAAATCCAGCCCCGCGCCAAAGGCGCGGAACTGGGATGCAAGGGCACTGCCCTTGCTAGTTGCGGAGACTGTGAAGGGGGGCGGGGATGCGGCCGCCGCGCTGGATGAAGGCGTCGTTCTTGTAGCCGTTCACTTCCATGATGGGCGCAAAGCCGAACAATCCGCCGAAGTTGACGGTGTCGCCGGCCTTCTTGCCGGGGGCGGGGATCACGCGCACGGCGGTAGTCTTGTTGTTGACCATGCCGATGGCAGCTTCGTCGGCGATAATGCCGGCGATGGTGTTGGCGCTGGTGTCGCCGGGAATGGCGATCATGTCCAGACCCACGGAACAGACGCAGGTCATGGCCTCCATCTTTTCAAGGCGCAGACAGCCAGCCGCTGCAGCCTCGATCATGCCGATGTCCTCGCTGACGGGGATAAATGCGCCGCTCAGACCGCCTACATGGCTGGACGCCATTACGCCGCCCTTCTTGACCATATCATTAAGCATGGCCAGAGCAGCGGTGGTGCCGGGCGCGCCGGTCATTTCCAGACCCATTTCGCTCAGAATATAGGCTACGCTGTCGCCGCGCGCCGGAGTGGGAGCGAGGGACAGGTCCACAATGCCAAAAGGTACGCCCAGACGGGCAGCGGCTTCCTGCGCCACCAGCTCGCCTACGCGGGTGATTTTGAAGGCAGTGCGCTTGATGGTTTCGGCCACCACGTCGAAGGTCTCGCCGCGGACTTCCTTCAAAGCCCGTTCGACCACACCGGGGCCGCTGACGCCTACATTGACCACCACTTCGGGCTCGCCCACACCGTGGAACGCGCCGGCCATAAAGGGGTTATCCTCCACTGCGTTGCAGAAAACGACGATCTTGGCGCAGCCGAAGCCATCTGTATCAGCGGTCAGCTCGGCAGTCTTTTTGATCACATGGCCCATCTTGCGAACGGCGTCCATGTTGATGCCGGAGCGGGTGGAGCCCACGTTCACGCTGCCGCAGAGGCGTTCGGTTTTGGCAAATACCTCGGGCATGGCTTCCAGCAGGATCTCTTCCGCACGGGTGGAGCCCTTGTGCATCAGCGCGCCGAAGCCGCCGATAAAGTTAACGCCCACTTCCTGCGCGGCCTTGTCCAGCGCGATGGCGATGGGCAGGGGATCATTGCCGCTGATCATGCTGACCGGCGTTACGCTGATGCGCTTGTTTACGATCGGCACGCCCAGTTCGCTTTCCAGCTCACAGCCTACCCTGACCAGATTCTTCGCCTTGGAAGTTACCTTTTCATACACTGCTTCAGCCGTTTCACGGTCAGTGTTCTTTTTGCAGTTCAACAGGCTGATGCCCATCGTGATGGTGCGGATATCGAAATGCTGTTCGCGGATCATCTGCATGGTTTGCAGAATCTCATTTACCTCGATCATTGGTTTCGTTCCTCCCGTCAGATGCGGTGCATGGCGTCGAACACGTCGGTTCGCTGAATGTTGATCACTTCGCCCAGTTCTTCGCCCACTTCGTTCAGGCGCACGGCCACATCAGCGATGGGCGCGTCGGCGTTGGTCACATCCACGATCATCAGCATGGTAAAATAACCGTCCAGAATGGTCTGGGAAATCTCCAGAACGTTTACGTTCATTTCAAACAGCGCGGTGCTCACCTTGGCGATGATGCCCGGCTTGTCCTTACCTGTTACGGAAACCAGAGCTTTCTGCATGAGTTTCATCCTCCTTGAATCCTAAGTTCATGCAATGCTTACATTACCTTGATTCGCAGGCTCTGTCAAGGCTGATGACGGACGAAATGCGGCCAGATTGGCAAAGCTGCTGTTCTTTTCATGGAAAGTACTGATTTTTCGCTTGTGTTTACGCAGAAACAGCGTATGATGGTGGTATATAATTTGAACATTTGCCAAAGTACATACGAACGCAGAGGAGGATTGCCATGGAAACGAACGTCCATTTTGATTCGGAGCGTTATCAAGCCCTGAAACAAACCTACCGCCAATGGTGGGATGGATCACTGGAACGTCCTATTGTTCCTGTCATTACAACCGGGCATGAGTCGCAGCTGGACCCCTCCCGCTATCCCCAGATGACGTTTGCCAACGCATGGGATGAGTCGATTGCGCCTGAGGAATTTATTGAGCATGACGACGCTGTGTTTTCTGCCATGCGCTTCCACGGCGACGCGTTTCCCATGACGCTTCCTATCAAGCTGGGCGCCGGAGTGCTGGCTGCATTGCTGGGCTGCAAGCCTGTTTCCAGCGAACATACGGTGTGGTTCCTGCCGGAAAAAGAGGTGCCCATTGAGGCACTGCATTTTGAATATACCGAGGATACCCCGGCGTTCAAACGGCTTATGCGCTACTACGAAGCCGCCATGGAAAAATGGCAGGGACGCGTGGTGCTGGGCATGTTTGACCTGGGCGGCGTGATGGACGTGCTGGCAAGCTTCCGCGGCACGGAAAACCTGCTGATGGATCTCTACGATGATCCGGAAGAGGTATTGCGCTGTGTGAAGGAAATTCAGGAACTGTGGTTCCGCTACTTTGACCGTTTCAACAGACTGCTGGCGCCCCATGTGCCCGGTTATTCGCATTGGTACGGCATCTATCACGAGGAGCCGGGATACATTCTGCAAAGCGATTTCTGCTACATGATCAGCCCGGAAATGTTCAACACCTTTGTAGGGCCGGAACTGGATTCCTCCGCCAAACGGCTGTGGAACGCCGTATACCATATGGATGGCGTCGGTCAGATCCCGCATCTGGAATACCTGCTGCAGATGGAGGGCATCAAAGGTTACCAGTGGCAGCCCGGAGACGGCACAGCCAGAACCAAAAACTGGGATGCGCTGAATCAGCGTATTCTGGATGCGGGCAAAAAGCTCATCTCTCTGGAACCGGATGAGGAAGGCAATCTTCCCGAACTTTATCACAGATATCTGCCACAGCTGCTTTTGCCCAACCGCTGTTTCCATGCAGACGATATGGCGAACGCCCGTGCCTACGCGCAAAAATACGGTGTAAGCATCTGACGGGTTTGCCTTGCATTTCCTTCAAAATGGTGTATCATAAGAAAGGAATTTTGACAGAAAGGAAGTTCCTTTCATGCAGAAACGCGCGATTGCGGTTCACGATATTTCCTGCGTGGGACGCTGCTCTTTGACGGTTGCACTGCCTGTTCTCAGCGCGGCTGGACTGAACACCGCCATTATTCCCACGGCGCTGCTCTCCACCCATACGGGCGAGTTTCAGGGCTATACCCATCTGGATCTGAGCGATCAGCTTCGCCCCATCGGCGATCACCTTTCCACGCTGGGTTTGCATTACGATACCTTCTATTCCGGCTATCTGGCAAACGGCGCGCAGGCCGATGAGGTGCTGCGCCTGATGGATCAGCTGTGCGATGAACAGACACACATTTTTGTAGATCCGGCTTTTGGCGATCATGGACGCATGTACAGCCTGATGGACGAAAGCATGCCCCGGCAGATGCGCCGTCTGGTGAAGTGCGCGAAGACCATTGTGCCCAACATGACGGAAGCCAGCTACCTGCTGGAGGAACCGTGGCCGGGCGAAGAAGCGGCGGAGGCGACCGTGACGGATTTCTGCCGCCGCCTGCTGGAACTGGGTCCTGAAAACGTGGTGGTCACGGATGTGAACTTCCGCCCCGGACAGACTGGCATTGCCGTTTTGCGCCGGGGGATGGAAAAACCGCTTTATCTGTTTCACGAGCGTTTTGAAGGCGTATTCCACGGCACGGGCGATGTGTTCGCCTCCTTCCTGCTGGCTGCGCTGATGAACGACAAACCGGTGGAAACTGCCGCGCAGATTGCACTGGACATGACCCATTTCGCCATTGAGGAAACCGTGCGCAGCGGAGAACCCCTGCGTTACGGCATGCAGTTTGAAAAGGTGCTGCCGCTTTTCTGGCAGCGCATCAGAACGGAATGATTTTCCGGTCAAACGCATATCCTCCCCCAGACCGTTTTGTACGGGAAGGGGGAGTTTTTTTGCTGTTGGATAAGCTCAAACGCGCGGATATTCCGCAGGAGCTGGTGTTCGGCTGGCCGCGTTCAGTGCTTTTGGGGGATGAAAAGCTGATCGTGGAGCAGCATCAGGGCGTGTATGCATGTACGGAGCAGGAGATCATCCTCAAAACCAGCTGCGGCCATCTGGTGATTACAGGCGAAAAGCTGTCCATGTCCCGCTGCGACCGGGATGGACTGGTGGTTTTTGGTCATATTGAAAAACTCAGCTACCGCCCGAAGGGGTGATGGAATGCGCCTGCCGTTTTGTACACACCGCTTCAGGCTGAGCGGGCTGAACCTGGAACGGTTCCTCAATCTGATGAAGCAGCGCGGAATCCCGCTTGTGAAGGTGCACAGGACGGAAAGCCGTACGCTTGTATGCGAGTGCTATTCCGCCGATCTGCCCGCCGTTCGCGCACTGACGGAGGAAAAGGGGTGGAAACTGGAGCATGCAGCGCCGTGCGGTTTATCCGCCGCGGCGCACAAAATGAAAAAACGTCCCGGAATTCCTCTTGGTATTGCGGCCATGCTGGTTTGCGTTATGGTCTGCTCCCGGTTTGTGTGGCGGGTGGAGGTGCAGGGCGCGGGCGCATACAAGGCAGATCTGGTTTCATTTCTGCAGGAAAGCGGGTATCATGCAGGTGTAAGGCGCACAAGCGTGGACGCATCCGCGCTGGAAAACGCGCTGCTCCGCCGGTATCCGCAGATCGCGTGGTTCCATGTGTATGTTGCCAATGTGACGCTGGTGGTGGAGGTTTCCGAAGGCGTACCCATGCCGGAACTGCCGCCGGAAGAACCGGGGGATCTGGTGGCGGAAAGGAACGGCATCATCCATTCCATCCGCGTGTACGCCGGAACGCCGGCGGTAAAGGCGGGGGATGTGGTGCAGAAGGGCGATGTGCTCATCCGCGGCTTTGAACGCGGACGGGATGAACTGCAGACAGCTGTGCGCGCTGACGGCGTTGTTCTGGCGCGCTGCTGGGACAGCTTTACCGTGACCATGCCGCTTTATGAGGTGAACAGCACGGAAACCGGACGCGAGCACACATCGGTGCGTATCGAAACACCCTGGTTTCATTGGCCGCCCGGCGAGAATGAACCGGCATATCTGGCCAGCAACCGGCTGATTGAAACACGGCCGGTCGGCGGCGTGTATTTTCCTGTTTTTCTGCAGAAAAATGTCTGGCGCGAGGTGCGTATGGAGCGGGTGCCCAGACCGGAGGAAGAAGTGCGCCGGGAGGCCGGCGACGCTGTACTCAAACTGCTCAAAACCGCCCTGTTTCACGATGAGATCATTGACAAATGGGTAGATTACTGTATGATAGAAGATGATAAACTGGCTGCAACTGCAACCGCAGAAAGGCTGGTGGATATCGGCGGATTTTGAACGCCGTGAACGGAGGCATGTCCCTTTGTCTATGACCCCTGTATTGAGTGTGGAACTGACCAGCATGGATGCGTACCTGAGCCTGTTTGGCGCCAACGGCCGCAACCTGCCCATGATTGAAGAAGAACTGAATGTGGAACTGACGGTGCGCGGTTCTGATCTGCTGATTGGCGGCGAAATGGAAAACGCCGAAATGGCCGCGCAGGTGGTGGATAAGCTGATCGACCTGCATGAGCGTCACGCTCAGATCGACCGCACCACGCTTCGCTATGCGCTGAGCCTGGTGCGTCAGGGCCAGCTGGACAGGCTGGATGATATCGCCTTTGAGGTGGTGGCCATCACCCACAAGGGCCGCCCCATCCGCTGCAAGACCCTCGGCCAGTACGAGTATGTAAAGGCCATCCGCGAGCACGAGCTCACCTTTGCCGTGGGTCCTGCCGGTACCGGCAAAACCTACCTGGCCATGGCTTTGGCGGTGGTGGCGCTGCGCAACAAGGAAATCGAGCGCATCGTACTTACCCGTCCTGCGGTGGAGGCAGGCGAAAAGCTGGGCTTCCTGCCCGGCGACCTGAGCCAGAAGGTGGATCCCTATCTGCGCCCCCTCTTTGACGCCCTGTACGACATGATGGGCGCGGAAAGCTACCAGAAGCTGCAGGAGCGCGGCCAGCTGGAAGTGGCCCCGCTGGCTTACATGCGCGGACGCACCCTGTCCGACAGCTTCATCATTCTGGATGAGGCGCAGAACACCACCCCGGAACAGATGAAGATGTTCCTGACCCGCTTTGGCGCAGGCAGCCGCGTGGTCGTGACCGGCGACGCCACCCAGACCGACCTGCCCGCAGGAAAGCAGAGCGGTCTGCTGCAGGCCATGGAAGTGCTTAAAGACGTTCCTGAGATCGCCATCATCAAGCTGGGCCAGTCGGACGTTGTGCGTCACGATCTGGTGCAGCGCGTTGTCAAAGCTTATGAGAACTACGAGAAAACACGGAGGATCAGCCATGATGCACGGTAAACATACTGCACGCGGAAACCGGCCGCTCAGCTGGGAGATCGTGATGCAGGCCATGCGTTCCAAAACAGCAAACTGCGTGTATGTGCTGCTGGCCTGCACGGCGGTGATGTGCGCGTTGTTTCTGCTGGCGATCACGCCTCAGCGGTACGATCTGAAGGTGGGCGATATCAGCCCCACCACGATCACCGCCAGCAAGGACGTGGTGGATGAAATCAGCACCACGCGCCAGCGCGAAGCTGCGGCCCAGCAGGTGGAACCGACTTATATCTTCAAAGAAAACGTCGCCGGCGAGGTGAGACAGAACCTGACGTCAATCCTGCAGCAGATCAGCGCAGTTCAGCAGTACGGCATGAAAACGCTGGAGCAGCAGCATCCCGGCAATCCCGAAGCGCAGAAGAGCTACAAGTTTACAGACGAACAGCTGAAATATGCCCGCACGTTGCTTACACAGCTTAATCTGGCCGACTATCAGCTGAAAACTGTTCTTTTCGCCTCTACGGAACAGGTATCCGGCATGCGGGTCAACCTGACCATGGCGGTGGACAACGTAATGAATACCGCCATTCGCGAAGGCTATGTAAACGACAGCATCATGTCTTTGCAGAATATTGTGGGCGGCAAAACGGATATCAATCTGACTCAGAACGTGGTTACGCCCATCCTGCGCAAGGTTATTCAGCCCAACATGGTCATTGACCAGGAGGCGACCGAAAAGCTGCGTGAGGAAGCGCGCGCTCAGGTGGACCCTGTGGTGTACAAGCAGGGCCAGAACATTGTGCTCGCCCGGGAAAGGGTAACGGCCAACCAGCTGGAAATGCTGCGCAGCCTGGGCCTTTTGGACGATGACAATGTGGATATCATGATGTACGCCGGCGGCGTGCTGCTGGTGCTGGTCGGCATGAGCGTGCTGCTGCTGGCTCTGTGGATGTTTGACCGTCAGACCCTGCGCACGCCGAAAAAGCTGATCATTCTGAGCCTGTGCATGGCGCTGACCATGGCCCTGTGCCTTGTGGGACGCTTGCTGCATCCCTACCTTACGCCTGTTCTGCTGGCGCCCATGATGATCACTGGTCTGATTACTGCTGAAGCCGCGATTGCAGGCAGCCTGAGCATGAGCGTGATGGTCTCCGCTCTGGTCGCAGGCAGCGACTCCACCTACGGCGCAGCCATGGTTCATTTGCTGTTTACCGCGTTCATCGGCGGTCTGCTGGCAGTAACCATCATCCGCAAAAAGCCCTACCGCCAGCAGGTGCTGTTAAGCGGCTTTGCAACGGCTGCGGCCAATATTGTCATCATCCTTTCCATCGGCTTCATGACCAATACTTCCGTAAGGGACGTATTTGCCAACGCGCTCTGGTGCGCCGGCGGCGCGCTGCTTTCTGCAGTTCTGTGCATTGCGCTGGATCCTGTGTTTGAAAGCGCGTTCAAGCTGTCTACTGCCACCAAGCTGCTGGAAATGAGCAACCCCAACCATCCGCTTCTGCGGCGTTTGCTCATTGAGGCGCCCGGCACCTATCACCATTCCATCATCGTGGCCAACCTGGCTGAAGCCGCTGCTGAAGCCGTGGGCGGAAACCCGCTTTTGGCGCGTGCCGGTGCGTATTTCCACGATATCGGCAAGCTCAAGCGACCCATGTATTTCAAGGAAAACCAGATGGGTGAAAATCCCCATGAGCACACCAATCCCTACGTGAGCGCTGCCATCGTGACCGCACACACCCGCGATGGTCTGATCATGGCGCAGCAGGCGCGCCTGCCGCAGGAGATCCAGTCCATCATTGCCCAGCACCATGGCGATACGCCGGTCGCCTGGTTCTACCATAAGGCAGTTCAGCAGGCGGATGGTCAGCCTGTGGATATTGCTGATTTCCGCTATGACGGCAAGCGCCCCAACACCATCGAAAGCGCCATCATCATGATGGCGGATACCGTGGAAGCAGCTGTGCGCAGCATGTCAGATCCCACGCCTGAAAAGATCCGCGCATTCATCGACAAGCTGATCGCCGGCAAGCTGGATGACGGCCAGCTGGGCTACGCTCCGCTTACGCTCAGGGATATCACCGCCATCGGTGACGCCTTTGCCACTGTTCTGCAGGGCGTGTTCCACGAGCGTATCGAGTATCCTACCATCAGCCCTGCCGCTGCGGCGAAGGTGGCTGAACAGGAGCACAAAAAGGCGGAGGCTGCCGCCAAGGCCGAAGAAGCGCCTGCTGAGGGAGGCGAAAAAGCATGATCATTGAATGGGAACAGCGTATTGCCGGACAGGTTTCCGCGCCGTTTGCGCTGGTGGCGGAATGCTGCCAGGCTGTTGAGGGCGTTGCCCAGCCGCTGGGCGTGCATGTGGTTCTGACGGACGACCAGGACATTCACCAGATCAACCGCGAATACCGCGGAATCGACCGTTCTACCGATGTGCTCAGCTTTCCCTCTGTCAACTATCCTGCCGGCAAAACCGCGCGGCATTGCGAAAAGCGTCTTCGCGCCGAGTACGATCCGGAAATGAAAGCCTGCATGCTGGGCGATATCATCATCAGCCGGGAGCATGCGGTTGCACAGGCACAGGAATACGGTCACAGCGTGAACCGTGAACTCTGCTACCTGTTTGTCCATGGGCTGTTCCACCTGATGGGCTATGATCACATGGAACCAGATGAACAAAAGGAGATGCGAGCAATGGAAGAAAAAGCCCTGCATATGGCAGGAATCTCCCGCGATGAAAACGCTTCCCCTGTGTCCGACGAGGAACTGCTGAAGCTGGCGCAGATCGCCATGAAGAACAGTTACTCTCCCTACAGCCGCTATGCTGTGGGCGCGGCGCTGCTTTGCAAAAACGGCCGTGTGTTCCTTGGCTGCAACATTGAAAACGCGTCCTTCGGCCTGACCAACTGCGGCGAGCGTACGGCTGTTTTCAAGGCTGTCAGCGAAGGAGAACGCGAGTTTGAAGCTGTCGCCATCGCATCCAACGGTTCCTTCCCATATCCCTGCGGCGCATGCCGTCAGGTTCTTAACGAGTTTGCGCCTGAAATGCGCGTGCTGGTCATCGACGGCGAAGGCCGTAGAGATAAAACCACCCTGCGCGCCCTGCTGCCGCACGGCTTCGGCCCCAAGGACCTTCCCGACTAACAGAAAGAGGAATTACAAATGTCAGCATTCCGTTCCGGTTTTATCGCCATTATCGGCCGCCCCAACGTAGGCAAGTCCACCCTGATGAACGCCATGGTGGGCGAAAAGGTGGCCATTGTATCCAACCGTCCCCAGACCACCCGCAACCGCATCATGGGCATCTGCACGGATGAAGCCAGCCAGATCGTATTTCTGGACACCCCCGGCCTGCATACGCCCCGCACCCGTCTGGGCGAATACATGATGCAGACCGCCAAGGACGCCCTGCAGGGCATTGACGCCCTGATCGTGATGGTGGACGCTACCAGCGTTGGCAAGCAGGATCGCGCCGTTGTGGAGGATATGAGCAAGCACAACGTAAAGAAGGTGCTTGTTCTGAACAAGATCGACCTTCTGGAGCCCCAGAACCTGCTGGAGCTGATCGCAAGCTTTGCCGACGCTGGCTACGATGACATCATCCCCGTCAGCGCCCGCAGCAAGGACGGTCTGAAGCAGCTCAAGGATCTGCTGGTCAGCTACCTGCCCGAAGGTCCCCAGTACTTCCCCTCCGACGCCATCACCGACCAGCCCGAACGACTGATCTGCGGCGAACTGATCCGTGAAAAGGCGCTCTACCACCTCAAGGAGGAAGTGCCCCACGGCATCGGCGTGGAGATGATGAGCATCAAGAAGCTCTCCGACAACCTGACCGAGATCCATGCCACCATTTACTGCGAACGTCCCGCGCATAAGGGCATCATCATCGGCAAGCAGGGCAGTATGCTCAAGCTGATCGGTCAGGAGGCCCGCAAGGATATCGAAACCCTGATGGGCACGCGCATCCACCTGCAGCTGTGGGTAAAAGTGCGCGAAAACTGGCGCAACCGTATGGATGACCTGCGCACGCTGGGTTACGAGGATAAGGAGTAATCCGGGCCAGCGCCTTTGCACCCCGCTCCGCGCTTTGCGCGGGGCGGGGTTTTTGCGTGAAGCAGCTGGATGGCAGATTTCCGAACATTCTACGGACAAACACTGAGAAAAGTTCCGAAATTTGCTTCTTTTTTCAAAAAACTCTTTTCTTTGCAGGGCGTTTGTGGTATAACTGTACAGGAAACAAATTCTGATTTGAATTGCGGAGGCATGATTCATGAAGAAGGTTTACGAAGGCAAGACCAAGGACGTTTATCAGCTGGACAACGGCAACGTAATGCTCAAGTTCAAGGATGACTGCACCGGCAAGGACGGCGTATTTGATCCCGGCGAAAACAGCGTTGGTCTGACCATCGAAGGTATTGGCCGCGCCAATCTCGAAACCTCTGTATACTATTTTGAACTGCTGAAGGAAGCTGGCGTGAAGACCCACTATGTAGCCGCCAACCTGGACGATTGCACCATGGAAGTGCTGCCCGGCAAGGTGTTCGGCAAGGGCCTGGAAGTGATTTGCCGTCTGGTGGCCACCGGCAGCTTCATCCGCCGCTACGGCGCCTATATCGCTGATGGCACCAAGCTGGAAGGCGGCTATGTGGAGTGCACCTTCAAGGATGACGCCAAGGGCGATCCCTTGGTCACCAGCGAAGGTCTGGCCGCTCTGGGCGTGATGAGCCAGGAAATGTTCAACAGCATGAAGGAACAGACCCTCAAGATTACCAAGGTCGTTGCCGACGATCTGGCCAAGAAGGGCCTGGAACTGTGGGACATCAAGTTTGAGTTCGGCTACAACAACGACGAAGTCATCCTCATCGATGAAATCGCCAGCGGCAACATGCGCGTTTACAAGGACGGCAAGATCGTGGATCCCATGGATCTGACCAAGCTGATTCTGAACAAGTAATCAAAGCAAAAAAGACAGGTTTTCGTTTGAAAACCTGTCTTTTTGTATGTTTTTGCTTGACTTTGCACCGCCTTCCTGCTATCCTTCTCCATACCCTCTATTCCATCAGACGGTTCCCATCAGCAGATGGGGGAGAAGGCGGAGTCGTTAACTGCTTTCACCGCTTGGCAAGATACTCATTTGTATAACTACCAGGAGGCAAACCTATGATCCAGGTCAATCATCTTACCAAAACCTATCGTGTATCCCGCCGGGACGGCGGACTGATGCAGGCCATCAAGGCGCTGGGCAAGCGTGAAACGCAGGAAATCCGCGCGCTGGATGACCTTTCCTTTACCATTGCCGATGGCGAGATCGTGGGCTACATTGGCCCCAACGGCGCTGGCAAAAGTTCCACCATCAAGGTGCTCAGCGGCATCCTCGTGCCGGATGGCGGCGAATGTCTGGTGAATGGCCGCGTGCCATGGAAGCAGCGCAAACAGCATGTGGCGGAAATCGGCGTGGTTTTCGGCCAGCGCAGTCAGCTGTGGTGGGATGTGCCCATCGTGGATTCCTTCGACCTGCTCAAGGATATCTATCGCGTGGAGGATGCCGTGTACCGCCGCAATGTGGAGGAAATGACCGAGCTGCTGGATCTGGGCGATCTTTTGCGCACGCCTGCGCGTCAGCTGAGCCTTGGCCAGCGCATGCGCTGCGAGATTGCCGCATCGCTCCTGCACGACCCGAAGGTGCTGTTTCTGGACGAGCCCACCATCGGTCTGGACGCTATCAGCAAACTCGCGCTGCGCTCCTTTATTCTGGAACGCAACCGCACCCACGGCACCACGGTGCTGCTTACCACGCACGATATGCAGGATATTGAAGCGCTGGCTTCGCGCATTCTGCTGATCGGCAAGGGCAAGCTGCTGCTGGACGGAAACTTTGATGATGTGCGTGCGGTCAACCCCAGCGCGCACTCGCTGGACGAGCTGGCCGCCGACCTGTACGCCCGCTACGGCATGTGAGGTGAAACCGATGAAAGCGTTGTTCACCTTTTTCCGCATGCGCGTGATTTACGGCCTGCAGTACCGCACTGCCGCTTGGGCAGGCGTGGTGACCCAGTTTTTCTGGGGCTTTATGGAAATTCTGCTGTACAAGGCATTTTATGAAGCCTCGCCGGACCGATTTCCCATGGCGTTTGAGGCGCTGGTCAGCTATATCTGGCTCAGACAGGCGCTGCTTGCGCTGCTCAATACCTGGACGTTTGACAATGAACTGTTCACCAAGGTGCTGGACGGCAGCGTGGCGTATGAGCTGTGCCGGCCGACCTCGCTGTACGGCATGTGGTTTGCCCGCACGCTGGCCCTGCGCGTGAGCCGTGTGATCCTGCGCTGTGTGCCGCTGTTCATCGTGGCTTCGTTGGTGCCCGCGCCCTGGGGGCTGAACGCTCCGGCAAATCCGCTGGCCCTTGGCTGTTTTGTGCTGTCTCTGGGACTGGCGGCATGCGTGGGCGTGGCGTTCAGCATGATCCTGTATTTTACCTGCTTCTATACGCTGTCCTCCGAGGGCATCCGCTTTATGATGCTTCCCGTGGCGGAACTGTTAAGCGGCGACCTGATCCCGCTGCCCTTCCTGCCGGTGTGGCTTGCCAACATCTTCCACTATTCGCCGTTTGGCTCTATGGCCAATGCGCCTTTGCGTATTTACTCAGGCGACCTTTCCGGCGGTGCGATGGTTGAAATGCTGTGCCTGCAGGTGTTCTGGCTGGGCGTGATGGCCTTCATTGGCTGGACACTGCAGAACCGCGGCCTTCGCAAGCTGTGCGTACAGGGAGGCTGACGGCGATGAAATTGTATTTCAAGTTCTTTGCCATGCATCTCAAGAGCCGCATGGCGTACAAAAAATCCTTTTTCTTTGCAGTAATCGGGCAGTTCATTACTACCTTTACGGCGTTCCTGACTTTGTACTTCCTGCTGGATCGATTTGGCAGCGTAAAGGGCTATACCATGGGGGAATGCCTGCTCAGCGCCAGCATCATGTGGATTTCATTCCCGCTTGCGGAGTGGTTCTTCCGCGGTTTTGACACCTTTCCCGGGATGATCCGCCATGCGGAGTTCGACCGTGTGCTGGTGCGCCCGCGCAGCCTGATCTTTCAGGTGATGTGTCAGAAGCTGGAGTTTACGCGCATTGGCCGTCTGGCACAGGGTGTGGTCACGCTGGCGATGGGTATAGCAGCCTCCGGCGTGGAATGGACGGCCTTGCGGTGTCTTTGCCTTGGCCTGATGATCCTTGGCGGCGTATGTGTGTTCAGTGCGCTGTTCCTGATCTATGCCGCGCTCAGCTTTTTTACGCTGGAAGGGCTTGAGTTCATGAACTGTTTTACCGACGGCGCGAGGGAGCACTTTGCCTATCCGCTGGAAATCTATGGCGAAGGATTCGTGAAATTCGGCACGTATATCATTCCTTACGCGCTGTTTCAGTATTATCCGCTTCAATTCCTGCTGGGGCGCGCAGGCGCGGGCTTTGCCTTCCTGCCGTTGCTGGCGCCGCTGTTTTTCATCCCTGCCTATGCTCTGTGGCGGCTGGGCGTTCGCAAATACAAATCCGCCGGATCCTGATGGAAAGGAAGATTGCTCATGCGTACAGTGGATATTGCCGTTATTGGCGGCAGCACAGGCGGCGTACAGGCGGCCATTGCGGCTTGCCGGATGGGAAAAAACGTCTATCTGTGCGAGGCAACCGACTGGATCGGCGGGCAGCTGACCAGTCAGGCCGTTCCGCCGGATGAAAACCAGTGGATAGAGGAACAGGGCGCAACGCAGAGCTATCTGAACTATCGCAAAGCGGTTCGGGATGCCTACAAGGCCATGCCCGAAGCCAGCGGCCTGCTGAAAAACCAGCAGATCTTCTGTCCCGGCCAAAGCTGGGTAAGCCGCATTGCGCATTCGCCGAAGCTGGCGCACCGGCTGCTTTGCGAACTGATCGAACCATACCGGCAAAGCGGACTTCTGACCATTGATCTGGAAACGGAAGCCGTATCCGCCGCTGTAAAGGAGGATACGGTGCAGACGGTTACGGTGCGGCATCGAGATGGCACACAGGATGTAATCAGCGCGGCGTACTTTCTGGATGCGACCGACTGCGGCGATTTGCTTCCCCTGACCGGCACGGAGTACCGCATCGGAGCGGAAGCCAAAAGCGAGTACGGCGAGCCCAGCGCGCCTGAAACAGCTGACAGCGAGGATCATCAGCCCATTACCTGGGTAGCCGCGCTGGCGCTGGACAAAGAACGCACGCCGATGTCAAAGCCTGCGAACTATGAGTACTGGCTGAACAGAGAACGCGACGGACGAAAGATTCTGAGATGGGTGGCGCATGGCGCCTCAGGCGAAAGCCTGTACGGCATGTTCAATGACGATGTAAAGCCCGGCTCCCTCGGCCTGTGGACCTATCGCCGCATTCAGTATCCGCCGTACTATACCGATGACCGTCCGGAAATCACGCTGCTCAACTGGCCGCAGAACGACTACGAGTTTGGCAACGTGATCGATGATCCCGACCGTGATTACCATTTGCAGCAGGCCCGTGAACAGACCCTGTGCTGCGCCTACTGGCTTTGGGAGCAGGGCTACAATGTTCGTCTGGACGGTGAACATCTGGGTACGGAGAACGGTCTGGCCAAAGCACCCTATATCCGCGAATCCCGCCGTATCGTGGCCAGGAAAACCATCGTGGAGCAGGACGTGGCTGAAACGTTCAATCCAGCGCCTGTCCGGCTCAAAGACAGCGTGGGCGTGGGGCATTACGCCATGGATCTGCACAAGACCACCCGTACCGGCACCACCATGTATCAGCCCGCCCAGCGGTTCGAGATCCCTCTTTCTGCCATGATCCCTGTGCGGATGAAAAACCTGCTGCCTGCCTGCAAAAACATCGGAGCGACTCACGTTACCGGCGGCTGCTTCCGTCTGCACCCTGTGGAATGGACGGTGGGCGAAGCGGCTGGCTATCTGGCTGCCTATTGCCTGAGCAAAGGCTGCAAGCCTGTGGACGTGCTCAACGAGCATCTGGAAGATTACCAGAAGCTGCTGGTGGAGAATGGGTTCCAGCTGCATTGGAATGTGTGAGGGAAAATAAGCGGCTTGAGTACCGTGGCTTTTCCACCTCATCAGTCACCTGCGGTGACAGCTTCCCCTCGAGGGGAAGCCGGAGAGGCGGGGCATTTTCCCGAATTGAATGACAGGGCGCAGCAGACGCCGTGCTTTCAAGCAAAATCATCTTTCATACGCTTTGACTTCAGAAGCAATCAGCCTTCCCCTTGAGGGGAAGCCAAAAGCGTTACAGCACGTTCGCCCTTGCTGCTCTTTCATGAGGCGAGGCAGTACATGGACTTCTCACCATTCCATTGCTATTTTCTCAAGAGAGTAGATTGGCAACCTCCCAAGCCTTCCCCTTGAGGGGAAGGTGGCCCGCGTAGCGGGTCGGATGAGGTGAAACAGCAGCATATTATAAGCAACACCCTCCGGCCATTGCGCCGAAGGGTGTTGCTGTTTGCAAAAGAAAACGCGCACAAGCGAGCCGGAGGTCGTTGTTTGACCTCCGGCGGTCTTAGATGCATCAACAAACTGAAAAGATTAGCCCCTGAGGCCGTGAAACGGCCTCAGTACGGGGTGCAGGGGCTCAGCCCCTGCTAACAGCCTCGGATCAGCCGCTGGTAGAAGGCAACGACCTTCACAGCGGTTTCCAGCGGAATGCGCTCGTTATTGCCGTGGATCAGGCCGCGCTCCTCCTTGGTAAGCGCCATGGCGGAGAAACGGTAAACATGGTCAGAAAGCACGCCGTAATGACGGCTGTCAGAGCAGGCCAGCATCAGGTAGGGGGAAACCACGGCATTGGTCCATGTGCCGCGGATGGCTTTGGACAAACGCTGGAAGGGTTCGTCATCCGTGCGGGAGATGCGGGAGGGATTCATGCCCATCACCACGTCCACCGTAATATTGGGGTTGGCAATCACCTTTTCCAGATACGCTTTCGCGCTTTCCACGGTCTCGCCGCAGATGAGTCGCATGTTTGCACCCACCCATGCCTCGGGCGGCAGCACGTTGCTGGCGGCGCTGCCCTGCATCTGAGTGAAGGCAACGGTGGTGCGCACCAGCGCGTTCAATTCGCCGCCGCTCATGCGGCAGATCAGGTTGAGCACGGGCTTGAAGCACCACAGGTTGGCAAAAATCAGGCGGTAGAGGAAGGTGGAGCGGCGTCCAAGGGTATCAAACATTTCGGCAGCGGGCGCGGTAAGCGTGAAGGGGAAGGGATGGCTTTCCACACGATTCACTGCCTGCGCCAGCACGCCTACAGGGCTGTGAGGCGGGGGCGTGGAGGAATGTCCGCCGCTGGTTTTGAGCGTGAGCTTCACATCCATCGGGCCCTTTTCGCCGGTGCCGACCACTGCGCAGGGAACTTTCACGCCGGGGAATACATTTTCCACCACCGCGCCGCCTTCATCCAGCACGAAAGCAGGGGTGATGTTGTGCTGCTGGAACCAACGAACCATGGAGGGCGCGCCTTCGCCGCTGATCTCTTCATCGCCGCCAAAGGCCAGATACAGGTCGTTGGCAGGCACGAAGCCGGCGGCGATCAGGTTGTCGGCCGCTTCCAGAATGCCGCAGAAAGTGGCTTTGGTGTCCAGCGTGCCGCGGCCCCAAAGGATGCCGTCTTCAATGATGCCGTCAAAGGCAGGCTTCTGCCAGTCGGACTCGTTGACCGGCACCACGTCATAGTGCGCCATCAGCACGCCGGGCTGGGCGTCGGACTGGCCTTTCCAGCGGAACAGCAGCGCGCGAGGATTGGGCTTGACGAGCTCGCAGGTCCTGCATACGTTGGGGAACAGTTCCGGAAGCAGGGCTTCCAGCTTTTCAAACTCAGCATTGTCTTCCAGCGTCTTATTGCGGTAGGATACGGTCTTGCAGCGGATCAGGGTTTGCAGATGGGAAATCGCCTTCTGCTCGTCCACTGTTTCGGGAGCCGTATCTGCGGGTTCCTTGTGCTGCGGCCTGAACGCAGCAGCGCGGATGAGCAGCACGGCAGCGAACACAGCCAGCGCGGCCAGAATGATCCAGATCATACAGATGCCTCCTTACAGCTTGCCCTTCTTGTACAGGATGCGGCTCACGCCAATGCACACCAGCGCGCCCACAGGCACCAGCACGCCAACACTGCTGGCCAGCGAGGGCACCAGCACAAACAGGACGATCATGAACACCAGCGGCGCAATGGCGATCTTCCAGTTTTTGGAGATGTACACCACGCCCAGCCCACCGAACAGGGCAGGAAGGATGTTGTCAAAAGCGGGAGTGAGTACGGGGGATTCCAGCAAGGGCTGCAGGTAGCCCAGCATCAGCACGCCCAGCGCGATAATCAGCGTGGTCACGATGGCAGAGGTAGCAATGGCAATAGTGGAAATGACTTCGCCTTCCTCGCTGGTGGCCTCCACGTTGGCGGCCTGCATGGCGTTGAGCGCGGCAGGCACCTTGAGGCTGGTCAGGTTGCCGGTGATGAAGCCCAGATACGTGCCGCCGGTTCCCAGCATGGGCGCATACGTGAAGACTTCGATGATACCCACCGTCCAGAAGATGGGCGCGACGCCCAGCAGCCCCTTGAACACATGCTCAAAGGCCGGCCATGCGTCGTAGTATACGCAGGTGGAAACCGGAACCATGATCATCAGAAAAATGCCCAACGCCACCCAGATGCGGCCATAGAAATGTACGGAATCATTGTAGGTTTTCATAGGTGGTTCCTCCTTTCAGCAGCCCATCAGCGCAGTCAGCGGGATGGAGGCAGCCATTGCGCCCAGCATGGAAATGGGCAGCGCATACTGTTCCAGCCAGCCCCATTTACAAACCTTGATCAGAATGCCCTCCACAGCCATCAGCAGCGCAGAAACCAGTGCAACGGCGATCGGGATAAAACCGGGCAGGCCCATGCGCACATCGCTGAACAGCATGCCGACGAATGCACTGATCATGCCAAGGAACATACTCGACATGAAAATCTCGCCCCATTTGGGATCCTTGGATTTGAGGGAGACAATGCCGGACTGCATCTTTTTGAGGCCGAAAAGCACCACGAAGATGCCGGGAATGATACCCAGCGTCATCACCCAGGCAATGGCCGTATAGGCTTTGGGATCGGTGATGGAGGCGCTGAGACTCAGGTTCATGGCGGTAGCGGTACTGGAAGCGGCGGGCAGCTCATAGGTGAGCGCGCCCAGAATGCTCAGGCGCAGCCACGGCAGTGGCAGACCCATGAACTTGGAAAGGGTGATCACGCCCAGCAGGATCGCGGCTGCCGGAGCGATGGTAAACAGGCTGGTGGAGAGAATGGTCTTTTTGATGATCCGGGTCTGAATGCCAAGCTCTCTGGCGCGGCGCGAGGCACGGATGAGGAAGAACAGACTTTGCGCCAGTACATAAACGATGACTACGGCGGTCACGCCGTAGAGGAAGGGGCTGTTGACGTTAAAGGTTCGCATGGGGAAACTCCTTTCTCAGATATCGAAGATACCGCCTTCCAGCGCGCTGCGTGCGGCCAGAATGTAACGGCTTTGATCGACGGGGTCAACGTTTCGGCGGCGGGCGGTTGCGCCCAGTTCCAGCGGGCATTCACGGTAGCTGTCCAGCTGTACGCTCATGGTGCCGCGTCCGCTGGTGATGGAAGCAAGCGTTGTGGCGTAGTCCATGCTGCTTTCCACAGGTACTTTGGCGGTCAAAATCACGCGGTCATCCTCGGTGAGGGTTTCCAGCACCTCGCCGCGCATGGCTGCCACATCACTGATTACCCTTCCCACGCATTCCGGCGGCAGCAGGAAACGAATGGCAAGAATGGGTTCCAGCAGCACGCTTCCGCCGCGCTGCAGGCCATCCTGAATGCCCATGGGCGTAGCTACGATAAAGTCCAGCGGATGGGTATGCCAGATGTGATCGCTGCCATCCACCAGGGTAATTTTGATATCGGTGACCTGCCAGCCCAGTCGGCCCTGCGCCAGCGCCAGGGGCAAAGCCTGCTCCACCTGATGCTGATAGCGCAGCTGAATGGTGCGTTCCGGCACCGCAGAAGCAAAGGTCACGCCGCTGCCTCGGGGGCCGGGTTCCATTTCAAAGCGCATGACCGCCCAGCAGGGCTTGGGCATGGTGTAGGCCACAAAACCGAAGGTGGGTTTGGCAAGGGTTTCGCGATAAATGACTGCCGGTTTGGAGAAATGCGCCGAAAGTCCGAAACGGGTGGAGAGCAGCTCTTCCAGAATTTCCAGCTGGATCGCGCCCATCACATGCAGGTGCAGTTCGTTGAGCGAACGCACATAGTGCGCTTCCAGAAGCGGATCCTCACCGGAGAGAATATCACAGGCAGTGCGCAGCGCAGGCATGTCCTCCGGCTTGTCGGGAATGGCCTGCACGGTCATCAGCGGCGTGCGCAGATGGCCGGGTTCCACGCGGCGGGGCAGGTGTTTTGATGAGCCCAGCACATGACCGATCTTGATATCACCTAAACCGTACACCACGGCGATCTCGCCCGCGCACAGCGTTCCCGCGTCTGCGCCGTCCACCGTGCGGATCTGGGTGATTTTCTTTTGCACCCAGCGTTCCGCGCCAGTGAGCGGATCCACACCGGCAGGCAGATCCACGGCCGTTCGGTTTTCCAGTCTGCCGCCGTAGAGGCGTACCCATACGCCGCGCCCCAGCATTCGGTCCTGGGCAGCGGCAAACACCACGCCGCACAGCTCGTCGCTGCTGCTTTCCGGCGGAGGCAGACAGGTGAGAATGGCATCCAGAAGCGGTTCAATGCCCATATCGCGCAGCGCGGAACCCGTCAGAACGGGATGGGCAAGGCCGCGCAGGGCATGCTCCTGCCATTTGGAGATAAGTTCGCTTTGCTCCGGGAGATCGCCGCTGAAATAGCGCTCCATCAGTTCGTCATCCAAATCGCACAGGGCTTCCAGCATGCCGTCAAAATCGTCCGTGCACACAGCGGAAGGGGAGAGCAGGCGGTGGATCTGGCGCATCACCGCATCCAGATTTGCGCCCTCACGGTCCATCTTGTTGATGAACAGAATGGTAGGGATCTGCTGTTCCTTCAGGGCGTGGAACAGCGTCTCGGTCTGCGGCTGTATGCCCTCTACACCGCAGATCACCAGCACCGCCGCGTCCAGCGCCCACAGGGAACGCTCCACCTCGGCGGTAAAATCCACGTGGCCGGGGGTGTCGATCAGGTTGATGGCAACATCTTTCCAGGTCAGCTGCACACAGGTGGCCTTGACCGAAATGCCGCGCCGCTGCTCAATGGGCAGATCATCCGTTCTGGCTGTTCCGGCGTCCACACTGCCAGCCTTGCGCAGTACGCCCGCATGGGTTAAAAGCTGTTCGGAAAGCGTGGTTTTGCCCGCGTCTACATGGGCGAAGATACCGATGTTGCGAAGCTGTTTTGCCACGTTGATCCTCCTTGGTAAACATAGATAAAAGCAGTATATCACGCGCGTATTTTCTTGACAAGTTGCACCTTGTGTTGGATAATAAAAGAAAGGTTTTGGACACTTGACAATCCCATAGAAACATACGGAGGATTCATTTATGAAGATTACCCATTGTCAAATGGTGCATCTGGATAAACCCATGGGCTACCATCTGGGCACGCCTGTTGTCAGCTGGCTGATTGAGGCGGCGGAGGGTGAAAAGATGGCATCCGCCCGTGTTCGGGTAGCCAGCGACGCCGACATGGAAAACATCATTTATGACAGCGGCGAGCAGGCGGATATCAGCCCTCTCGGCTTCCAGCTGCCGTGTACCTTTGCGCCCCGCACCCGTTACTGGTGGCAGGTAGAGGCCGTGACCGACGAGGGTGATCGCGGCGCGAGCGAGATCCAGTGGTTTGAAACCGGCAAGATGGATGAGGCGTGGCAGGCCAAATGGATCACCTGCGAAAGCACCGAAAAGCGTCATCCCATTTTTGCGGGCAATGTGAAGACGGAAAAGCCTGTGAAGGAAGCCCGCCTGTATATCACCTCTCTGGGTCTGTACGAGGCCTATCTGAACGGCGAACGCGTGGGCGAGGAATACCTGACTCCCTACTGCAACAACTTCCACCAGTGGCTGCAGGTGCAGACCTATGATATCACCAAACAGCTGAATAACGGCGGCAGGCTGGAAGTGTGGATGGGCAACGGCTGGTACAAGGGTCGTTTCTGCTGGGTGGACTATAACCGCAATGCGCCCGGCCACTACGGCAACGAATGGGCGCTGCTGGCCGAAGTGCACGTAACCTACGAAGACGGTACCGAAGCCGTATTCGGTACGGATGAAAGCTGGACCGTGCGCCGCGGCCCCATTCAGGAATCCAACATCTACGACGGCGAGATCTGGGACGCGTCCATGCCGGACAGCGAACCCGAGGCGGTTTCCCTGTATAACGGCAAAAAACCGCCTCTGCATGACCGCCTGAGCGTGCCTGTGCGCATTCAGAAGGAAATCAAACCTGTTGAGAAGATCATTACCCCCAAGGGCGAACAGGTGCTGGATCTGGGCCAGAATCAGGCCGGTATCTTCCGTTTCCGCGTGAACGAGCCCAAGGGCAAGCAGATCAGGATCCGCGTGGGCGAAATTCTGCAGGATGACTGTTTCTATACCGAAAATCTTCGTTCCGCGCTGGCGCAGTATATCTTTACTTCCAATGGCGAACCGTTCGTCATTCAGCCGCATTTCACCTTCTACGGCTACCGCTATGTGTGCATCGAGGGCGTGGAAGATGTCAATCCCGATGATTTCACCGCGCTGGTGCTGCATTCCGATCTGCCGGAGACCGGCAAGCTGGTTACCGGCAATCCGCTCATCAACAAACTGATGGAAAACGTGGGCTGGGGCATGGTCGGCAACTTTATCGACGTACCCACCGACTGCCCGCAGCGCGACGAGCGCATGGGCTGGACGGGCGACGCACAGGTATTCAGCCCCACGGCATGCTTCTACCGTGACTGCTACGCCTTCTACCGCAAATATCTGTACGATATGAACAGCGAGCAGCGCGAGATCGGCGGCGCAGTGCCGGTGGTCATCCCGCGCTTCCAGCTGGATGAGCCGGATTGCAGCACCGTGTGGGGCGACGCTGCTACCATCATGCCGTGGAACCTGTACCGCTACTACGGCGACAAGACCATTCTGGAGCAATGCTATGACGGCATGAAGATGTGGGTGGATTACATGACCCGCACCGATGGCGACAACCATGCATGGCGCACGCATTTCCACTACGGCGACTGGCTGGGACTGGACAACCCCAACCCGGATGAGATCACCCTCGGCGGCACGGACAACGCCTTTATCGCGGATGTCTATCACCGCCACAGCGCCATGCTCACTGCTAAGGCTGCCCGTGTGCTTGGCAAGACTGAGGACGCTGAAAAGTACGAAGCGCTGGCCGAACGCCTGCTCAAGGAAATCCGCGATGAGTACTTTACGCCCAATGGCCGACTGGCCGTGGAAACCCAGACCGCGCATGTGCTGGCGCTGGCCTACGATCTTGGCCCGGATCGCGAGCGTATGCAGAAGGGACTGCGTCACCAGTTCACCCGCAGCGGCAACCGCCTGCGCACCGGTTTTACCGGCACGCCGCTGCTTTGTCCCACGTTCTCCGAAAACGGCATGGATGATCTGGCCTACGAAGTGCTTCTGCGCGAGGACTTCCCCGGCTGGCTGTATGAGATCCATCTGGGTGCGACCACCATCTGGGAGCGCTGGAACAGCCTGCTGCCGGACGGCACCATTTCCGATACCGGCATGAACAGCTTTAACCACTATGCCTACGGCAGCATTGCCGAGTGGATCTGGCGCCGCTGCGCCGGTCTGCAGCCGGTAGAAAGTGCGCCCGGCTTTACCCATGTCAGGATTCAGCCCATGCCGCACCGCGCTATCGGCAAGGTGGATGCGGCCTACCAGAGCGCCAGCGGCGAGTGGAAAATCGCATGGGAGATTGAAGGCGACGATCTGACCCTCCGCTTCAACGTTCCCTTCGGCTGCACGGCGGAAGTTGATCTGCCCAATGCGCCCGAAGGCATGAACTATGGCACCGTGGGCTGCGGTACCTATGAAATCCGTTATACGCCCACCGCGATCCTCGGCTAAGGATGAAACCAGAGCAAGCCTCCGTTCCATCTGGACGGAGGCTTGCTTTTTGGAAAGCAAAACAAAGAAGGGTTGAAAATGCACAAGGAAAAGAAGCGCTTTTCCTATGAATGGGTCATGGTGGCATGCTGTTTCCTGATGGTCTTTACGGTGCTTGGATTTGCTTCCACGCCGCGAAAACTGTTTATGGTTGCGGTACCCAAAGCGCTGGGAATCGAATACGGGCCGTACTCGCTGATGGATACCTTCCGTTACATTACCACGGCAATCCTTAACCTGTTTTTTGGCGCACTGGTCGTTAAATACGGTCCCAGAAAGCTGATCGCTTTCGGCTTTGCGTTTCTGATTGGTGCCATGCTGGTCTGGGCAAGCGCTGAAAACCTTACGCTTATCTATCTGGGCGGCATCATGCTTGGCGTTGGCCTCACCATGGCATCCACAACCATGGCCAGCTATGTGGTCAATCTGTGGTGCAGGGAAAACAAAGGCACCATGACAGGGCTGGTGCTGTGCGCCAATGGTCTGGGCGGTGCGCTGGCAATGCAGGTTTTGTCGCCCATCATCAATGAAAGCGTGTTCAGTTACCGAAGTGCATACCGCCTGACTGCGCTGATTCTGTTAGCAGCGGGCGTGCTGGTTGTCGCGCTGTTTCGCAATGTGCCTTCCGGTGAGGCGCCTGTCAAAGCGGCCAAAAAGCAGCCCAAAGGCGCGGACTGGGAAGGCATCACCCTGCGTGAAGCACTTGCCAAACCGTATTTCTATATTGCGGCGATCAGCATTTTTCTGACAGGTATGGTGCTGCAAAGCATTGTGGGCTGTGACGCCAACCACATGAGCAACGCTGGATTGGATTCATCCACTGCGGCTTCTGCGCTCAGCCTGAGTGCCATTGCGCTGACGGGCAGTAAGTTTCTGGTGGGTTTTCTGTATGACCGCAAGGGAATACGCAAAACCATGCTTCTTTGCGATATTGCCGCTCTTGGTACGCTCCTGATGCTCATCGGCATCAGGCCCACGGCAGCCGGCAAAGTGATGGCGTACGGCTATTCCATTATTTCTGCGGTCGCTCTGCCGCTGGAAACGATCATGATCCCGCTGGTAACGGCGGAACTGTTCGGGCGAAAAAGCTATGCGCAGATGCTGGGCATTGTAAGCGCCATCAACACAGCGGGCTTCTCGCTGGGCCCGCCCATTACCAACTTCGTTTTTGACGCAATTGGCACGTATGTGCCCGTTTTCTGGGTGTATCTGCTGGTGATGGCGGGTATTACTCTTGCATTTGGCTGGGCGCTGGGCTCAGCGCAAAAGGACCGCATATCAAAGAAGACCGTCAGCTGACGGTCTTCTTTGATTACTTCTTTCCGCATACGCTCCGGCACGCAGCGCATCCGCCCTCGCCGGTTTCGCGCAGGGAGGCGGGAAGCGCGTCGCCCACATCCTTCATGGCAAGAATCACTTCATCACAGGGGATGGGGCTCTTAACGCCGGAAAGCGCCATCTGCGCCGCACTCAGCGCCTGTGATACGCCGCCTACATTGCGGTACACGCAGGGCACCTCCACCAGACCGTGAACAGGGTCACAAACCAGACCCAGCATGTTCATAAGCGCAAAGGCGCTGGCATGCGTGCTGGCCTCGGGCGTGCCGCCGTAGAGCTGCACCAGCGCAGCGGCAGCCATGGCGGCAGCCGCGCCGCATTCGGCCTGACAACCGCCTTCCGCGCCGCTGATGGTAGCCTGCAAAGCGATAATGCGGCCAATACCGGCGGCGGTGAACAAGGCCATCACCAGATCGTCATCTGTAAAGCCATCCTGCTCCTGTGCAGCCAGCAGCGCACCGGGCAGAATGCCGCAGCTGCCCGCTGTGGGCGCGGCAACGATTTTGCCCATGCAGGCGTTGTACTCGGCAATGGACATGGCATAAGCGCCCGCTTTGCCCAACAGGCCGAAACGGTTGATTTCCTCGGGAACAAACATCTTGGCCGCCTGACCGCCCACCATACCGCTGACGGAACGCAGCGTGGGGGAAAGACCGGCCTTTGCGCTGTCGCGCATTACGGAGAGCCGGTCGTGCATGCGTGCCATCAGGATGCTTTCATCGCAGCCCTCTTCCTTGGCCTGCCAGCGCAGCGCGGCTTTGCCAAGATCGCCGTACTTGGCGGCGTTTCTCAAAAATTCAGCAATCGTCTGCATGGTTATACCCCTTTGCTGCGGGCGGCAACATACGCCACATGATAAATGCCCGGCATGGCGGACAGACAGTCGATCAGCGTTTTGTCGGCTTCTCCGTCGATCTCGATCACCATCATGGCCTCGCCGCCCACGGAACGGCGGAATACGCGCATGGTGGCTATGTTGAGGGAACTGGCGGAAAGCACGCTGGAAATCTGCGCGATCATACCTTTGGTATCCTTCTGGGTGATAACCAGCGTATTTTCATGTCCGCTGAAACCGGCTTCCAGTCCGTTGATGGACTGCACTTCGATTTCGCCGCCGCCGATGGAGGCCGCCTGCACGCAGATATGCCGTCCATCCGCGCTGTCCACGTCCATGATCACGGTGTTCGGGTGTGCGCCGCGGGCGTCTGCGTTGTAGAAAGAATAACGCAGTCCTTGTTCGTCCGCATAGCGCAGGCTTTCACGCAGGCGTTCATCATCCACAGCCATGCCGAGCAGACCGCCGATCAGCGCCTTGTCGGTGCCGTGGCCGCGATAGGTTTTCTGAAAGGAGCCGTACAGGCCGATACGTGCCTGAGAAGGCTCCGTGCCCAGCAAAAGGCGGGTGATCAAACCGATGCGCGCCGCCCCCGCCGTGTGGGAGGAACTGGGTCCGACCATGACCGGACCCAGAATGTCAAACAGATCCATAAAGCCTCCTGTGGTTTAGGGAATGATAACAGTCTTGCCGTTGCGCAGGCCGGGCTTGAAGGCCTCGTTGATATCATCCAGCGCAACGCGGTCGCTGATCAGATCCTTCAGGTTCAGACGGCCGGAGGTGATGATCTGCGCAGCGCGGCCCTGGGTGTTGGGATTGACGAAGGAGGTCTTCAAAGTCAGTTCCTTCTTGAAGGCGGCGAAGGGCATCCACGGAATGGAGCAGTCCGGCTCAGTCAGGCTGAAAATCATGACGGTCGCAGCCTTGCCGGCGTACTCAATGGCATCCATCACGGTCTGTGCCTTGCCGGCACATTCGATGACCACGCGGATATCGGTAAAGCCATGCTTCCTGAGTTCAGCAGGCACATCATCCTTGGCGGGATTCAGCGTAAGTTCTGCGCCCAGCTTTTTGGCCAGCGGGAAACGGTTTTCGTTCACGTCCAGCAGTACGCAGCGCACTGCGCCGCTCAGCTGCGCCAGCTGCAGCATGATCATGCCGATGGTGCCGCCGCCAATAATCATGACGGTGTCGCCCAGCTTGATGTTGGAAAGGTCGATGCCGTGCAGGCAGCAGGCCACAGGCTCGCACATGGCGGCTTCTTCAAAGGGGACGCTGTCCGGGATCACATGGCACTGCTTTTCCAGCACCACGCAGTACTCGGCAAAGCCGCCGTCGTGATTGACGCCGGTGGCGGTCATGGTATCGCAGAAGTGCACATCGCCGCGGCGGCAGGCATCGCACGCTTCGCAGGAAATGTTGGGGTTAACGGTGATGTGATCGCCCACCTTGATGCGGCTTACGGCAGAGCCTACCTCCACCACCTCGCCAGCAAATTCATGGCCAAGGATGACGGGGGGATTGCAGTCCGTTGCGCCCTGCGCACCGGCATGAATATGCACGTCCGTACCGCAAACGCCGCAGGCCTTTACGCGCAGAAGTACCTGATGATCGCCTACTTTGGGCATGGGATAATTGGCATCCACCCGAATATCGCCCTTACCATGGAATACAGCAGCTTTCATATTTTTCCTCCGTTCTGGAAAAAACGCGGCCCGTTTGAACGGGTCGCGCTGATGAACCGTTTCAACCTACCGTTATCATAAAACGGAATGGCAGAAAGGTCAATACCTGAAATCAGGCAGTTTCGATGCTGGCAGCTTTTTGCAGCTTGAGCTGCTCGATGGCTTGTTCGCGCATCTTGTATTTGAGAATTTTGCCGGCGGCGTTCATGGGGAAGCTGTCCACAAAGGCAATGTACTTGGGCACCTTGTGGCGGGCGATGCGTTCGCGCATGTACTGCTTCATTTCCTCCACGGTCATCTGCTCCTCTTCCTTGAGGATGATGCAGGCCATGATTTCCTCGCCGTACTGCTCGTCCGGCACGCCGATGACCTGAACATCGCTGACCTTGGGGTGGGTGTAAATGAACTCCTCCAGCTCCTTGGGGTAGATGTTCTCGCCGCCGCGGATGATCATATCCTTGAGGCGGCCGGTGATGCGGTAGGTACCGTCCTCGTTTTTGCAGGCAAGGTCGCCGGTGTGCAGCCAACCGTCTTCATCAATGGCCAGACGGGTGGCGTCGGGCATTTTGTAATAGCCTTTCATGATGTTGTAGCCGCGGGCTACAAACTCGCCGATTTCGCCAACGGGCAGTTCTTCGTTGGTTTCGGGGTTGATGATGCGGCACTCGATCTCCGGCAGCGCACGGCCAACGGTGGCTACGCGCAGTTCCAGCGGATCATCTGCGCTGGACATGGTACAGCCGGGGGAAGCCTCGGTCTGGCCGTAGACGATGGTGATCTCCTTCATGTGCATCTTGTCCACAACCTCACGCATCTTGGCGATGGGGCAGGGAGAACCGGCCATGATGCCGGTGCGCATGTAGGAGAAATCTGTCTTTTCAAAGTCAGGATGCTCAAGCATGGCCACAAACATGGTGGGCACGCCGTGGAAGGCGGTGATGTGCTCCTGATGCACGCAGGCCAGCGCGGGCTTGGGGCTGAAATAGGGCAGGGGCAGGATGGTCGCGCCGTGGGTCATGGAGGCGGTCATCGCCAGCACCATGCCGAAGCAGTGGAACATGGGCACCTGGATCATCATGCGGTCGGCAGTGGACAGATCCATGCGGTCGCCGATGCACTTGCCGTTGTTGACCACGTTGTAGTGAGTCAGCATTACTCCCTTTGGGAAACCGGTGGTACCGCTGGTGTACTGCATATTGCATACATCGTGGGGCGATACGTTCGCCGCCAGACGCCAAACTTCCTCTACGGGAACGGCCTTGCCGCGTTCCAGCGCATCGTCCCAGGAGATCGCGCCGGGCTGCTGGAAACCAACGCTGATGACGTTGCGCAGGAAGGGCAGGCGGTGCGCATGCAGGCTCTTGCCCTTGGGCGTGGTCATCAGTTCGGGGCACAGCTCGTTGATGATCTGCTGATAATCGCTGTCACGGTAGCTCTTTTCCAGAATCAGCGTATGGGTGTCGGACTGTTTGAGCAGGTATTCCGCCTCGTGGATTTTGTAGGCGGTGTTCATGGTCACCAGCACTGCGCCGATCTTGGTGGTAGCCCAGAAGGCGATGTACCACTGCGGCAGGTTGGTGGCCCACATGGTCACGTGGCTGCCGGGCTTTACGCCAAGGGCGATCAGGGCGCGGGCAAAGTTGTCCACATCCTCGCGGAACTCAGCGTAGGTGCGGGTGTAGTTGAGCGTGGTGTACTTGATGGCCAGCTGGTCGGGAAATTCCTCCACCATGCGGTCCAGCACGCGGGAGAAGGTGGTTTCGATCAGCGCTTCCTTCTTCCACACATACTGTCCGGTCTGGCTCTGATTGTAGTACAGCGGCTTTTTGAGCATGCGGGGGCTCTCAAAGCGGTTCATGTAGTTCACAAAATAGGGGAAAATGATCTCCTTGTCCTGCAGATCCTCCATCCATTCAGGTTTCCATTCCAGAGAAATGAAACCGTCGTAGTTGATGGAAGCCAGCGCCTGCATCACGCCTGCAATGGGCAGCGTGCCTTCGCCGATCAGGTTGTACTGCAGATCATCATCGGAGTCGCGCAGATGCAGATGCTTCACATACGCGCCCAGATTCTTGATGGTCTCGTCCGGGGATTCCTTGTGATCGCGGCAGGTGTGATGCACATCCCACAGTGCGCCCAGCTCGTCGCAGGCAAAGTGATTCATCAGTTCGCGCAGCTTGGCGGTGTCAGCATACACGCCGCTGGTCTTGATGAGCAGAATCACGTTCTTCTGCGCTGCATAGTCCAGCAGTTCAGCCACGTTCTTTTCAATCACGTCCTGCTTCTGTTCGCTGGCAAAAGCGCAAACGCAGGGTGTGCGCAGGTCACTGGCGATATCCATCAGCAGCTTGACTTCTTCTACGGCGGAGCCGTCTTCGGCAGAAAGGTCGCAGGAGGAATCCAGACAGGGAATGGAGAGCTTCTTTTCGTTCAGCATTCGCACGGTCGCGCTGATGCTGTACTTGTGGAAGGGGCCGCTTTTTTCCAGCAGACGACCTTCCTTGTGGGCATTGTAAATTTCGATGCCGCCAAACTTCATGTCGGTGGCGGTATCAAGCCATTCTTCCCAGGAGCAGCTGGCCCAGCCGCGTGTGGAAAAGGAAAGGTTCATGCTTCCGCCTCCTCATAAACGATTTTGTTGAGCGCGCTCAGATATGCGCGGATGCTGGCGCCCACGATGTCGGTGGAAATGCCGCGCCCGGAGTAGAGTCGGCCTTCGGAGCGCAGGCGCACAACGGTTTCACCCATGGCCTCGCGGCCTTCGGTGACGGACTGGATCTGGAAATCATCCAGCTCGTAATGATGCCCCACAACCTGTTCGATGGACTTGAACGCCGCATCGATGGGGCCGTCGCCCAGACAAATGCCTTCCAGCACGGAACCGTCCTTCAGCAGACGGATGTGTGCGCTGGCGGAAATGGCATTGCCGCAGTTGATCACGTACTTGTCCAGCTGATAGGTGGGGGGAACCTGCAGGGCAACACTTGCCACGATGGTATCCAGCTCACGGGCGGATACGTTTTCTTTCTTGTCGGCAATGGCCTGGAAAGCTTCAAACACCTTGGCGATATCATCATCGCTCAGGGTGTAGCCCAGCTTGTCAACAGCTTTGCTGACGGCGGAAAGATCATCGTGAACGCTGAGCACCATACCGGCTGCGTCGGCCACAGCGGATACGCCGCCGTCGTAGATGGTGTTCTGGCCGCGGGCAGAGCACAGCCATTCAATCTGCGCGGTAATGCGTTTGATCTCGGCATGGCGGATGCTGCAGCCCAGACTGAAACTGTCGCCGCGGTTCTTGAGGATGGCGGCGATATCGGAAAGCGCAGTCACATCGCTGGCGCAGGAAACGGCCTTGATCTCGTCTGCACCGGCACGGATGGCGGCAATGGCGCAGGCTCCGGCCATAGAGAGCGCGTTGGAACACAGCACGCCCAGCTTCACGGAAGCGGTTTCGGGCACATTGGTCTTTACATCATCGATGAAAGCAGAGAACTCCTCCGGGAACATCAGACCGGCGGCGTCGCACAGGGTCACGGCAGTTGCGCCCGCTTCCACCGCTACCTTGATGGCCTGATACAGGAATTCACGCTCGCTGCGGCAGGCGTCATCGGCAATGAATTCCACATCCGCGCACTTTTCGCGGCAGGCCTTCACCAGCTGGGCGATGGCTTCCAGCATCTTATCGGGCTTCTTGTGCCAGAAGTATTCCATCTGGGTGGGGCTCATGGGCGCCTGCACCTGCAAACGGGGCTTTTTGGCTTCCTTCACGGCAGCCCATGTCACGTCTACGCTTTCCACGTTCTGACTGACCGGCACCGCAACGATGGCGTTTTTCGCAGCCATCGCTACGGACTTGACCAGCAGACTATCGATTTTTTTGTTCTGGATGGGAGCCAGTTCGATCCCGGAAACATTCAGGCGGTCCAATAGCTTGGCCAGCTCAATTTTCTCCTTAAAACTGAGTGCCAAACCGTTGGCTGTTTTCAAAGTGATGTCGCTCAGAGCGATGCAGCGCATTGGGGGTTCCTCCTGTCGTTCTTTGGGATCTGATTTGATGCGAAAAAGTTTGGATCAAAGTGTGGAAATCAGTCAAGCAAGGATCGTGGGACGGCCTATGCCTGATCTCAACTCCACCGAAGAAATCCAACGAAGTTGGTTTGGATCGTAGTGTGGAAATCAGTCGAGCAAGGATCGTGGGACGGCCTATGCCTGATCTCAACTCCACCGAAGAAATCCAACGAAGTTGGTTTGGATCGTAGTGTGGAAATCAGTCGAGCAAGGATCGTGGGACAGCCTATGCCTGATCTCAACTCCACCGAAGAAATCCAACGAAGTTGGTTAGCAGACGGGGACGATCCAGCCGAAGGTGTCTTCGATCTTGCTCCACTGGATGCCGGTGAGGGTATCATAGAGCATCTGGGTCACTTCGCCGATCTTTCCGCCGGATACGATGTATTCCTTGTCTTTGTAGGCCAGCTTGCCGATGGGGGATACAACCGCAGCGGTGCCGCAGCCCCAGGCTTCTTCGAGGGTGCCGTTTTCCAGCGCCTCAGCCAGCTCGTCAATGCTCAGCAGACGTTCGGACACGTTGTAGCCCTTGGACTTGAGCACCTCGATGCAGCTGCGGCGGGTAACACCGGGCAGGATGGAGCCGCTCAGTTCGGGGGTCACGATTTCGCCATTGATTTTGAACATGACGTTCATGGCACCTACTTCTTCAATATACTTGCGGTGTACGCCGTCCAGCCACAGCACCTGGCTGTAGCCCTTCTGAGCGGCGCGCTCGCCGGCACGGTTGGAGGCAGCGTAGTTGCCGCCGCACTTGGCATAGCCGGTGCCGCCGCGCACAGCGCGAACGTCCTGATCCTCAATCATGATGCCAACAGGGTTGATGCCTTCCTTGTAGTAGGAGCCTACAGGGCTGGCGATGATGGCGAAACGGGCGTTGTGCACTGCGTGCACGCCAAGGGTGTCGTCGTTGCCATACATGAAGGGACGAAGATACAGGGAAGTACCGGGAGAGTGAGGCGTCCATTCCGCTTCCACTTCCACAAAAGCCTTCAGGATCTGCATGAAATCCTCTTCGGGCAGCTCGGGCAGGCACAGACGCTCGGCGGATTCCATCATGCGGCGGGCGTTGCAGTCCGGGCGGAACAGCTGAATGCCGCCATCGGCGCGGCGATAAGCCTTGAGGCCTTCAAAAATCTCGCTGCCGTAGTGCAGGCAGGTAGCGGCGGGATGCATGGAAAAGTTTTCAAAGGGAACGATGCGGGCATCATACCAGCCCTTTTCCATGTTCCAGTCGATGATAGCCATGTGATCGGTAAAAATCTTGCCAAAACCCAGCGCGGTTTCATCGGTGGGCTTGGCTTTGGGGCAGGTGGTCTTTTCAATGCGGATATTAAGCATCGGAATGCCTTCTTTCCAAAATAAATAATTGATAGTGAAGAATAGCGGGCAGCCAATGGCTATTCCTGTGGAGATAATGCAAGTATGGAAAAGTACAAGCCTCGCACGCTTCCCCTTGAGGGGAAGCTGTCACCCGAAGGGTGACTGATGAGGTGGCTCAGCTACAAGTAACTAAGGAATCAATAATCCCTGCCCATCTTCAGCGCGGTCCAGTTCTTCTCGTACATCACAGGATGCTTGACGGAAACAACCTTCTTGAGGGAAGTGGCAACAGCCTCTTCGTCCTCAAACTCGCCCAGTTCCTTGAGAATCTTGCCAGCGAGGATCATATTGGCCAGACCGGTCAGACCGGCGTCGCTGGCCATCTGGGTGGCGGGCACGTAGTAGGCGTCCACGTCCGTACGGGCAACCTTGCGCTCGATCAGGCTGGAGTCCACAAAGATCTTGCCGCCGGTCTTCACGTCGTTTTCGTATTTGTCCAGGCTGGGCAGGTTCATCACCATCAGCACATTGGGCTTGG
>JAFYQB010000008.1 GCA_017547285.1 Clostridia bacterium
AAGCTGCCGCTGCTGCCGAAGCTGCCGCCGCCGAGCTGGAAGCTGCCAAGGCTGACGCCGCTGCTGCTGCCGAAGCTGCCGCCGCCGAGCTGGAAGCCGTCAAGGCCGAAGCTGCCGCTGCTCTTGAAGCCGCCAAGGCTGAAGCCGAGGCCAAGCTGGCCGAGCTGGAAGCCCAGATCGCCGAGCTGACCGCCGGCAAGACCGAAGCCGAAAGCAAGCTGGCCGAAGTGGCTGCCCTGCTGACCGCTACCGAAGCCGCCGCTGAAGAAGCTCCCGCTGAGGAAGCTCCCGCCGCTCCCGTTGCTCCGTAAATTGGCTATGCAAAAGGCGTTCCGTTCATCGGAACGCCTTTTTTATTGCGCCGTTTTGTGGTACAATCAATCGAACCCAATGGAAAAGGAACGAAAACAATGATCAGACAGATTCTCTGGGACTGGAACGGCACACTGCTGGATGATTTGCAATACGGCATGGATGTACGCAACCGCATCTTCCCCACCTTCAACCTGCCCACCATCGACAGCATTGAGGCATATCACGCCCAGTTCACCTTCCCCATTCGCCTTTATTACGAACGCGCAGGCGTGACGGATGACATTTTTGTCCCCATCGCCCATGCGTGGATGGATGAATACGTACGCGGCTTCAGCACGGTGCCGCTGCATACGGACGCGCTGGAAACGCTGGAACGCTTTGCCGCCGCCGGGCTGATGCAGACGGTGCTTTCCGCCTCCAAGCTGGATCTGCTCACCCAGCAAATCGCGCAGTTTGATATCCAGCATCATTTTGCCGCCATTCTGGGCCTGGGCGATATCTACGCGGGCAGCAAGGAGGAAATCGGCAGGCAGTACCTGCAAAGCTGCCCCATTCCCCCCGAAGAAACCCTGATGATTGGCGATACGCTGCACGATGCGGAGGTGGCCGCCGCCATTGGTGCAAAGTGCATTCTGGTCGCCCGCGGCCACCAGAGCCGCGAAACGCTGCTGACCGCCGGCGTGCCCGTGGCAGATACGCTGAAAGCGGCTGCAAATCTGATTCTCGCCTAAAAGGAAGATGCCAAATGAACCGCGCCCTGCTGACGATCGATGATCTTTCCTCCCGCAACACTCCGGCTCTGGTGGATTACCTGAACGAAAAAGGGATCACAGCCATCTTTTTTGCCGTAGGCCAGAACGTGGAGCGTTATTACAAGGAAGCCCTTTATGCGCTCCAAAACGGCATGATCGTGGGCAACCACAGCTATTCCCACCCTGCGTTTTCATCCATTTCGCTGGAGGAAGGCATACAGGAAATCGAAAAATGCGAAGCGGTTCTGAACAGGCTGTATCAGGACAGTGGCACGGAACGCCGCTACCGTCCCTTCCGTTTTCCATACGGCGATAAAGGCGGCCCTCATAAGGACGCTTTGCAGCAGTATCTTCGCGAACAGCATTTTTCCAAAGTGAACGATACCTTCATTCCCTATTCCTGGTGGCAGGAGTACAGCATGGATACGGACATTGATACCTTCTGGTCGTTTGATTTTGAGGAATACAAGCTGTCTCTGGATCCCGCCTTCACCAGAGATTCCATATGGAACAAGATGCACGAAACCATTCCCAAATCCGGCAGTTCCCTGTTTGGCGAAAATAACCGCCACATTCTTTTGATGCACGATTTCGACGAAACCGAAGCCCTCTTCCCGCGGTATTATCAGCACATCATCGATCATGCGCTGGAAAACGGTTTGCAGTTTGACGCTCCTTCATTCCTCTAAAAAAATCTCCCCCGGCTTCATCGGGGGAGATTTTTCATTCTTCTTCCAGAGGCATGCGGTAGCCAACGCCCAGTTCATTCACGATATAGCGGTTATCGCCGGGGCGGATGCCCAGCTTCTTGCGCAGGTTGGCCATGTTCACCTGCAGTTTTTTGATGCCGCCGGGATCAGCCTCGCCCCAGATGGCGCTGTGCATGGCGGCGTAGGTAAGCAGTTTACCGGCGTGCTCCGCCAGCAGAACCAGAATGTTATATTCCGTCTGGGTCAGATGCACGGGCTGACCGCCCACCGTTACCTGCCTCGCAGCGTAGTGAATCGCCAGATCATGCAGTTCAAAACTGCCGGAAAGCGCGCTTTCATCCGCCGCATTCCGGCGTCCGGCGCGAAGTGCGGCGCGGATACGTGCCATCAGTTCAGCAGGGCTGAAGGGCTTGGTGATGTAATCATTCGCGCCCAAATCCAGCGCCTCCACCTTGTCCGTTTCCGTGCTGCGGGCGGAAAGCACCAGAATGGGCGCAGTATTGCCCCGACGTGCAGTGCGGATGAACTCCATGCCGTCTTTGTCCGGCAGGCCCAGATCCAGAATGACCAGATCCGGCATATGGGAACTCAGCATCATCAGCCCCTGGCAGCAGTTTTCCGCGCTGATGCACTCGTAGGGCGATACGTCCAGCATGGTTTTGAGCATGCTGCTTACGCTACGGTCATCCTCCACCACCAGAATTTTATAGTTATTGTTGCTCATCGTCTTCCTCCATATCCAGTGCAAAACGGAACGCCGCGCCGCCCTCCGGCAGATTGGCAGCGGTGATCTCACCGCCGTGGGCACGAATGATGGCCGCGCATACAAACAGGCCGATACCCATGCCCTTGCGCTGGCTGTCGCTCACAGTCTGATCCCGATCCAGATAGCCTGTAAACAGTTTTTCAAGCCGTTCGCGGGGGATGCCGCAACCATCGTCGCGAACACAGAAACAGGCTTTGCCGTTTGCCAGCGAAACGCTCATTTCCAGCGTCTGCATACCCTCGGCATGAATCACAGCGTTTTCCAGCAGGTTGATCAGCACCTGCTCGATCAGCATGGGGTCCATGGGGATGCTCACAAATTCATCCGGCAGAGAAAGCTGCACCGGCTGGCCGGGATAGTGCTTGCGGAATTTGACCAGCACAGAATCAAGCAGTTCCTCCAGCACGGTCGGCGTCCGTTTCACCAGCATACGCTTTTCATCAATGCGCGTAACGGTCAGCAGGTTCTCCACCATACGGATCAGCCAGTCCGACTCCTTGCGCATATCCTCCAGAAGTTCCCGCTGCCTGCTGCGTTCAATGCTGTCTGCGCTGTCCAAAAGTACCGAACAGGCGCCGTAAATGGAGGTAAGCGGCGTGCGCAGGTCATGGGAGATGGCGCGCAGCAGATTGGCGCGCATACGCTCGCGCTCTGCGTTGGCTTTCAATTCCTGCTGGATGGAAATCTGCGTGGTGAGCGTGCTGGTCATGATGGAAACTGCAAGCATGACCACCGCCGTGGTCATGTTGACAGGAGTCAGCAGGTCGATGGCATAGTAGGGAAACATGAACGCATAGTTCACCGCCAGCACGCCCAGCAGCGAAGCCGCCACGCCCCATACATAGCCGTTCGTGTGAAGCGCCACCAGAAATACCCCCAGCACAAACAGCATGGGAATCAGTCTGTCGACCGCAAAAAAGCGCTGCATCATCAGTACCAGCGCAAAGGTCAGCAGCATGATTCCCAGCGTAAGCGCAGCATCCCGAAGCCATTGTGCGCGTTTCATTGCATCGTCCCTCATCGTTTCAAAAAGGGCATCCGTCGGAAGAACGGATGCCCTTTGATGTGCATTACTTTCCAGTGCCGATCTTCTGCATCAGCTTGATGGTCACAAAGAACAGGGTCAGTACCAGAAACACGCCCAGCAAGCCCATCAGGGTCACCAGCAGGCCCTTGGTGAACAGGGGCAGTGCTACCAGCGCATTGGAGGCAACTTCGGCAACAGGCTCAGCGACGGTTTCGGTAACCGTTTCCAGCACTTCCTCTACAACGGGAGCCGTTTCCGTCAGGGCTGCGAACCACTTAAACATATCTTTCGTCTCCTTCCAGAATCACGGATTACCAGATGCCGCCCAGCATCATGCTGACCAGAGTGATGACCATGCCGCCGGCTACAATGGAGCCGAGCTGGCCGGACACGTTGGCGCTGATGGACTGCATCAGGATGAAGTTGTAGGGATCTTCCTCCTTGGCGATCTTCTGGATCACGCGGGCGCTCATGGGGAAGGCGGAGATACCGGACGCACCGACCATGGGGTTGATCTTGGTCTTGCGGAACAGGTTCAGGAACTTGGCGAACAGCACACCGCCGGCGGTGTCAAACACAAAGGCGAACAGGCCCAGCGCCATGATCAGCAGGGTATCCAGGCGCAGGAAGTTCTCCGCCACCATGGTGCCGCCAATGGTGATGCCCAGCAGAATGGTCACCAGGTTGGCCAGCTCGTTCTGAGCGGTCTTGCTCAGACGCTCCAGCACGCCGCACTCGCGGATCAGGTTGCCGAACATCAGGGAGCCGACCAGCGGAGCGCTCATGGGTACGATGATGCCGGCAACGGCGGTCACGATGATGGGGAACAGAATGAGCGCCAGCCTGGAAGCACGCTGTTCGTTGTAATCCATGCGGATCATGCGCTCCTTTTTGGTGGTGAGCGCCTTGATGACCGGGGGCTGGATGACGGGCACCAGCGACATATAGCTGTAGGCAGCCACGCTGATGGGGGCCATGTAGTCCTTCAGGTCGAAGTGGTTGGCCACGTACAGGGTGGTGGGGCCGTCGGCAGCGCCGATGATGCCGATGGCAGAAGCCAAGCGCAGGATCAGGCTTTCATCACCGGCAGTGGCGGGCAGCACGATGGGAATCAGCACGAGGGATACCAGGAAAGTGGCAAAGATACCGAACTGGGCCGCTGCGCCGAAGAAGATCATGCTGGGATCCTTGAGCAGGGGGGAGAAGTCGATCATGGCGCCGACGCCAATGAAGATGAGGATGGGGAACAGCTCGTTGGCGATACCGGCATTGAACAGCACCGTCAGGAAGCCGTGTTCACCCAGCGCACTGGCAGCGCCAACACCGGTCACCGCATCAATGACAGGGGGCAGGTTGGCCAGAATCGCGCCGAAGCCAATGGGCAGAAGCAGCGCGGGCTCATAGTCCTTCCTGATCGCCAGATAGATCAGAATGCCTGCAATGGCAAACATGGCGAGCGTTTTCAGGCCCGCGCCGGTGGCCAGGTACAGCACGCCGGAAAACAGCTCCTTAAGGATTGCGACGAAATCCATAGGGGTACCTCCTTTAGTAGTACGGGTGGATTTTTTCAGGCTGTGCCTGCCGCTCAGGCACATTCGGATACATTATACTATATCCGTCTGTTCCCTTACAATTCTTTCTTTTTTCTTTACCGGATTTTAACCAGCCCATGAAAAACGCTGTTTTCGTTCTGATCGCGGTTCTACGCAGCATGCCCAATGGCAAAATATGCGCAAACAAACCGGCCAATCGACCGGTGCAGAAAAAAGTCCCTCTGATCACAGTCAATCAGAGGGATGACCCTGTACCGGTCAGATTTCCTTCACGCTTTCTCCCGGCACCAGCGAACACGGCAGAATGATATGCTGCGGCTGAAAGGCGTTGCGCAGCCGGATGGTACGCAGCAGTTCGCGCCCGGCGCAGCGTCCCACCTCTCGTCCATCCTGCAAAACGGTGGTCAGCCGGGGTCGGAGCAGCTGGGAAAGCGGAATGCCGTCATACCCGGCCACACTTACATCCTGCGGAACGCGAAGGCCCATTTCTCTCAGCGCGTCCATGCCGCCCACGCACGCGTAATCATCCGGGTAGAGGATGCAGGTGGGCGGCTCAGGCAAAGCCATCAGCTCTCGGGTCGCCTGGGCGCTGGCTGCCTGATCGCGGTAAACCGCAGGTCTGATATACTCCGGCGGCTGCGGAACGCCCAAACGGCTGCACGCATGGAGAAAGCCGTTCAAGCGTACATGGGCAACCGAGCCTTCCGAAAAGCCCCTGCCGTATACATAGGCAATGCGCCGGTGACCTTTCTCAACCACATGCTTCACCAGATCATACATTCCCTGGAGATGGTCCATAAAAATCGCGCTGTGCTCCGCAAAAGCGTAGTCGACGGTCACCAGCGGAATGCCGCTGCTGACCAGTTCCTGCATGCCTTCCTCCTGAAAAAAGCCGCTCATAACCACCACGCCGTCATAGCCGCGGTGACGGCAGTATTCCAGATAACGGCCTTTCAGATGTTCCCGCGTGCAGGTAACAGGCGTGGCGTCATACCCCGCCGCTTCCAGCTCTTCGTGGATCCCGGCGGCCACGCGGGCGAAATGATCGTGCAGCCACACGTTCTCACCGCGCAGGAAGAGCATGATGCCAATGGTATGGCTGCGGCTGGTTTTGAGCGTACGCGCAGCTGCATTGGGCACATACCCCATTTCGCTGGCGATTTCACGAATTTTCTGCGCTGTTTCGGCTCCGATATCCGGCAGGCCGTTCAGCGCCTTGCTGACCGTGGCAACGGAACAGCCGCAGCGCGCGGCGATTTCTTTCAGCGTTGTCATAACGGTCCTCCTTCACCCATGCTTCATTGATTGCGTAAAGTGTACACAATTTCCACCATTCCGTCAAGAAAAGAAGGATCATCCGCTTTGGATGATCCTTCTGAATCAATACTGAATTTCTACCGTGCGCCCTTCCTGTGCGCTGCGAACGGCGGCAAACACAACGCGCATGGCCTGAATGCACTCCGCGGCATCCGCAATAGAGGGCTTGCCCGTCAGAATGCTTTCCACAAAAGCGTCGATCACACCGGTGTTTTCGCGCTGACCCGCCGTCTGCTTTTCGTTGGTGGTCATTTCATCCAGCGCAAGGCGCAGGGGTTCGCCGTCCGGGCGTTCAAAAATCAGCGAAAACGCCGGATCCTCATACAGGCGCAGAACGCCTTTGGTGGTGTAAATGCGCGTAGCGTTGTCCTCGGAGCCATAGTTGGTCCAGCTCACGTGCATCTGCCCCATGGCGCCGCTCTGCGTGCGGTAAATGCACAGGGCATTATCCTCCACGTCAATCAGGCCGCCTTCGGGATATCGTTTGTCCACCGTGCCCATCATGGCGGTCACGCTCACAATGGGCTCATTCAGCAAAAAGTGAAGGAGATCGGTTTTATGAATGCCCAGGTCGGCCAGTACACCGAATGCCGATTGATTTTTCTGGATGAACCAGCTGTTCTGCTGACCTGTCCAGCCCTCTGGGCCGGGATGGGCAAACGTGGTGCGGAAGCCGATGGGCTTGCCCCATTCGCCGCTTTTCAGCATGCGGCGGGCTTCCTTATGAGCCTTATTGAAACGCTGGTTATGGCCGATCATCAGCACTTTGCCGGTACGTTTGGCTGCGGCAAGCATCTGTTCGCATTCGTCCATGGTGACTGCCATGGGCTTTTCGCACAGCACATGGCAGCCTGCTTTCAGCGCACGGATAGCAACCTCCGCGTGGGCGCGGTTTGCCACACACACGCTCACCGCGTCCAGCTTCATGGAAAGCAGTTCGTCAATGCTTTCGCACACCTTGCCGCCGTACAAGTCGGCCATGGCCTGCGCGCGTTCGGGGAGAGCATCGTACCATGCGGCAATCGTACAGGCAGCATGGTACGCATACTCAGGCGCATGACGCACCTGCGTAATTTTTCCGCAGCCGATGATACCGATCCGCAGCATGGGCGACGCCTCCTTCTCAACAATCGTTCAAGCTCAGGAATTGCTTTCCTTCTTCTGCAGCAGTACCGCGACCACCACGATGAAGCCCTTGAAGGCCTCGCGCAGGAAGGGCGGCACGCCCATCAGGTTTAACAGGTTGTTCATCACGGCGATGATCAGCATGCCCAGCACCGTGCCTACCACGCTGCCCTTGCCGCCGCTCATGCTGGTGCCGCCCACCACGACTGCGGCGATGGCGTCCATTTCATAACCGCTGCCGGCATTGGCGTAGTCCATGCTGCCGATGCGGGCGACCTGAATGATGGCGGAGATGGAAACCAGGAAGCCGCTCAGCACGTACACCAGCGCCTTCACCTTTTCCACATTGATGCCGGAGAGGCGGGCGGTGCGTTCATTGGAGCCGATGGCGTATACCTGACGGCCGAAGGGCGTTTTCTTGGAGATGATGTGCAGGATCACAGCCAGGATCAGCCAGTAGATGATGGGCAGGATGACCTGTCCGCCGATCTTGGTGTTGGCGATTTTCAAAAATTCCGCAGGCACCTTGACCGCAGCGGTCTGCATGATCTGCTGGGTCACGGAGCGGCAGATTTTCATCATGCCCAGGGTGGCAATGAAGGCGGGCAGCTTTTGCTTTGCAATCAGGAAACCGCTGATGCCGCCCAGCGCGCAGCCCATGGCGATGCACAGCACGATGCCGATGGCAAAAGCGGGTACGCCGGTGATGCCGGCGGCGGTCAGAATACCGGTGGGATAGCTGTTGACAAAGAACATGAGCGTTGCGCCAACAGCCACCAGCGTGGAACCAACTGCCAGGTCGATGCCGCCGGAGATGATGACAAAGCACATGCCCAGCGCCACAATGCCGACGGTGGCGTTGTTGCGCAGAATGTTGATCCAGTTGCGGCTCCAGTGGCTGAACCACGCGCCGAAGGTTTCAAACTCAAAGCCCAGCGCAAGGGTCTGCAGGATGATCATCAGAACAAGCACCAGCGCGGTGGAAAACAGCGGGTTGTTCTTCCACTGGCGCTGGATCTTTTGCCAGAGGGTGGGTTGATTGGTCTTCTGTGTCATGGTGTTCCGTCTCCTCTCAACGCATCAGCCGCCGGTGGCCAGGCGCATCATTTCGTGTTCGTTCATGGCTTCGCCGCTTACCTCAGCGCGTACACTGCCGTGGTACATGACCAGCGCGCGGTCGCACAGGCGGATGATCTCCTGCGCCTCGCTGCACAGCACCACCACCGCCACGCCCTGCTCGGCCAGCTGCTGGATGATCTGATAAATTTCTTCCTTTGCGCCAACGTCCACGCCCTGTGTGGGGTTGTCCAGAATGAGCAGTTTCGGGTTTGCGCTCAGCCACTTGGCCAGCACTACCTTCTGCTGGTTGCCGCCGGACAGGCTGGTGATAGAATCCGTGTCGTTTTCCATTTTGATCAGCAGATTTTTGCGCTGGCGGTGGAATTCGGCGATCTGCTCCTTTGCCTTGATCAGACCAAATTTCGTCATTCGCGGCAGCGTTACGATGGAGCCGTTCTCAAGGATATTCATGTCCTTGATGATACCGTTTTCCTTGCGGTTGCGCGGCAGGTAGCCGATGCCCAGCCCCAGTGCCTGTCTGGTGCTGGTAATGACAACCGGTTTGCCCTGCAGAAAGATCTGACCGCTGTATTTGCCTTCCGCGCCGAACACGGTACGGAACAGCTCGCTGCGGCCATCGCCCAGCAGGCCCGTGACGCCCAGAATCTCGCCCGCGCGCACCTTCAGGCTGACATCGCGGAAGGCGGGTTCCTGCGTAAGGTTTTCAAGCCGCAGCACTTCTTCGCCCAGCGCTGCATTGCGCTGATTGCGTTCGGAGGTAACCTCGTGCCCCACCATGTGACGGGCAATTTCAGGAATGGAAGTATCCTTCACATAACCGTCCGCCACCATCACGCCGTCGCGAAGCACCGTGTAGCGGTCGCAGATCTCCATCACCTCGCGCAGCTTGTGGGAAATGAATACAACGCCTACCTTCTGCTGCTTCAGCATTCGCAGCATATCAAAAACGCGCTCGATCTCAGGATCGGTGAGCGAAGTGGTGGGCTCATCCATGATGATGATGGAGGCGTTCATCATCAGCGCGCGTGAGATTTCGACAATCTGTTTGAAGGAAGCATCCAGCGTGGATACCATGGCGCCGGGATCAATCTCCAGCCCCATTTTTTCAAAAAGCTCCTTCGTTTTGCCATACATGGCCGCATGGTCAAGGAAGCCGCTCTTCTTTTTGAGTTCGCGGCCGATAAACATGTTTTCATAAACGGGCAGATCGTTGATCAGGTTCAGCTCCTGATGGATGAACGCAATGCCCGCATTCAAAGACTGCGCCGGATTCAAAAAGGTTACGGCCTTTCCGTCCAGCAGAATCTGGCCCTGATCGGCAGGCAGAACGCCGCCCAGGATATTCATCAGCGTGGATTTTCCCGCGCCGTTTTCGCCCAGCAGCGCGCAGATCTCGCCCTCGTTCAGGGTAAAGTCAACCTTTTTCAGCACGTCGTTGGCGCCGAAGGACTTGACGATCCCTTGCATTTTGAGATTCATGTGTTCACATCTCCATGGCGTAATGGTGGATCGTTTTTTGAAAAGAAAGGGTCATGGCGTTGCCATGACCCTTTCCGAAGAAACATGGATTAATACACGGTGTTGGCGGGGTCGATGTACTCGTCAACGTTCTCAGCGCTTACGATCTGAGAGGGGATGACCTTCACGGCGTCAACAGTCTCGCCGCCCACAACAGCGATGGCCACGTCGAGGCAGTCCTTGATCATCAGGGGGCTGTAGAGAGCGGAGCAGGCTCCGGTCTCGGGGGTAGCCTTGATGATGCCGAAGTATTCCTGGCAGCCGCCGCCGCCGGTGATGGCCTTGATGTCGGTGCGGCCAGCGTCAGCGATGGCCTGCAGAGCGCCGATGGAGGTTTCGTCGTCCAGAGAGAAGACGGCGTCGATCTTGGCATTGGCGGTCAGGATGTCAGCCATGTCAGCCAGACCGGCTTCACGGGTGAAGGCGGAAGCATACTCGATGATTTCCACTTCAGGAGCGATTTCCTTCATGGTCTCGGTGAAGCCCTTCATGCGCAGCTCGGAAACGGAGCCGGAGGAGGGAACGGGCAGGGCAACCACGGTGCCGGTGGTGCCGATCTTCTCAACGATGTACTTCGCGCCGGCAACGCCCATGGATTCGTTGTCGCCGGTTACCTTGTAGATGCCTTCAGCGGGGATATCCATATCGAAGGCAACAACGGTGAGGCCAGCGTCGATGGCAGCCTGAGCGGCTACTTCCATGCCGGTCCACTGGGGAGCGATAACCAGAGCCTGAGCGCCCCACAGCATGACTTCGTCAATCTGGGTGGTCATCTCTTCGGCGTTGGAGCTGGTGAACAGTTTGTACTCAATCTTGCCGGCAGCTTCCAGTTCCTTGGCGTACTGCTCAGCGTTGTAGGTGATGCCGCCAACCCAGCCGTGGGTAACAGCAGGAACCAGGATACCAACCTTGACGGGGGCAGCTTCGGCCTGAGCCATGGTCATGCCAAGGCACAGAACGAGAGCCAGAACGAGAGCCAGAATCTTCTTCATGTATGTTTCCTCCTTGGGAAATTTGTTGTTCCGATATCCGCCTCGGAAACGGGCCGTACACAGGGTGAGCGCAAACAAGGCAGAGCGATGTTCAGCTTTACTGTGTGTTGAGGTAATCATAGCATGCTGATATGTTTTTGTCAATGCAAAACAGGCGCATAAACTGCTGCAGACATGGACATTCCGGCCTCAAAATGCTATACTGCGCATGAGTTTCAAACGCAGAAATACGAGGAGGTCCATCCCGATGAATATCCGCATTCTGCAGTTGGTGGAGGGCGCGCAGAAAGCGCGCGGCCTGACCGTGATCATTGATGTTTTCCGCGCCTTTACGGTGGAAGCGTGGCTGAGCCGCAACCATGCTGCCGCCATCCTTCCCGTGGGCGATATCCAGACGGCGCTTGAGTACCGCGAGGCCCATCCCGGTACGCTTCTGTGCGGCGAACGGGGCGGGCGCAAAATCGACGGATTTGACTTTGGCAACTCCCCCTCGTCCATTGAGCATGCCGACCTCACCGGCAAAACCGTTGTGCATACCACCAGCGCGGGCACGCAGGGCATCGCCAACGCGAATGGGGCTGATGAAATCATCGGCGGCGCACTGGTCAACGCCAAAGCCATCGCCCGCTATATCCGTCAGAAAAATCCTGCTGAAGTTTCGCTGGTCTGCATGGGGCTGGCCGGCAAAGAAGAAACCCAGGAGGATACCCTCTGCGCACGCTACATCAAGAGCCTGCTGGAAGATCAGCCCATTGCCGATATGGACGCCGAGATCGATCTCCTCAAGCGCACCAGCGGCGCCAAGTTCTTCGACCCCGCCCAGCAGGATGTGTTCCCCGAGGCGGATTTCCATCTGAGCACGCAGGTGGACCGGTTTGATTTTGTTCTGAGATATGACCGGGAAACGGGCCGTATGTGCAGAGTGGATCTCTGATGTACTTAATCCGTTCCTTTCTTGTGCAAAAACCTTCCATATGCTACAATACACCCATTCACCCGTTTTTCCGGGCTGTAAAGGAGGCGCACCCGTTATGTCCGATTCGATGAAGCAGATCGCCATGCGCATTGAGGATCTTCGCGAAAGCTCGGACTACACCGTCGAGCAAATGGCGGATATGCTCAGCGTGTCCGTGGAGGAATACCGCAAATATGAAGCCGGAGAGGCTGATATGTCCATCAGCTTCCTCGTCAAACTCAGCGATGTGCTGGGCGTGGATATGACCGAGATCCTGACCGGCCAGACGCCCCGTCTGAACACGCTGAGCGTAACCCGCGCAGGCAAGGGCCACGAGACCGACAGCCACGACCAGTATGTATACAAAAATCTGGCCTACAACTTTATCCACCGCAAGATCGAGCCCATGTACGTGACCGTGCGCCCCGAGGACAACAAAACTCTGGTGCCCAACAGCCACGACGGACAGGAGTTTGATTACATTCTGTCCGGCACCATGCACCTGGTGGTGGGTAAGAACGACATCGTTCTGAATCCCGGCGACTCCGCGTATTACGATTCCCGCGCGCCCCATGCCATGGAAGCTGTGGGCGACGAGCCGGTGCATTTTCTTGCCATTGTGATCCCGTAAAGGAGTTTCTGATTTTTCATGCTTGCTGACCGCTATATACCGACCGATCTCACCTCTCAGGAGGATTTTGAGAAACATTTCTACTTAAATATTCCCGAGCGCTTCCACTTTGCCTATGACATTGTGGATGAATACGCCCGCATCTCCCCCCGCAAGCGCGCGCTCATCTGGTGCGACCTCAAGGGCAACGAGAAGACCTTTACCTTCGGCGATATCAGCCGCCTGTCCGATAAGGCTGCGAACGTGTTCAAGGCACACGGTCTCCAAAAGGGTGATCCTGTCATTCTGATGCTCAAGCGCCGCTGGCAGTACTGGGTCGCCGCCGTCGCCCTGCTCAAGGTAGGCTGCGTGCTGATCCCCGCCACTGCGCAATTGCAGAAGAAGGATATCGTCTACCGCGTGCAGGCATCCAGCGCCCGCGCCATCCTCTGCGTGGAGGAACCCGAGGTGCAGGAGCATGTGCTGGCCTCCGCGCCGGAGTGCGAAACGCTGACCGCCCTCTTTACGTTGGGCGACGCCGAGGGCTTTTTCAACTTTGATGCAGAAATGGAAGCCGCCAGCGAAAACTGGGAAAAGCCCGCCGATCTGCCGAAGAATGATGACATCATGCTCATGTACTTCACCTCCGGCACCACCGGTATGCCCAAGATGGCCGCCCACAGCTGGACCTACCCCATCGCCCAGACCGTGACGGCGTTCTTCTGGCACAACGTGAGCGATCAGGATATCCACATTGCCGTGGCGGATACCGGCTGGGCCAAGGCCGGCTGGGGCAAGCTGTACGGCCAGTGGATCTGCGGCGCAACGCTGTTTGTGTATGACTTTGACCGTTTCATCGCCGCTGATCTTTTGGAGATGATCTCCAAGCACCACGTCACCAGCTTCTGTGCGCCGCCCACGGTGTACCGCTTCATGATCAAGGAGGATCTGGACAAGTACGACCTCTCCTCCCTGCGCTGGGCCAACACCGCCGGCGAGCCCCTCAACCCCGAAGTATACGAGCAGTTCCTGAAGCACACTGGCATCAAGATCCATGAAGGCTTCGGCCAGAGCGAGACCACGCCGCTGCTGATGACCAGCAAGTGGATGGAGCCCAAGCTGGGCTCCACCGGCCGTCCCTCCCCCGCCTACGATATTGCGCTGGTGGATGATCAGGGCAACGAGGTGGAGGATGGCGTGGAGGGTGAGATCTGCATCCGTCTGGACAAGGGCCATCCTGCCGGTCTGTTCCTGGGCTACTACCGCAATCAGGAGCAGACGGACGCCGTATTCCACGATGGTCTGTACCACACCGGCGACATGGCGTGGCGCGACGTGGACGGTTACTTCAACTTCATTGGCCGTTCGGATGACGTGATCAAGTCCTCCGGCTACCGCATCGGCCCGTTTGAGGTGGAAAGCGCGCTGATGACCCACCCCGCCGTGCTGGAATGCGCCGTGACCGCTGTGCCGCATCCCGACCGCGGTCAGGTGGTCAAAGCCACCGTTGTCCTTGCCCGCAACCGCGGCTACGAGCCCAGCGACGAGCTGCGCAAGGAACTGCAGAACCATGTTAAAAAGGTGACTGCACCTTACAAATACCCCCGCATTCTTGAATTTGTGGAAGAGCTGCCCAAGACCGTTTCCGGCAAGATCCAGCGCAAGCTCATCCGCACCGAGGACGTGGATACCGGCGCGGACCGTCTGGTCATCCGCCCCGCGCGGATCGATGACGCCGAAGTGATCATCGAATGCCTCAATCAGGCCGGCGGCGAAAGCGACAACCTGATGTTCGGCGAGGACGGTTTCTCCCACATGACGCTGGAGCAGGAATGCGCCTACATCGCCTCCATGACCGGCAGGAGCGCGCTGCTGCTGGGCTTCATTGGCAAAGACCTTGCCGCTATCGCCTCCCTTGAAGGCAAGAGCCGCGAACGCGCCGCGCACCGTGCCAGCCTCGTCATCACTGTGCGCCAGAAGTTCTGGCACCGCGGCGTAGGCACGCAGATGATGAACCAGCTTTTGGATCACGCGCGTCAGCATGGCATCTCCGTCATCGAGACCCATGTGCGCTCCGACAACGCCAGCGCCATCTCCCTGTATGAAAAGATGGGCTTCGAGCGTATCGGTACCTACCGCCACTTCTTCCGCATCGGCGAAAAGAACTTCGACGCGGAACTGATGAATCTGTACCTGTAAGGATGCCTCCGGCGGGCAGGGGCTCTGCCCCTGCACCCGACCAGGGGCTTTGCCCCTGGACCCTGGCAAGGGCGCTGCCCTTGCATCCCGGCAGGGGCTCTGCCC
>JAFYQB010000081.1 GCA_017547285.1 Clostridia bacterium
GAAGCTGACGCACATGTCGTCAGCTTCGGAACAAGAGTTGGAGGGCTGCGGCCCTCCGACGCCTCCTGATGGGTTTGTGGACAAACTGAAAGAGCCTCCGTCAGGAGGCTCTTTTTTGATTATACGGTCTGTACGGTTTCTCCCTCAATCACTATATCGTAGAAGCGGTTGATGCCCTCGCAGGCGTTTATGCCCAGGTGGAAAGAATGATACATGGGGTCGATCAGCACACTCATTTTACGGCCATCCGCCTCAATGTTCAAACGGTCGCCGGTAATTTCAGTGGTCAGCTGGTGAATGTCGCCGTGAGTCACAGTGAACTCAACGCTCATCAGCTTTTTCCATGTAACCTTGCCATCCTTCATCCACATGCGCCATACATTCACACCGTTCTGATAAAGAACCACTTCCATGTATTCGCCATAGCGCACTACGCCGCGCGGATCAAGAAACATTTTGTCTGCAATCACAATCAGCGGCGCACCATCGCCCTCAAAGGAACAACGGGTGCTAATGCGTGCGCCGGGAGCATAGGCTTTGCGGCTCATCAGGGAAATGTTGTCAAAGCCATAACGCGCCTCGCTGTTGCGCTGGTTCTGTACGCAATCGTCACACTGAATGAAAACAGGCGTTTCTTCAAAACGGTAGGAATAGGCGTAGGTCATATCATCAGTGTCCCATGCGCCGCGGGAAAAATCGATCTTCATAAAATCCTCCTGAATGTAGTATATTCAGTATATACTTCATCAAACGTTTTATCAAGTCAGCGCAATATATATATCCATATGATCAATGGCATCTGCTTTATATTCCTTTTCAAAGCATTCGATGGCGCCTTTTTCTTTTTTGCCGCAAAGGCCATTGGTTTTTATGTAGGTGAGCAGAATTTTATAGGCGTTTGGGATGGTGATAAATGGGGCTGTAAATGGTTCGCGTATGGTGATAACGGCATAATACTGGCGGGGATGGGTGAGGACTGTCATTCCATCCGGCGGGGTAACGTCTTCCGGCAGCAGCAATGCGGCGGCGTAGCCATGCATGTTGTACACATTGATCTGTTCCTGCGTGAGATGAGAAAAATCCCAGCCGATGATCTGCGGATCGGCAATACCCAATACGGAGGCGGTGCGCTTCAGGTGCTCGATCGCATCGGCTTCGGGCTCGCTGCTGATAACCGTGTACTGCAGATAGCGGAACGGTTCCACCCATTCGCAGCGCATGTTGGAATACATGTCGTCCGCCACATTCATGTCTTCGCGCACCAGTTGATCCATGGTGCAGTGGAACAAATCACACAGCTCAATCAGCTTGTTCATTTCGGGGCAGGCGGCGTCCAGCTCCCATTTGCTGATGGTCTGACGGCTGACATCCACCTTTTCGGCTAACGCCTCCTGCGTAAGACCGCTCATTTTGCGAAGGAATTGAAGATTGCTTCCGATGTTCATACCCATTCTCCTTTCATGCTGTGGTTACAGTGTAGCACGAATCAATGCGTAGGAACAGCAAGCGGACAATGCAATTTTGGAGGATGGCGCAACTGGTGAGAGCAGGGTATAAGGAACAAAATAAATGCCAATACCACATCAGTCCGCCTGCGACAGCCACCTTCTCCTCGAGGAGAAGGCATACAAGCGAGCCGGAGGCACTGTATTGCCTCCGGCGGTCTTAGATGCAGTCTCAAACAAAAAAAGCCCCGCGCGAAGCGCGGAGCTGGGGTGCAGGGGGCACTGCCCCTGCTTAGCCTTTCAGAGCGCCAACCATAACGCCCTTGGTGAAGAACTTCTGCAGGAAAGGGTAGAGCATCAGAATGGGAGCGGAAGAAACAACGATCAGAGCGTACTTAACCTGATCGGCGTACTTGGCCAGCTCGCCGTTATCGGTAACGGAGGCCTTCAGATCCGCGTTCTGGTTCAGAATCAGAATCTGACGCAGCACCAGCTGCAGGGGGTACTTGGAGGTATCGGAGAGGTAAATGGAAGCGCTGAACCAGCTGTTCCAGTGGCCTACCGCATAGTACAGAACCATAACCGCCAGCGTTGCGCCGCTGAGGGGGATGTAGATCTGGGTCAGAATGCGGGGATGGCTTGCGCCGTCCAGATACGCGGCTTCATACAGCGTAGCGGGTACGGCCACAAAGGCGGAACGCATGACCAGCATGTTGTAGGTGCTGATCGCGCCGGGGATGATCAGCGCCCAAAGGGTGTTCATCATGCCCAGGTCACGGATGTTCATGTAGGCGGGAATCATGCCGCCGCTGAAATACATGGTAAAGAGGATCAGCAGCGAAATGGGACGAACAAACATGCTGCCCTTGAGGCACAGCAGGTAAGCGCCCAGACAGGTAAGCACCATGTTGAAGCACAGACCCACGATCAGAATGAACAGCGTGTTGGCAAAGCCGCCCAGAACCATGGGATTACGGAAAACCAGTTCATAGGAGAACAGATTCCATTTGCCCAGAGGATAGAGCAGCAGACCGCCGTGGCGCATCAGCTGATCCGCGTTGGAAATGGAGGCGGCTACGACGTAATAGATGGGGTAGAGCGTAATCAGAAGCACCAGGCACATCAGAACCGTATTGAAAACCGTAAATACGCGGTAGCCGGAGCCTTCCTGATTGAGCGTGTTCTTGGGTTTGGATTTCATTTTGAGCTCTGCAAGTTGCTGTTTTGCATTCATCGTTGCGTCCTCCTTTCTTTAGAAAATACCGCTGCCGGTTACCTTATTGCTGATCTTGTTAGCAATCACAACCAGCGCGAAGTTGATAGCAGAGTTAAACAGACCGACCGCAGCGGAGAAGCTGTAGTCGCCGTTGATCAGACCGCGGCGATACACGTAGGAGGAAATAACGTCGGCCGTCTCCATGGTGTAGTCGTTGTAGAGCAGAATGATCTTTTCGTGGCCTACGCCCATCAGAGAGCCTACGCGAAGGATGAGCAGCAGAACGACCGTTTCCAGAATGCCCGGAAGGGTTACGTGCAGGGTCTGCTTCCAGCGGTTGGCGCCGTCAATACGCGCGGCTTCATAAAGTTCGGGGTCAATGCCGCCCAGTGCAGCCAGATAGATGATACAGTTCCAACCGGTCTGCTGCCAGATATCGGAAAGAACATAAATCGGCACAAAAGCGTTTGGCAGGTTCAAAAGGCTCTGACCAATGTTGAAGCCTACAGCCTCCAGAATGGCAACGATGAAGCCGTTGCTGTCCACGAACAGGCGGATCATGGAGCAGATAACAACGGTGGAGATGAAGTGGGGCATGTAGGAGATGGTCTGAACGGAACGCTTGAACTTGTTGTTCTGAATTTCGTTAATCAGAAGCGCGAAGATGATGGCGATGGGGAAGGCGAACAGCAGACCGGCCAGGCTGATGGTAAGCGTGTTGCCAATCAGACGGCCAAAGTAGAAAGAGTCGAAGAAACTCTGGAAATGCTTGAAGCCAACCCAGGGGCTGCCCCAGATGCCGCGGCGCGGCTTGTAGTCCTTAAAGGCGATCAGCGCGCCAAACAGGGGCTTGTAGTGGAACAGAACATAGAAAACAAGAACGGGAATGCCCATCAGGTAAGCGCCGCCGAAGTTGGAAAAATCCTTCTTCAGGCGCAGACCGAGCGGCTTTTTCTTGACCTTAATGGTCGTACTCATAAGCAGCTACCCCCTAAGGAAAGTATACGGGCATTCGCAACCCGTGGTTTTTTTTCAAAGGAACCTTTGAAAAGGGAGGGCGGGGACGCGTCCCCGCCCTCCACAAAGTTGAAAGAGAGATGGAATTACTTGCCGGCAGCAGCGTTGTAAGCGTCAACGGTGGCCTGCTTCATTTCGTACACACGCTCCATACCCATCTTGTTCAGGGTCTGGATGTAGTTGTCCCAGTCAGCATCCAGATCCAGTTCGCCGTTGATGAACTTGGCGCGGCTCTCGTTGATGTACAGGGAGATGTCGGTCCACAGAGTGGCGTATTCGTCGGCATACTCTTCCAGGATGGTGTTGCCGGGAACGATGCGGTAGGTGTCAGCCTGGCTGCTGCCCCACAGTTCGTAAGCGGCAACCTGGGTCTTTTCGGGGTGACGGGCAGCCAGCTGGTAGTCGCCGTGGATGCCGGGCCAGTTGATCAGAGCCCAGGAGCGGGCGGTGCCGTCCAGAGAGTAGCCGTTGGGGTTGTTGGTGACCAGTTCGGTGTAGGCGGGGATGCCGTCATCGCCGATCACATAGGATTCGCCTTCCACGCCGAAGTCGCGGATCAGCTTGCCCTGCTCGGTGAACAGGAAGTTGTACAGGTTCAGCACCAGCTCGGGGTTCTCGCAGTCGGGGGTGATGAAAGCAAAGTCGGAAGAGGAAACCATGGGATCGGCGAAGGAGAACATGGCGTTCTGGCCGTCAGCGGTCTTGAGGCCGGGGCCGGGCACGAAGAATTCGCCTTCCTTGAGGGCGCCCTTGAAGGTGTTCAGACGGCTGTTGTTGCCGTAGAAAGCGCCGGCGTCGCCGTTGCAGATGGAAGCCTGAGCCACGGAACCTTCCATGGACATGTAGTCAACGCTGATCAGGCCTTCGGTGAACAGCTTCTTCCAGAAGCGCAGAACTTCCTTGTACTCGGCTTCGTAAGCGCCGTAGTGGAACACGCCGTCGATGTGGTACTCGGCAGCATTTACCAGACCGAAGGGGCTGGTCACGTCGCCGTTCTTCATGGATTCGGCCAGGTCGCCGCTGCCCTGGAATACCAGAGGAGTCTTGATGCCGGCGTTCTTGAAGGCAACCAGCACATCGTAGAACTCTTCAGCAGTGGTGGGAACTTCCTTGCCTACCTTGGCCAGCAGGTCGCCGCGGTAGAAGAAGCCGCGCCAGTAACGGAACACGGAGCCGGGCTCGAATACGTGACCGGCCAGGCCGTACATATTGCCGTCCAGCTGAACGATTTCCTTCATGTAGGTATCGTTGTTCACGAAAGCCCAGTAGTCGGGAGCGTTCGCTTCCAGCATTTCGGGGGTGATTTCGATGACCAGATCATCGGCAACCATGGTCATGATGCCGCCGGTGAACAGGTTCTTGTCAGCCTGAATGACATCGGGCAGGGTGGAAGCGGCGGAGATGGCCAGGCGCAGAGCGTCGTTGTCGTTAAACTCCTGCAGCTCTACCTTGATGCCGGCAGCTTCGGTCCAGGCCTTGAAGCCGGGGGTGTCCATAGAGGTGGTGTAGCCGCCCTCAGCGATGGAACCGTCGAGGAGCTTCCAGATGGTGATGGTCTTGTCGGAGTTCACGGGGTACTCCACGGCGAAGGACGCAACGGGCAGAGCCAGCACGAGGATCGCCAGAACCAGAGACATGAGTTTCTTCATTGGTTTGGTCTCCCTTCTTGATTTGTGAAAAAGGCATAGTTTTTCTATGCCTTTTTACGATGATAGGTACATTATAACATCGGTTGTAAGCGTTTTCAAGAGCTTTGAGCAAAACAAATGTGAAAATTTGTTGAATAGGGTTGTTACATTTCCGTAAAAAATATGGAAAGATGTTTATGAGCCAAAATGGCTGGTCGATTCTTTTGCTGGATCGGCAGGAGAACAGCATGGAAATACCGAATATGTAAACGCTACCAATTGCCCGTTTATGCCATTTTCCTATCAAAATTCAGCTATCAAAAAGGGGGCATCCCTATGATCCGACTCTTTCGGGAGCACAAGGTACGTACGGCGCTTTCACTCGACGGCTGCTGGACGCTGAAACCACGGGATGAATCCGGCCGCTCGTTTGCGGCTATGGTACCCGGCGTTTGGGAAAGGATTCCTGCGCTGGCACGTTACCGCGGCAAGGCGGAATACAGCCGCACTGTCAAACTGGAAAAAGCTGCGAATGTGCTTTTGCAGTTTGGCGGCGCAAGTCATACTGCCCGTGTTTTCTGGGATGATGTGCAGGTTGCCAGCCATTACAGCGCCTATACTGCCTTTGAAGCCCTTGTCGAAAACGCTGCGCCTGGCGAGCATACCCTGCGCGTAGAAGTGGACAATGCCTACAGTGAGGAATCCACCCTGCATATCCCCAATGATTACCAGACCTACGGCGGCCTGAACCGTCCGGTTGAAATGCAGACGGTGGGGCAGGCGTTCATCCAACGAATGGCCTTTACCTGCGATGAAACCGCCGAAGGCAGCTATACCGCTCATGTGCGCGTATATGTCAAAGCAATTGCTGATGTAAAGAATCCGACTGTTTCTGTTCAGCTTGCCGGTGTGTGCGCGGAAGCGCAGGTTCCCCCTCTGACTGCGGGCGAAGAAACCTGCATCGCGCTGGAAATGAATATCCAAAACGTGCAGAGGTGGGATCTTCATCAGGGCAACCTGTACGACCTGTGGGCTGTACTGGCGCTGGATGGTCAGCCGGTGGATGACCTGATTGACCGTGTGGGCTTCCGCACCGTGAAGGTGGACGGCGAAAAAATCCTTCTCAATGGCCGTCCTGTATTCCTGAAAGGTTTCTGCCGCCATGAGGATCACGGCCAGTTTGGAAGCGCCATCAGTCCGGACGCCATGATGGACGATCTGTACCTGATGCTGGATATGGGCGTGAACTCGATCCGCACCACCCACTATCCCAACGATCCGCGCTTCCTTGACCTGTGCGATGAACTGGGCCTGCTGGTGTGGGAAGAAAGCCACGCACGCGCCATTCCCGGTGAAATCATGCGCAAACCGCTGTTTGCGGAGCAGTGCCGCGTTTCCAATGAAGAAACGGTTAAGCAGCATATCAATCACCCCTGCATCTATGTGTGGGGTTTGCTGAATGAATGCGAGAGTGAAACGGAGTTTGGACGCAGCGTGTACGAAACCCAGATCAAACAGCTGCGCGAACTGGATCCCTCCCGCCCTGTCACCTTTGCTTCCTGCCGCCATTTCAGCGACGTGTGCCTGGATCTGGTGGATATCGTTTCCTTCAATATCTATCCCCAGTGGTACCTGAAGGAAAGCACCGACGAATGGACCCCAAAAGAGATCGCGTGGATGGAAACAGCGGGTGCAAAGAACAAGCCCATTATCTTTTCGGAATTTGGTGCGGGCGGCATTGCCGGTTTCCATGATCCGTTCAGCCGCGTCAAGTGGAGCGAGGAGCGTCAGGCGGATATTCTGCAGGAACAGCTGACCTCGCTGCTGAACAACCCGCGTGTGGCGGGCACCTATATCTGGCAGTTCTGCGATGTGCGAACCTCCGAGGAAACCGCGTGGTGCATGCGCCGTCCAAAAGTTGAAAACAACAAAGGCGTGGTAGACCTTTACCGCAAGCCCAAATTGAGTTATAATACCGTCAAGGCGGCTTACACCGCTAAAAACGAATACTGATCCATCTTGTATATAACAAAGGAGGAGATTTCCATGAAACTTGGTCTGTGTGCGAATTTTGACGCCATCGAACTGGCTGCCAAAATGGGCTTTGATTACCTGGAAGTAGCGTTCAGCCGTCTGGCTGCTATGCCTGAAGAGGACTATCAGGCTCTGCTGGCAAAGAAGGATTCTTTCCCCATCCCGGTCTGCAAGGCCAACCTGTTCCTGCCCGCTGATGTGAAGCCCCTTGGCCCCGACGCCTGTGAAAAGGTGCAGCGCGAGTATCTGGAAAAGGCTTTTGCCCGTGCCAGCGCCATCGGCATCAAGCTGGTTGTGTTCGGCAGCGGCGGAGCCCGCAAGGTGCCCGAAGGCTGGAGCTATGCCCGTGCCTGGAAGCAGCTGTGCGACTTCCTGGATCTGGTAGCTGAATATGCCGAGAAGTACGATGTTGGCGTAACGCTGGAGCCCCTGCGCAGCGCTGAGTGCAACATCCTCAACTACGTGTCCGAAGGCACCGCCCTGTGCGGCATCGTCAAGCATCCCTACATCACTGTTCTGGGCGACTTCTTCCATATGCACATGGGCAATGAGCCCTGGGAGCACCTGACCCGCGCCGGTGAGAAGCTGAGCCACATCCACATCTGCAACCCCGTCGGCCGCCTCTATCCCGCTCCCGATGACGGCTACGATTACAAGACCGTGATCGATCTGCTCAAGGAAATGAACTATCAGGGCGATATCAGCGTGGAAGCCGGCACCCAGGATATGGAAAAGGATGGCCTGGCTGCTGTTGCCGCCATCAAGCCTCTGCTGTAATCAACTGCAAAGCAAAAGGAACGCGAGCGATTCGCGTTCCTTTTTTGATGCTTATTTGCCGGTATAGGTTTTGATGGCCAGCTGGCGCTTTTTGAGTTCTGCATAGTCCAGCGGACCGGGGGCGTTGTCGGAACTTACCTCATACAGGAAGGGACCGTTGTAATCGGCTTCTTCCAGCAGGGTAATGACTTCGTTCCAGTTGATCTGGCCGTTGCCGGGCAGGAAGTGGCGTTCGTCGATAAAATCGTAATCGCTCAGGTGCAGGGTAACGATCTTATCGCCCAGCTTCTGAATGCATTCCGCGTGCGTGCTGCCGTTGGAAGTGAGCAGATGGTTTACGTCAAAGCAAACGCGCAGGCGCTCGTCCGCGGAGAGAAGTTCCAGCATTTCATCCGCCGTGCGGCCAAGGCAGGTGCGGGGCAGGTCTTCCACGCAGATGACGCTGTCGTGCTCGTCCGCCCACTGCGCCAGCTCCGCGAGCGCTTCCTTCGCAAGACGCATGGACTCCGGACGGTCGCTGTCTGCGATGGGTTCAGAGGAAGGATGCAGCACAAAGCGATGGATGCCGACCGAAGCGGCGACTGCGATCGTATTACGGTGATACGCGATGGTAGCGCTGCGATGTTCTTCATCGAGGACGGCAATATTGATTTTATGGGCGAAGGGCAGGTGCAGAGAACAAATGGTCATGCCTGCTTCTTTGGCATTTTGAGCTACCTGCGGAATGTCAATGTTGGCAAATTCATTCCAGGGAAGGGAAATTTCGATGCCTTCAATACCACAGGTTTTGTAATATTTGAGGGTTTCTACATCCAGTTTCCGGGTAGAGGTAGCGGTTATCCAGTTTTCGCAGTGGGTCATGGGGTCTGCCTCCTGTTTCGTGATCGTGTTTCACCGGTATTCGTATGTTTGTTTTTTCTCTATGGAAAGCAAAGAATCCTTTTGATATGTATGACAATATGCTATAATATTTGCATTCATATAAGCGGGAGGCGCTGAAAATGAAATTGTATATGGTTCGCCACGGTCAGAGCGAAACCAATCTTGCCAGAAAATTTACCGGATGGGCGCAGGTGAACCTGACGGAAAAAGGCGTTGAGGACGCAAAGCGCGCAGGTGAATTTCTGAAAGGACGGACGTTTGACCGCATCTATTCCAGTGATTTGATCCGCGCTGTGCAGACGGCCCAGAACGCCATTCCGGGCTGCCAGCCTGTTCAGCTGCCGCTTCTGCGTGAAATCGGACTGGGCAGTCTGCAGCTCAGACCGATCGACGAGTGCGTTGCCGAATATGGAGAACCGTTTGTCATTCATCGCCGGGAACACAATTTTGTTCCTTACGGCGGCGAAAACCAGGACATGATGGAAGCGCGCGTACGGCAGTTTTTGCAAATGCTTGAAAATGATCCATGCGGGCAGGCGGTGGCTTTTGCCCATGCGGGCACGCTGCAAACGGCGCTGGACATCGTTCTTGGCACAAGGCTGGACCGCAGCCATCTGCGCTGCCTGAACGGATCGGTTGCGGTATTTGAATACGAGGGCGGCCGCTGGCTGCTGCGTACGTGGGGAGGCGGGCTGGAATGAAATTTGCCTTTCTGGAAAAAGCGCAGTTTGATGCGCGGGCGCATGAACTGTTTGATCTGCTGTATGCCAACATGGAACCTGTGGTTCCCGGCGAATTTGTGTTTGAGGAATGGAAAGCTGCTGTCGGCGGCGGTATGAAAAGCCCCAAACGTCAGATCGTACTGATGAATGACGATCGCGGTGCACTGGCAGGTTTCTTCCAGTATTACGTGAACGATACCACCTTCATGATGGAAGAAATCCAGATCAAACCGGAATGCCAAAAGCAGGGTCTGTTCCGCAGGCTCTACCGCTGGCTGATTCCGCAGTTTCCGCATCGGCCGCCGTATGTGGAAGCGTTCAATCATCTGCAGAATGAAAAATCCCATGGCATTCTTTTGCATATGGGGCTGAAACTGCTGGAAACGGAAAACGGCTACCGTCACTATCGCGGCGATTTTGCAGCGCTGCTTGACTGGCTCAAAGGAGGATGCAAAATGTACGATACCATTCTGTTCGATCTGGATGGTACGCTCACCGATCCGGGACTTGGCATTACCAACTCGGTAATGCATGCGCTGAAAAAGTGGGGGATCGAGGTAACGGACAGAACCAGCCTGTACCGCTTTATCGGCCCGCCGCTGCAGGATTCCTTTATGCAGTATTACGGTTTTTCCAAAGAGGACGCTGAAACCTCTGTCACTTACTATCGTGAATATTTCCGTGAAAAGGGCCTGTATGAAAACGAGGTCTACCCCGGCGCGGAAAAACTGCTTTCTGAACTGAAAAAAGCCGGAAAGAAGATTGCGCTGGCCACCTCCAAGCCGGAGGAGTTTGCCATTAAAATTCTCAGGCATTTCCAGCTGGACGGTTATTTTGATGTGATTGCAGGCGCGACCATGGATTCCAGCCGCAGCAAAAAGGCAGATGTAATCGCCTACTGTCTGGAACAGCTGGGCGTAACGGATTTGTCCGGCGTGGTGATGGTGGGCGACCGCGAGCATGATATCATCGGCGCAAAGACCGTGGGTGTGGATTCCATCGGCGTGCTGGTGGGCTACGGCAGCCGCGAGGAACTGGAATCGGCAGGTGCTACTTATGTGGTTGAAACGCTGGCCGATGTGATGACCATTGTAAAAACCGGAACGTGTTCCATTGATTACAAGGATTATTTCCATCACCTGTTTCCCGGATTTTTTGAAAGAGCATACATCCGCAATCTGCCCGAGCAGTATGTGGCGGAGGAGCTGATTATGGATCTGCACAGCTTTTCCGTAAACGCTGTGCCGCTGACCTGCCCCAATCAGATCACCTTCGGTATGTTCAAAGGCGATCTGGAAGCGCTTCATGCAGCTGTGCGCGAGGTAGATGAAACCTGGGTGGAGTACTTTAATGAAAATAGCCGCGCCTACTGTGCTTTTGACGGCGAAAAGGTGGTCAGCTTCTGTCTGGTGGATGGCTTTGGCGAATACAATGGCCTGAAAGTGGGCGGCCCGGGCTGTGTAGGTACCATCCCGTCCTGGCGCAAACAGGGGATCGGCCTCAAAATGGTGCAGAACGCTACCGAGATCCTCAGACAGGAAGGCTATGATATCAGCCATATCCACTATACCGGCGTAGGCCCGTGGTATGCGCATCTGGGATATGAAGTGGTGCTGCGCTGGAACGGCAAGGGGTTTGTGGACTGAGCGGTATCGTCCATGGAGAAATAACTGAATGTAAAACGCATCGAAAGGTGATAAACGGATGGTAACGGTTGAATACGGCAGGCAGCATCAGAAAGTCATCCTTCTGCTGCACGGCGGAGGCCTGAACTGCTGGAATTACTGTGAAATTGCAGAAAAACTGCAGGAGCGTTACCATGTGGTGATCCCCATTCTGGACGGGCATGCGGGCAGCGACCGGCCTTTTACCACCATTGAAAACAATGCGGCAGCTCTGATCGCATATATTGATGAACACTTTGGCGGTTCGGTTGCGTTGATCGGCGGTTTATCACTGGGTGCACAGATCCTGACCGAAATGCTGGCGCAAAGAATCGATATCTGCCGTTTTGCTCTGATTGAAAGCGCACTGGTCATTCCCATGAAGGGAACACAGCGTCTGATCAGACTGGCGGTCAAAGAAAGCTATGGCCTGATCCGCAGACGATGGTTTGCAAAGCTGCAGTTCCGGTCGCTGAAAATGAAAAAAGAATGGTTTGAAGATTATTACCGCGATACCTGCGGGATCGGTCAGAAAGACATGATTGCTTTTATGCAGGCCAATGCCGGGTATGCCGTCAAAGAAGGAATTGCCCGAACGCAGGCTGAAGTATTTCTTTTTGTGGGACAGAAGGAACCGAAAATCATGCGGAGATCAGCCCGGAAGCTGCAACAACTGATCCCGGGCAGCCGCCTGACGGTGATACCCCAAAGATACCACGGTGAATTTTCGCTCAACCATCCGCTCGAATACGCCCAAACAGTCAGCA
>JAFYQB010000082.1 GCA_017547285.1 Clostridia bacterium
AAATGCAAGTCGCTTTTTTATTTCCTTGCGGCAGAAGGTCTTTCACCATAATGGTTTTTATACAATCGAAAAAAACCGGAATAGTCCTGAAAGCCACAGCGCTCTGCTGCAGTTCCCAACGGAATGCCCTGTTCTACGTATTGACGGACGGCTGAGAGGCGTTTTTCCGAAATATACCGATAGACGGATATGTTCAACTCCTTGCGAAACCGATGGCACAAAGAGGAAACAGAAACGCCCAGCACATGGGCAATGACATCCAATCGCAATGGCGTGGAGAGGTTGCAATCGATATATTCCAGTGTTTTTCTGGTCAGGGACGACAGCGTAATATATTTGCAGATTGGCTCGCCGTTGGACAGCTTTTGACTGATCAGCAGTTGTGCTGCGGCAGACTGCAGCAGGATTGTCTGTTCTTCCTCGGGCAGTTCTCTTTGAGATGCCTGCATTAAAGTATGAAATACCGACAGCATGGAAGCGGGGGGATTGGGCAAGACCATCACCTCCGTCAGCGTTTGCAGAATCAGGTTTTTCAGCGAAGAAATGGCCTCGAATCCCAGAATACAGCGTGTATAGTTCTCGGCGTCGGTTACAACAAACTGGTGGAACTGCTCTTTGGGAATCAGAATAATGCTGCCGGGAGTCAAATGCAGCTGAATGTTTTTGGAAATCAGCTGCGCCTGTCCTCCCAAAAACAAAACCATTTCATCATAGCTGTGAAATTCCCGGCCATTGACTGCAGGTTTGCCCTGAGCGTATTTGACATGGCAGCTGCCGGCAGTTATGTAATGCTCAAACATACCATCATCTCCTCCGAAAAGGCTATCATGGATTTGCAAGAATAACAATATAGTATGCAATATTTTTTATTGTAATTGCTTTTTTATTATATATACTAAAATCATCAAATACTTAGTTGGAGGCGATTGTGTTGAATGAAATGAATCGCAGACTCACGGAAAAATTAGCTGCCGGTGAACTGCTTTATGGCACCGTCCTGACCAGCGGCAGTCTGCTCATTACCGAAATGATTGCCCAGTGCGGTTTTGATGTGCTGTGGATGGATATGGAGCATAGTGCCATCGGCATTGAAAGTCTTCTCAACAACATGATGGCTGCCCGCAGCGGCGGCACACCCGCCTGGGTGCGGGTTCCCTGGAACGATCCTGTTCGGGTAAAACCGGTCATTGACATGGGAGCAGACGGCGTTATCTTCCCCTTCATCCGTACGGTGGAGGATGCAAAACTTGCGGTTGCTTCCTGCACGTTCCCGCCGGAAGGCATCCGTGGCTACGGTCCTCTGCGGGCTTTGGACTACGGACGTATCACGCAGGAGGAATTCGTGCGGTCTGCCTATCGGGACTGCAAAAGGATCATCCAGATTGAGCACATCGATGCCGTAAACAATCTGGAAGAGATCGCTGCCATTGAAGGCGTTGACGGCTTTATTGTTGGTCCCAACGATCTATCCGGTTCTATCGGTAAACTTGGGCAGATGTATGACGAAGAGATGATGGCGTTGTACCGCCGTATTGGCAGCGTTCTGAAAGCGGCAGGCAAGCCGGCCGGTATTTTTACCGGCGGCTACAACGGAATGCTGGACTGCGGTCACATCCGGCAGTGGATGGAAATGGGTTACACCATGTTTTTCACCAGCAGCGACTGCAGTATGGTTTTCAACGGCGCAAACGCCATGCTGAATGACTTTAATACTGCCTTTCGCAAGTCATAGCATGAACGCTTCAATGCTATAAGGGTACCCATTGGTAAGGATGAGGTCACCGGTTCAAATCCGGTCATCAGCTCCAGATGAACGGCTCTGTGGGTTTTCCGCAGAAACGTTTTTCGTTATATACAAAGCTTTCCTTTCCTGTTTTCTGACAGCTGCCAAAGAGAGGGAATCAGCATGATTTATGTGATGAGCGATATTCACGGAGCATATGATCAATATCTGCAAATGCTTGAAAAGATCTCTTTTTCACAGGAGGACACGCTTTATGTGCTCGGCGACGCCGTTGACCGCGGTCCGGAGCCGGTGAAGCTGCTTCAGGATATGGCCTCCCGGGAAAATGTGTACCTGATCATGGGCAATCACGAAGCCATGGCTGCCCGTATACTTGGCAAACTGAATGTGGAAATTACGGAAGAAAACGCTGAATCGTATCTGGACGCCGAATGGATGCAGGCGATTATGGAATGGCAGTTGAACGGCGGCACTGTTACAATGAAGCAGTTCCGGGCGCTTTCAGCTGATAAACGGCTCGACCTTCTGGATTATATCAGCGAATCGCCCTGGTATGACGCGGTTGACGCAGGCGGCCGCACGTTTATTCTGGTTCATTCCGGACTGGGGCATTTTGAACCGGGCAAACGCCTGTCTCACTATTCTTTTGTGGAACTGGCCTGGACGCGCCCGGATTACGAACGACAGTACCACGAGGATCCGTCCGTATATATTGTCTCAGGGCATACCCCTACCCTTGCAGTCAGCGGCAGACCGGAAATCTATCACTCCCACAACAATATCCTCATTGATTGCGGCGCGGTATTCGGCGGAAGGCTGGCCTGCCTTTGTCTGGATACAATGGACGAGTTTTATATAGACTGAGCCTTCTGCCAAACGTGCTGTCCGCATTTGGCGTACAATGGATGATGCACAGAAACCGAAACGGTTGCTGCGCAGAAAAAAGGCATGCCCATCAACGATAAATCACTTTCTTACAGCCAACCAAAAAGAGGCATTCTGCCGGGCAGAATGCCTCTTTTCCGTTTTTACAAAAGCTTCATCACATGCGGGCTCAGCTCCTGCAGCAGCGCCACGCACTGTCTTTCATCAGGGGCGGTAACCAGTACGGCAAAAATCAGCGTGCGGTTTTCTCCGTACAAAATGCCCGCGTCATGCGCGATATCAGCCAGACCGCCGGTTTTATGCGCGGCTTTCTGCGCCGGGTTGGCAAACATCAGCAGTTCCTTGTCATGCTGGCGCAGAAGGATGGGCAGCGCGGTTTGGCGCTGGAAGGGCGTAAGCGTCTCGCCCTTGTGAAGCAGGGTGTACAACCGGCGCATATCAGCCGCGCTGGTGCGGTTTTCGCGGCCCTGACGGGCGGACTCGTAATCCAGCATATGACGGCGCAGAAGCGTATCGCCAAGGCCGGTGCGACGGCTGAAGTCGTTGACCTCATCCATGCCCAGCAGATCGATCAGCACATTGGTGGCGCTGTTGTTGCTGTCGGTGATCATGTACTCCAGCAGCACGGAAAGCGGCACATCGGTTCCGTGCTGAATAACAGGCTCTTCATCGCCTACACAGTGGCAGGGCTGCACAGCGATCTTTTCTTCCAGCGAAAGCTGTCCCTGTTCCACCTTTTCAAGAGCGCAGAGCATGATGGGCGTTTTGATCAGGCTGGCGCTTTTGAACACCAGCGTCTCGCGATGGCCGGCCAGCTGTTCTCCGGTTTCGGCATCCGCAATGGCGCAGCCTACCGTGCAGCCGTGCTTTTGTTCCAGTTGACGAATGATTTCATTCAAAAGCATAAGGATCCTTCTTTCCTTTTTGATTCATTAGACCGTTACTCCGCCAGGCACACGGCCAGCACACTGTGCGGCGGCATGATAAAGCAACGGCTGTTTTCATCCGCTTCCAGCTCAACGTGCTGTTCGGTGAAGCGGGAGGGCGGAATGACTGTTTCACTGCTGTACAGACTGGCCCGAACCAGCGTTCCCTGCCCGGGAATCCGCACATGCTGCGGCTGATCGTAAGAGGGGTTGACCACCGTAATGAATACGGCTCCGCTCTGGCAGGTAGCCAGCGCACGGGGACTGCGATGGCAGATATGACCGCCGATATGGTTTTTCATCAGGGCAAACACCTGGCCCTGCGCCGTCAAAAAGGCTTCCCGGGGCGTTACCGTGATCAGCCCTTCGTTGACGGCTTCAAAATGACACGCCTGCGCGATCTTCAGCGTTTCGGCTTCGGCAAGCAGCATGTGAAGCGTCAGCGCAGTAAAGATGCCGTCCGTCACACTGGAAGGCCTGTACCATGCATACCATACGTTCCATTCGTCCATGGAGATGGATACATCCTCCGGCAGGTCCGCACGGTTCTGACGGATCTGACTGCGCAGTTTTTCGGCCCCGGCAATACAGTTTTCATACTCCCGCTGAAAATCCTCCGCATCCGGATAAAGCGGGAGATGCGCATAGAAATGCTGCGAGACCAGACCGGCCTGATCGCTGAGCGCAGCGGCACAGCGGTGCGCCCATTCCGCATCTGGATAAGGTCCGGAGGAGCACAGCCGCAGATCAGGCGAAACAGCCAGCATTTTTTCGGCGTTCTCACGGGCAACACGGCAGTAGCCTTCGGGGGTGTTTTCCCCTTCCATGTGCCCGTAGCCGAACTCATTGCCCAGCGACCACAGCCTGACCCGATACGGCTCCGGATATCCGCGTTCCGCGCGCAGCCTGCCGTAGGGGGTGGATGCATCACCGTTGCAGTACTCCACCCACGCGGCGCTCTCTTCCGGGGTATTCCAGCAGGGATTGATGGTAATGAACGGCTCCGCGCCGATCTCGCGGCACAAGGCAATAAAATCATCCGTGTTGATTTCATGAAAGTCATAGCCCATGGAACTGGGCTGGGTTTCAATCCCCAGACAGGATTCAAAAGGCGCACGCATATCCGCGGGCAGCAGTCCGTCCAGCCAGTTGTATTCCCCCGCAAAGTTGCCGCCCGGCCAGCGCAGCAGCCGGATTCCGGCTTCCTTCAAGCAGGCAACGGCCTCCGTTCTCATGCCGTGAAAATGGCTGGAAGGCATCAGCGAGACCGCGCCGATGCTCACTGCCGCTTTCTGGTCAAACGTAATGCGCAGATCGGCGTCTTCGTCCGTTGCAGGGCATGTGAGCCGTGCCTGCAACACTTGCCAGTCATCGCTCTCCGCTTCCAGCCGGCAGGAAGTATAAACCTGTCTGCCGAAGCGTGAAGTCAGCGCCGCCGTAATGACCACCGGAGCAGAGGTACGCACCGCCATACGGAACTGGTAAACCTGACCAGCCTGCACGACCAGTTCATGCTGGCCGATGCCGCATACCTGTCCGGGATAGATATTGACCACCCGCTGCGCATTCCGCTCGTGGCTGCGCTTCATATGATACAGCTCATGATGGCGTGTATAAGGCTCATCAAACACAAACAGCGCCTTTTCACCGATCGGATACCATTCCATAGCATGGCCGCTGGTGGCTGCAGGCTTGCCGGCAAATTTGCGGTTGCGCAGCATCTGCGCGGACAAACCCTGATAAATGCAGGAACGCGTATGTTCGATGTTGGTACCAAACATCATGGGCGATACCGGCTTCCATTCCGGCTCCTGAAAAGTGATTTCTAGGGATTCCATCATTCTTTTTTCCATTGTATTCAATCCTTTTATTGCAGGAAAGATGCTGCCGTTCAAATGGTTGCTTTGATTATAACAAAAAATCCTCTCCGGCGCAAAAGAAAATCCCCGGCCAACAGCCGGGGATTCAACATCAGCTTTCGGAATCCAGTTCGCAGATGATCGTCTGCATGGGCTGGCCGTTTTCCTGCCAATGAGCAATGCAGTAGTAGGAGGCTTCCTGACCATCGTAGGGAACATAAACGGGCTCTGTCACGGTCATATCGCCGAAGAGCTCGCAGTCCGCCATGGAATAGGTTTGTCCGTTCAGCGTGACCTCAAAATCCCCCATTGCGATCAGCGTGCCGGAGCAGCCTTCGCACACGGCGCTGAGGGGCGTATCCGTCAGGAACTTGGGAAATACATATTCCAGCGTGGCCTCGGTCACATTGTTCTGGTAGATGCACGTTCCGTTCACATCGCAGCCTAGCAGGAGCACGCGGGTGGCTTCCTTGGCTGTGAGGATGATATCAGCGTTGAATTCGCAGTTCACAAAAACCATCTGGGCGTTTTCGCCGCTGACGATCACGTTTTCATGAAAAATCAGGTTTTCGGCATAGGCTTCGCCGCCATCGGCCAGTTCGTACACATAGCTGGCCACCGTTCGCTCCGGCATTTCGGCATGACCGCAGGCACAAGCAAACATCAGCAGCACACCCATCAGCAGCGCAAAACTTTTTTTCATTCTACTCTTCCCCTTTCTGACCATCGTTCGAATGGCTTCTCTGCCAAAATTGTATCCATTCATGCGCAGAAAGGCAATAGAACGCCTGTTTTTTCCATGTCCTTTTGGTGAAACGGTTGACGAATGCAGACCATACTTCTATAATAGATGTGACAAATGAATAGCCGGTGTATCTGCGCAGCGATGCGCGGCGCTTTTCCGCATGGAGGAGCGTCATGGGAATCGGATGAAATTTCCGGGCTATCCCAGTAACCGTGAAGCCGACGAAAGCGCAAAGGAAACCACTGCCAAAGCGGGAAGGTGCGCAAGTAGGATGAAGCCAAGCCGGGAGACCTGTTTACACTGTGAAAACCATCATTCCCCTGGGGGTGGGATATGCTATGCAGACGAACGGCTTTGCCGCGCGTCTCTGTTTAGTGTTCCTCAGGGAGGGACGCTTTTTCTTTTGGAAAAGGCGCTCTCCAGCTTATTCGTTTGATCTGTACTGAGGAGGGACTGTTATGTCCAAAAAAATCGTTTCCCTGGTTCTGGCCCTGATCCTGCTGGTATGCACGAGTACCGGCATGGCGGAAAGCACCGCCATCACCACCAACGACATGTACGGCCGTGAAATCACCCTGCCCAAACCCGCTACACGCATTGTTGCGCTCACCGCCGCCGACTGTGAGATCCTGTGCGCGCTGGGCTGCGAAGACCTGCTGGTGGGCCGCGGCGCGTACTGCGATTACCCCGCCTCCATTCAATCCGTTCCGGTCGTGCAGTCCGGCGCGGAAACCAACCTGGAGGAGATCCTGGCTCTGGAACCCCAGGTGGTGCTGATGGGCGACATGGCGCAGGCCAAGGAAGTGGTGCTTGCGCTGGAGGAGCTGGGCATCCGCGTGGCAGTCAGCGATTCTGACTGCATTGCGGATGTATACACCGCCATTCGCATGATCGGCGCGCTCACCGGCAAAAATGCCGAGGCGGAGGCGCTGGCTGCGGATATGCAGGCTGCTTTTGACGAGATCGCCGCGCAGAACGCTCCTACCGGCAAAACGGTCTATTTTGAGGTATCTCCCCTGCAGTACGGCCTGTGGGCAGCGGGCGCCGGCACCTTCATGGACGAGCTGGCTGCCATGTGCGGCCTGACCAATGCCTTTGCCGATGTGGAAGGCTGGGGCGCGGTTTCGGAAGAACAGGTCATTGCCCGTGATCCCGATTATATCATTACCATTGCCATGTACTTTGGTGAAGGCCCCACGCCCGTGGAGGAGATCCTCAGCCGTCCCGGCTGGCAGACGCTCAAGGCGGTTTCCGGCCAGAAGGTTTTCAATGCGGACTCGGATTCCATCTCCCGTCCCGGCCCGCGTCTGAAGGACGCCGCGCTTGAACTGGCCGGTTTCCTGAAATAACAACGCAAAAAAGGGGGGGCATCGTCCCCCCTTTTTCCTGCTTTAGCGAGGTGCCTATGAAATCTATGCCGGACCGTTTTTCCTGGCGGGTCTACGCGCTGTTTGTGCTGGCGCTGATTGCGGCTATGCTTCTGTGCATCTGCATGGGCAGCGTATCCATTCCACTGGGTGACACACTGACAGCCATCTGGAATACCATTGCGGGACGTGAAGTTCCCGCCGGAATCTCCAGGAATATTATCATGAACATTCGCCTTCCCCGCGTGATCAATGTGGCGCTGATGGGCGCCGCGCTGTCGCTGAGCGGCGCGGCCATGCAGGGACTGCTGCGCAATCCGCTGGCAGACGGCACCACGCTGGGCGTATCCGGCGGCGCATCGCTGGGCGCGGTGATCGCGCTGGCGTTCGGCGTATCCATTCCGGGAACCAGCTACGGCGGCGTGATGCTTATGGCCATGGGCTTTGCCTTTCTGTCGCTGATGCTGATCCTGTCGCTGGCCTATGTGCTGGACCGTTCGCTGAGCACCAACAGCATCATTCTGATCGGCGTCATCTTCTCCATGTTTGCTTCCAGTGTGATCAACCTGATCATCTCCTTTGCCAGCGATCAGGTACGTTCCATCACCTTCTGGACCATGGGTTCGCTTTCCGGCACAGGCTACGCGCACGCGCGCATTCTGGCGGCTGCGCTGGCCGGCTGCGGCGCGGTCATCCTGCGCTATGCACAGGAGCTGAATGCTTTTGCCATCGGCGAAGACAATGCCCGCCACATCGGCATCAACGTGAAAAAGGTCAAGCTGGTCATTCTGATCGCGGTTTCCGTGCTGATCGGCGTGTGCGTGTCCATTGGCGGAACCATCGGCTTTGTGGGTCTGGTAACGCCGCACATGACCCGCATGCTGACCGGTCCCAACCACAAGCGGCTGCTTCCGGCCTCCCTGTTTTCCGGCGCAGTCTTTTTGCTGCTGGCGGACCTTGCCGCGCGAACGATTATCAGCCCCATTGAGCTCTCCATCGGCGTGGTGACTTCGCTGGTCGGCGCAGTAGCTTTCGTGCTCATCTTCTACCGTACCAGAAAGGCAGGCTGATCTGCATGCTGAAAGCCGAAAATATCACCGTCCGCTACGGCGAACACACCGTGGTGGATCAGCTTTCCTTTCACCTGAAGGAGGGCCAGTGGCTCATGCTGGCCGGCCCCAACGGCGCGGGCAAATCCACCCTGATCGAAACCATCTCCCAGGGCGTTCCCTATACGGGCAGCATTCAGCTGGACGGCCAGGATATCCGCGGCCTCAAGCCTTCACAGCTTGCGCGCAGGATTGGCGTGCTGGCGCAGAAAAACACCGTCGGCTACGCTTACACTGTGGAAGAAGTGGTGGGGCTTGGCCGCTATGCCCATACCTCCGGCTTTCTTTCCAGCCGCGATGACGGCGGCAAAGCCTGCGTGGAAAAGGCGCTGGAAATGACCGGGCTGACGGACTTGCGCCGTGCAAATGTGCTTACCCTTTCCGGCGGCGAACTGCAGCGAACCTTCCTGGCGCAGGTGTTTGCACAGGATCCGCAGATCCTGATTCTGGACGAACCGGCCAATCACCTGGATCTGGTCTATCAAAAGCACATTTTCTCGCTCATTCAGCAATGGCTCAGGCAGCCCGGACGCGCGGTCATCTCCGTGGTGCACGATCTGAGCCTTGCCCGCAAGTACGGCACCCATGCCGTTCTGATGAACCGGGGCAAGTGCATTGCACAGGGCGAAACGGCTGATGTACTCACCCCCGAACGCCTGCAGGCCGTGTATGATATGGACGTGTACCAGTGGATGCGCGAACTGCTTGGCCAGTGGGCATAAACCGCTTGCAGCCCTCCTCCGTTTGTGATATATTGAAGCAAAGATCCCCGGAAGGAAGAATCGCTTTGAAAAAACAAACAGGGGCCGGCAGGCTGAAACGGCTTCTGGCTTTGGGCGCAGCGCTGATGCTGTGTCTGAACCCGAACGCACCGACAGCCCGCGCCGCCGGAAAGAGTGAAGAAATGATGACCATCAACGTACCGGACCTTCAGAACATGCGTCCCTTCGAAGGCTGGGGCACCGCGCTGTGCTGGTGGGCCAACCGCATTGGCTATTCCGATGAATTGGCGCAAAAATCCGCCGATCTGTTTTTTGGCGAAAACGGACTGCGCATGAACGTGCTGCGCTACAACATCGGCGGCGGAGACGACCCTTCGCACCATCACATCACCCGCACGGATTCCGAAGTGCCGGGCTGGATGAAGTGGGATGAAGAACAGCAGACATTCGTCTATGACTACACAGCCGATCACCGCCAGCTCAATGTGCTGCTGCGCGGCGTGAAGGCGGCGGGCGAAAACGCGGCTGTGGAAGTGTTCGCCAATTCTCCGCCCTATTTTATGACGGTCAGCGGCTGCACCAGCGGCGCAGCGGATCCCAACCAGAACAATCTGCGCGAAGACTGTTTTGATGATTTTGCCCGGTATCTGGCGCATGTGACCGATTACATCCAGCATGAACTGGGCGTGAAGGTGGTCAGCCTGTCGCCCATGAACGAGCCCAATACCGATTATTGGGGCGCTTACAGCTGGAAGCAGGAGGGCTGCCATTACGATCAGGGCGAAACCCAGTCGAAAATGATCCTTGCTACGGCAAAGGCGCTGGCCCAAAGCAACAGCCAGAATGTGCTGGTCGCCGTGAGCGATGAAACCAGCACCGATAAACAGCTGAAGGAATGGTACGCCTATTCCGATGAGGCCAGACAACAGATCGGCCGCATCAACACCCACACCTACGGCGAGGAAGGACGCGCCGCCATGGGCGAACTGGCCCGCCGTGAAGGCTTCAATATGTGGATGAGCGAAGTGGACGGCTCCGGCACGGCCGGCACACGCTCCGGCGAAATGGGCGCGGCGCTGTGGATGGGCCAGAAGATCATTGCTGATCTGACCGACCTGACGCCCACTGCATGGGTGATGTGGCAGGCGATTGACAACCACATTTCCAAAGATGGCTTCAACGGCAACAGGGACTCCGGCATGGTCGATCTCAAGGAAGGCTACTGGGGCATCGCCGTGGCCGACCATGACAAACAGGACATCATTCTGACCCAGAAATACTACGGTATGGGCCAGTTTACTCGCTACATCCGCCCCGGCAGCTATCTGATTCCCTGCAGCGGCAGCGTGCTGGCTGCCTATGATCCCGCCAGCCAGGAGCTGACGGTGGTCACCGTCCATGCTTCCGCACGCAAAAAGAACGTGCAGGTGGATCTTTCCATGTTTTCCGAAGCGGGAACCAGCGTCCGGACCATCCGCACGTCCGGCAGTTCCAGACGCGGCGAAAAATGGGCAGATCTGGGTACCTCCGCTCTGAATGGCAAAAGCTTCGAGGCTGAGCTGAAGGGCAATTCCATTACCACGTGGATCATCAGCGGCGTCAAGCCGTAAAAGCAATCAAACAGGCGCAGTCTCTGCAACGAAGCTGCGCCTGTTTTGTTATTCGTAAATCTTCCGGCCCTTTGCATCCTCCGCGCCGCTCATGCGGTGGAAATAGGTGTTGATGATATCGCACCATTCGCGCGCGTTCCGAAGCTGCTTTTGCATGCGTTCGGCTGCTTCTTCGCGGGCGGGCGAAGGCAGATCAAGGGTCTGCAGTTTTTCAGCCAGGGCTTCGGTTTCGGCGAGGCCTTCAAAGTGATCATCATAGATGCGCTGAATGAGCGTTCGTCCGTCATCCATCACATAGCCGTAAGGCAGGCGGTGGAAGAACAGCTTGAGCAGATCCGGCGTGGTTTCCGGCCTGCTGTACAGGGTGCGCCACGGCTCCGGGTACTGCTCGGTATAGCCCGTACCTGCGGCTGTACGGTCAATGCCCACAGCATCGCGCGTGGCACGGTGGAAGGTCCCCCAGGGTGAAAATTCATATCCCTCGGGGCTGGGGCCGTAGTGCACATGGGGCGTGACCATCCAGCACAGCGCAAGAGGCGAGGTGTACTTTTCATAGGTGCGGCGGCTGCCCATCAACATGGAAACCAGCGTTTCCAGCTGTTCAGGTGGCAGACGGAAGGTGAGCTTTGCCCATGTGCGGATGACATCCTCCGGCTCTGCCCCGGGATCCCATGCCGTAACACCGTACCCGAACAGATTGACCGCTGCAAAAGGATGCCCGGTGTAGTTCCAGTCGCGCCCCAGATTGCCCACCGCGGCGATCGCCGTCAGCTTTTCTTTGGGCAGTTCCCGGAACAACTCCTGCCACATGGGCGGCATGGCGTACAGATCGATCTGGTGTCCGGTGTATTCCTGCGCCAGCTGCAGTTCCATCGCCAGACAGGTTTTCGGCATGGCGTACAGGAGCGGAGAAACAGGCTCCCGAACCTGAAAATCGTACGGACCATGCTTGATCTGCAAAATCACATTATCATCAAACTGACCGTCCAGCCACGCGTAGTGGTCATAGGCGGCCTTGGGACGGTCGGTCTGCGTATCGCGCCAGTCCTGCATGCAGTTGTACACAAAGCAGCGCCAAACCAGCTTGCCGCCAAACGGCCGCAGGGCGTGCGCCAGCATGTTGGCGCCCTCGGCGTGGTTGCGTCCGTAGGTGAACGGGCCGGGCCGGTGTTCGCTGTCCGCCTTGACCAGAAAGCCTGCCAGATCGGGGATATAGCGGTATACGATCCCGGCACGCTCCATCCACCAGTTTTGCACCCGTTCATCCAGCGGATCAGAGGTGGGAATGCCGTGGCGGATGGGATGGGCATAATCCACCGAAAGCATCAGCCTGACGCCGAAGGGCCGCAAAATTGCCGCCAGTTCAGCAGCCTGCGGCAGCCATTCCTCCTCAATCAGCAGATGCGACGGCGCATGGACATTCACATTGTTGATGCAGATCACATTCACGCCCACAGAAGCCAGCATGCGGCCCAGCTGACGGATCCGCGCAGGATCATAGCTGATCTTTCCGCCTTCAAAAAACAGCGAACGTCCGGAATAGCCGCGTTCCACATCACCCTCCGCATTGTCCCAGCAGTTGAGCATGCGCAGCGCGTACTGCGGAACCTGCATGTGATCCTTCGGCAGCTTTTCGCCGGTATACAGCGCCATCAGCACGCGGTATGCGCCGTAAAGCAGACCGCATGGGCCGCCGGTCAGCGTGATCGTTTCTCCTGTACATTCCACGCGGAAGCCATCCCCCAGATCCGGCTGTTCCTTCAGCGTTATCCGTTCGGAGCGTTTCATCCATTTCAAACCCTGCTCCAGTTCGGCGCGCGCTGTTTGAACAGGCGTATCCGCCAAAACCATGTCAGGCAAAAAAGGCAGCCATGTCAGACAGTTCATATTGGTTTTCCTTTCCTGTTGATAGGCTGATTATATCATGTTTGTCCCTGATCGTATACATTTTGTCAAAGGGAAAGAGGAAAGTCTGTCGAATTGATAAAGCAGAAAGAGCATTCATATACCAACATGTTCTGTGCTTCGCCAAATGCTGCGGAATAAAACGGAATATTTGACTGTTCAATAACCGGTTTGTGTCAAAGGAGAGTTTTCATGAAGCAGATCAATGTAACCATCACCCCGGAAAGCCGGGCGAATTTCACCAATAACGCCGCCTACTGCGTAGGAACCGGCCGTATGGGCCTGGCGCTGCACAAAGAATACCTGGATCAGCTGGCCATGGCGCAGGAGCTGGCGCACTTTCAGCACATTCGCGGCCACGGCCTGTTCTGCGATGATATGGCCATCTACCAGCCCTATACCGATGAAAACGGCGTAGAGCACGAGGAATACTGCTTTACCTATCTGGACCGCGTGGTGGATGAATACCTGAAGCTGGGCATCAAGCCCTTCCTGGAGCTGGGTTTCATGCCCAAAAAGATGGCCAGCGGCACGCAGACCATTTTCTACTGGCAGGGAAACACCACGCCGCCAGCCGATCATGACAAATGGGCACGCCTTGTGAAGGCCACGCTGCGCCATCTGGCCCAGCGCTACGGCGAGGAGGAGGTATCCGCCTGGCCCTGTGAAGTGTGGAATGAACCCAACCTGCCCGGTTTCTGGGAAAATGCCGACCGGAGCAAGTACCTGCACCTGTATAAAGTAACCGCCAAAGCCGTGAAGGAAGCCCTGCCGAACATGCGCGTGGGCGGCCCGGCCATCTGCGGCGGCGATACGTCGCTTGGCTGGATTGAGGCATTTCTGGATTTCTGCCGCGACGAGCAGCTTCCGCTGGATTTTGTGACCCGCCACGCCTACATGGCGCAGACGCCGCAGAAGAACGGACGGTATCTGTACCACGAAATGTGCGCTGTGGAATACACGCTGGATGAAATGCAGCGCACCCGTGCGGTCATCGACAGCTATCCCGAATTCAAGGGCATGGAAATGCACATCACGGAATTCAACACCTCTTACAACCCCTTCTGCCCCATCCACGACACCAACCTGAATGCCGCTTACATTGCCGGCCTGCTGGGCTGTCTGGGCAATGTGGCCGCCAGCTATTCCTACTGGACCTTCGGCGATGTATTTGAAGAACTGGGCGTTCCCTCCCGCCCCTTCCACGGCGGTTTCGGCATGATCGCAAACGGCATGATCCCCAAGCCCACCATGTGGACATTCGCCTTCTTCAACAATCTCAGGGGCGAATGCGTATACCGCGATGCGAATGTGATCCTCATGCGCCGCAAGGACGGAAGCTTCGAGGGCGTTGCGTGGAATCTGTGCCGAGAAGGCCGTGAGGATCTTGACATTCAGTTTACCCTGCCGCAGGAAGGGCAGTACACGCTGCTGACCCGAATGGTGGATGAGGAATGCTGTAATCCGCTTAAAATGTGGCATGAAATGGGCGAGCCCGCCAGCCTGACCAAAGAGCAGCTTGCCATTCTGCGCGAAGCTGCGCAGCCGCTGAGCACCTCAAAGCTTACCGGGCATCAGGTCGGCCTTGTTCTGAAACCCAACGCTGTCGCGCATTTCACCCTCAGCCTTTATCGCCCGGTTCCGGAAGCCGGGTACGATTATGAATGGTACCAGCTGCACAGCTGAACATCTGCACGGAGGCAAAAAACATGCACAACGATGCACAACGCATAATTCAGGACGCCCTGCGCGAGGCCATGCCCGGCGCGGCGGTTCGTCAGGCGCTGGAACAAATCGAATTCCAACCCGAAGGCAAACTGGTCGTGATTTCCGCCGGAAAAGCCGGCTGGGAGATGGCCCGAGCCGCCGTGGAAACGCTGGGTGAGCGCATCCACAGCGGCGTGGTGGTCACCAAATACGACCACTGCAAGGGCGAACTGAAACCCCTTGAGCTCCATGAAGCCGGACATCCTGTGCCGGATGAAAACAGCTACAAAGCCACCGCACGTGCGCTGGAAGCGGTGAGCGGCCTTAACGAAAAGGACAGCGTGCTCTTTCTGCTCTCCGGCGGCGGCTCCGCACTGTTTGAGCAGCCCCTTGTCCCCTGCGACGAAATGGCGGATATCACTCGACAGCTGCTGGCATGCGGTGCAAGCATTGTGGAAATGAACACCATCCGCAAACGCCTGTCCGCTGTCAAGGGCGGACGTTTTGCCCTCTCCTGCATGCCTGCGCATGTCTATACCGTGGTACTCAGCGATATTATCGGCGACCCGCTGGATATGATCGCCTCCGGTCCCGCTTATCCGGATGCATCTACCTGCGAACAGGCGCTGCAAATCGTGGAAAATTACGGTCTCAAGTTCTCGGAACAGGCGATGGCGCTGCTCCAGTCCGAAACGCCCAAGGAGCTGACCAACGTTACCACCTATATCACCGGAAGCGTCAAGCAGCTGTGCCGCACGGCTGCCGAAACATGCCGTGAACTGGGGTATGAACCCATTTTCCTAACCGCCAGTCTCAGCTGTGAAGCCCGCGAAGCAGGCGCATTCCTTGCCGCCATTGCCCGGGATCATCAGGATACGCCCAAATCCCTTGCCTTCCTGTGCGGCGGCGAAACCGTTGTTCACCTGACCGGCAAAGGACTGGGCGGACGCAATCAGGAGATCGCCCTTGGCGCCGCAGAAGGCCTTGCAGGCTGCAAAAACACCTGCGTGTTCTCCGTAGGCTCCGACGGCACCGACGGCCCTACCGACGCCGCAGGCGGCATTGCAGACGAACATACGCTTGCCAAACTGCAGGCTGCCGGGCTGGATATTCGCAAAGCGCTGGCTGACAACGACGCCTACCACGCCCTCAAAGCCATCGACAGCCTCATCATGACCGGCCCCACAGGAACCAACGTCAATGATCTGACCGTAGCGCTGATCAAACGATAAATATGTTCC
>JAFYQB010000083.1 GCA_017547285.1 Clostridia bacterium
GACCTCCGGCGGTCTTAGCAGCAACCCCAAACAGAAAGCTCAACCCCTGACCGCGCAAAGCGCGGTCAGTATGGGGTGCAGGGGCTCAGCCCCTGCCCGCCGGAGGCTCTCGTTTATTTTACTCCGTAAATCAGTTCAACCAGCATTCTGGTGCACTGCTCCATATCCTCTACAGCAATGTGCTCGTAGGGGCCGTGGAAGGCGTGACCGCCGGTGCACAGGTTGGGGCAGGGCAGACCCATGTAGCACAGCTGCGCGCCGTCGGTGCCGCCGCGGATGGCTTCGTCAAAGGGCTTCATGCCAACGGCTTCCATAGCGGTGCGGGCAGCGTCGATGATGTGAATCACGGGTTCGATCTTTTCACGCATGTTGCGGTACTGTTCGCGCAGGTGCACGGTCACGGTGCCTTCGCCCCAGCGATGGTTCATGATCTTTTCAATGTGCTTCATCTGCGCCTTGCGGCCGTCAAAACGGGCGGCATCGTGGTCGCGGATGATGTATACGAGCTTGGCGCTGCTTTCATCGCCTTCCATGTGCATCAGGTGGAAGAAGCCCTCGTAACCTTCGGTCTCGCGGGGAATTTCAGCGGAGGGCAGCATGGAATTGAACTCCATGGCCAGCAGGCAGGCGTTGATCATGGTGTCCTTGGAAGAGCCGGGATGCACGCTCAAGCCCTTGAACTCCACCATCGCACCGCATGCGTTGAAGTTTTCGTAGGCAAGACCGCCCACTTCGCCGCCGTCCATGGTATAGGCAAAGTCCGCGCCAAAACCGGCCACGTCAAACTGCTGCACGCCCAGACCCACCTCTTCGTCGGGGGTGAAAGCGATGGCGATCTTGCCGTGGGGCTTGTCTTCCTTCATCACGGTTTCACAGGCAGCCAGAATTTCCACGATGCCGGCCTTGTCGTCCGCACCCAGCAGGGTGGTGCCGTCAGTGGTGATAAGGGTCTTGCCCACCAGCTCCTTCATGCCGGGGAATTGGGAGGGAGAAAGAATGGTGCCGTTGCCGGGCAGAACCACATCGCCGCCGTCATAGTTGTTGATGATCTGGGGCTTGATATCCGCGCCGCTGAACTGGGGCGTGGTATCCATGTGGGCGATCAGGCCCATGCAGGGCAGGTGCTCACAGCCGGGGGTGGCGGGCAGTTCGGCATATACGAAGCAGTTGTCGGTGACGCGCACGTTGGACAGGCCGATCTCGCGCATGTCATCCGCAAGTACATTGGCAAGATCGAACTGGCGCTGGCTGGAGGGGACGGTTTCAACACCTTCGCAGGATTCGGTGTTGATGGCTACGTAACGCAGGAAACGTTCCATGATGGTCATAATGATAACTTCCTTTCGGATGATTATTTCTTGGGTTCGCGTTCGCTCAAAAGCATTGCGCCAAGGACGATGACTGCGCCTGTCAGACCGAGCACGGTCATGCCTTCCTTGAGCACAAAGATGCTTAACAACAGTGCAATGACGGGATCAAGATAACTAAAGAGCGCTGCCGTCTGTGCCTTGATCTTTTGAAGTGAGGAAAAGTACATGGCATAGGCAATGCCGGTATGCACAGCACCTACGGACAGGAGCATAATCAGCCCCGTGGGTTCCAGCGTGCCGAACTGTGCCAGATCTTCGGTCAGCAGCACATAGGGCAGCAGCAGGAAGGTAACGGTGAAGAGCTGGATGAAGGTGGTATCGTAGCTGGATACGTTATGGACGCGCTTGTTGCACAGCACGATCACCGCGTAGAAGACAGCCGCCGTGAGACCGAGCGCGACGCCCACGGGGCTGAATGCGCCTGCCTGGCCTTCCAGCACGCCGCTGACCAGCACCATGCCAACCACTGCAGCAGCGGCGCAGAGGGCTTTGTGCGCGGTGATTTTCTCCCTGAGAATGAACGGCGCGGAAATGATCACGAACACCGCGCTCATGTAGTAGCACAGCGTAGCAACAGCCACGGTGGTATAACGGTAGGATTCAAACAGCAGGATCCATTCGGTCGCCATGGCAACGCTGCTCAGAAGCAGCGGCTTCCAGTTGCGGCGGATGCCCGCCCAATCCGGTTTGCGCTTTTGGAACAGGATCATCCCCAGCAGAAACAAAGCGCCCATGGCAGCACGCACCAGCGCGATCATGCTGGAGGGCAGAGGAATCAGGCGGACGAATAAGCCAATGGTGCCGAAGATGGCCATGGACAGGATATAAGTAAATTTGCTGGACAAAGTGTTTCAACCTTCTTTGGGAAAAATGCAAAACAGCCTGCCCCGTACACGCTGATACGGAGCAGGCGTTTGTTTGATTACTTCACAGGACGGATCAGGATGAGGGGCGTCAGCTCGTCGCCCTGACCGCTGGGATTGTCCGCCATGGCGTCCTGAATCTGGTCGTCGGTCAGCGGGAAGGTCTTGTTCTTGCCCAGCTGATCGCGCTGCAGGTCGTTGGCGTCCATCAGCACAACGGGAATGCCGGTCTGATTGTACAGCTCTTCGCACAGCTCTTCGGCATTGTCGGGGTTCACCAGCGCCAGCTCGTGATATACAGCAAAACTGGAACGGGTATAGAAGCCGTCGATGCCGGCCACGCCGTGGCCGCAGGTCTTCCAGAACACGCCGTGCACGCCGAAGGGCTTCGTCAGAGCGCTCAGGGCGGCAGCCAGCAGCACGCGGGGCAGACCGCAGATATCGATGATCATCTGCATCTTGTAGGGCTCATGCGCGCCCACACCGGTGTGGTTGATGCCGGCAAAACGCCACAGAAGATTGGCCCAGAAGCCGGGCTTCACTTCATCGCGGGTCTTGACGGACTTGACGCACATGCACATCACCTTGGCGCCGAAGGAGAGCATATCGCCTTCCTGATACAGGGGGCGCACATACTTCTCCACCAAATCCTTCTGGCTTTCGCCAACCTGCACAAAGTGGGTCTGGATGGCGTAACGGTCGTACTTGCGGCCGTCCTTGCCGGTAATGGTGCCGCGGTCGAAATAGACAACGCCGTTTTCTTCGCGGCGCTGCTCGTCCAGGTTACGGGAAGGAATGATACCCATGGATAATCGCCTCCGTCATTACATGTCCTCAAAGAATGGATCGCCGTTCTCGTTTGCCAGTACGCCCATATCGTCGAAATGCAGGGGCACGGGCTGGGCCATGATGTACTTGAGAATGGTATCAAAGCGCACGCTCTCGGTGTAAGTGAGCAGCGTGAAGGCCACGCCGTGGCGCTTGGCGCGTCCGGTACGGCCGATGCGGTGCAGGTAATACTCGTTTTCGTTGGGCAGGTCGTAGTTGATCACGGCCTCCACATCGTCCACGTCAATGCCGCGGGCGGCAACGTCGGTCGCCAGCAGGATCTGGAACTTGCCCTTGCGGTAGCCCTGCATCACCTGATTGCGTGCGGACTGGCGCATGTCGCCGTGCAGGCATTCGCAGGGATAGCCTGCATTCTGAAGACGCTTGCACAAACGCTGGGTCATGTCCTTGGTGTTCACAAACACCATCACGCGCTGGTATTCATCGCTGTCCAGCAGGTACAGCAGATGATCGTACTTCTTTTCGCGCTCGGTATTGATCACATACTGGGTGATCTGCGGGCGGTTCTCCTTGGTAGCGGGAATGGTTACCTCCACCGGATCCTGCAGATACTTCCAGGCAATGGTCATGACATCCTGATTGGTGGTGGCGGAGAACAGCACCAGCTCGCGGTCGTTGGGCGTGGCTTCGATGATTTTGGTCACGTCCTTCACAAAGCCCATGTTGAGCATCTCATCCGCCTCGTCCAGCACCATGGTGTGGATCGCGTCCAGACGGATGTTGCCGCGCTGCAGATGGTCAAGCAGGCGGCCGGGCGTGGCCACAACGATCTGCGGGTTCTGCTTCAGCTGACTGATCTGCTTGGCAATAGGCTGTCCGCCATAGAGGCAGGCAATGCGAACGCCGGGAATAAAGCGGGAGAGCTGCTTGAGCTCGTCCGTGATCTGCAGGCTCAGCTCGCGGGTGGGAGCCAGCACCAGCTCCTGAACACGCTTGTCCTCAAGGTTTACGTACTCCAGCATGGGAATGCCGAAAGCACAGGTTTTGCCCGTGCCGGTGGGGGCGATGGCGATGATATCGCGGCCCTCCATCATCAGGGGCAGGGTTTTCATCTGTACGGGCGTCATGTCGGTGAAGCCCATCTTCTCCACGGCTTTGAGAATCTCTTTGCTGAGTTCGCCGGCCTCGGAGAATTTCATGGTTTGTACGATTTCTTCCAACGCGGGTACTCCTTACTGAGCCTCAGCGGCCAGATACTGTTCGATGGCGCGGCTGAGCTGATCGGGACAGGAGGTTGCGCCGCGGCAGGGAATGCCGCGCAGACGGTTCATGACATCCACTGCGTTCTGACCGGTTACAGCGATGGCCAGACCGGCGGTGTTGCCGCGGCAGCCGCCGGTGAACTTGCACTCGGTAATGATGCCGTTTTCAATCTTGAGGTCGATGGCGGAAGAACAGGTGCCGCTTGTTTTGTAATGCATATTCATTCGCTCCTTAAACAGTTGGGGATCATATCAAAAGGATAACCGGGCAGATATACCCGAAAGTCGGAACCTACTCTTTTACAAAATAGGCCAATTTTTTCATTTCGACACGATAACCCGTTTCTCCTGCCGGAACTTTCACGTTCTGCGAAAAACAGAATAGAATGGCAGTATCAGCGCACAGGCGCAGGAAAGGATGTGGCTGCGTGAGCCTACTGCTGTGCCAGCCCGGTGACGGTGTATGGACAATATCGCAAGATCAGTCCGAAAGGCTGAATGTATCCATGGAATGGCCGTGTGTTCCCTGCGCGGGGCCGGGACGGATGGCAGTGTGCTGCATGAAAAGCCGCGAATGCATGTGTATGGAGCGCCGTACCGGGGGGATGATCAGCAGTATGCCATGCGTTCCCGGCATATGCAGCATGTGTTTTTCCGCCTGCGGACAGTACCTTGCGCAGCTGAGCAGCGAAGCCGACTGCATTCATGTACACAGCGTTGTCAGCGGCGACCTGCTCTATGCAGCGCCTGCAGGCGTTTTTCCGCGCTGTATGAAGTTGGATCGCCGGGGAAAACTTCTGTTATGTGCCGGCGGTGCAGTCGGCGAGGCTTATTTGCTGCAGATGCCGGATTTGATGCGTGTGAACACCATTTATACCCACCATCCGTGCTTCGCGGCAGATTTCTGGCAGAAGGGACTGGTGCTAGTGTGCGCTGCAGAGGGCGAGGATATCCGAACGGTTGTCTATACGCTGCCAAACGGGCAAACCCAACCAAGGCAGCTGATCGAATTGCCCGGTCCGCCCGGCGCACTGTGCGTATGCGAGGACGGTCTGTCTGCACTGGTGAGCACCCGGGCCGGTTTGTCCAGGCTGAATCTGAAAACGGGCGCGCTTTTATGGAACTGTCCCGAATGGGCGCTGTGCATGCGCGCTGAATGCAGGAATGGTGAAGCATTGATCAGCGATACGCTGGATGGCAGCGTATGGCTTTTCAGCCAACTGAAACCGTGGCAGCGGCGCAGAATCGTCAGGGCGGCGGATTCGCAGGCCTGTTTTCTTGAATGAACAGGTATCAATTGTGGTGGAATGGTTCATACTTTTTTTGAAAACATCAAAAATCCGGCTGAAAAACACAGCCGGAAACGAAGTGTGAAGGAGGCACGTACCATGCTGGATAAGATTTCTCTGGTGCTGGTCATTGTAGGTGCGATCAACTGGGCGCTGGTAGGCATTTTCCAATTCGACCTGGTTGCCTATCTGTTTGGCGGACAGGGCGCCATGATCAGCCGTATCGTCTATACACTGGTAGGCGCGGCAGGACTGTGGTGCATTTCGCTTTTGTTCAGCGAACGTGTGGCGGTCAAGGAATAACGAAGCTGCTGAGCGGCCTGCATCAGAAAGGCGCGATTGGTCGGTTTTCCGCGTTCGGGGTCGACCGTCGCGCCAAAGTAGCGTTCGATGCTGCACAGGCTTCCCTGTGTAAAAACGCGCTCCACCGCCACGCGCAGGCAGCGTTCTACGGCAGCGGAAGTGGTATCGAAATGACGGGCGCATTCGCCGTACAGAGCATACAAAACCTGCACGGTATTGACAGAGGCTGGAATCATCCTTTCCAGCAGCCACGCCGCATAGGCGCGGCCTTTTTGCGTTGACTTAAAACCAAGGTCATCCAGAAAATGTCTGACGGCAGCAGAAACCATTTCACTGTTGGCTGCTGCCAGTTTGGACAGCGGTTTTTGAGCAACGGTCTGTAAAAGACGGCACAGCTGCGTGACGGAAACGCCGCTGTCTACTGTGCAGTCCGCCCAGAAGGGGCGGTGAACGCACCATTCCGAAGGCGCGGCAAACACAATGCGCGGCGGACAAACGGGCTGCATCCGGGCCAGCGCATTGCCTGCGCTCAGGCCGTCGAGCCCGGACAGGCATAAATGCAGAAGCGCCAGATCAAACGGCTGGTCCGACTGCAAAATCTCCCGTCCATCCCGGCTGATGACGGCATCCCAGCCTGCCCCTTCCATCTGATTCCGAATGGCGCAGGCCGTTTGAAAATCCGGCCACAAAATCAAAAGCCGCATGAGCGCATCTCCCTTCTTTGTGGAAAATACGCCATGCAGCGCCGGACATCCTTTGCCGAAAAAGCACTACGTTTGTCAATTTGTGCCGGAAGGAGCGTTCTTTTGCGTCAGAAACGCGGCGGCTTCGTTTGCGGCATCCACCACCGCCCTGGAGGAAACGGTCGCACCTGCTACGGCATCCACCTGTTCGTTCAGCGTGAGCGGCGGGGTAAGGCCGATGAACTGTCCGGTAAAGGCTTCGTCTTTTACACGGCTGCCTACGCCCTCTGTTTCGGCAAAACGTGCGCCGCCTACGTCGATGGCGGCAATTTTTCCCTGATCATCCAGTGTCAGCCGTACCAGCACCGGGCCGCCGTACCCGATTGCACTGGCATTGGCGGTCATACCTTCATTCATGGTTATGTTTACGTTGGAATTGGTTGGCGTTTTCACTGTTGCTGCAGGCGTGGGTGACGCGCCGGTCGACTGTGGAATGGTGTCGGAATACGGTTCTGCGCGGGAAAGGGTGTTCAGAATCAGCACGACCGCTGTAATGAGCAGAATGCCGATGCCAAGGATCATACCGATCCAATTGCGTTTTTGACTCATGACTGCGCCTCCTGAAAAGTAGCATATTCAGAGTATGAGCCTGAAACGTATAAGCTATTCAATGTTTGACATAATTTGCACCCCAAAACGACAAAACGGATTTCGCACAGTTCGTATACTAAGAATATACTGACTGCGGGAGGCTGTTTATGATTCCTTCATCCTCTGCAAAGAACGTTCGTTTTTTGCACAGACGCATTGATTTTTGCCGGATACGGTCTTTTTTTCATCACAGGCTTCGTCCGGCGCTTGCTCCGGTCGGGCTGGCGCTGTGTTTGTTTCTGCTTACTTTTGTTACGTGGTTTGGCATTCCTTCGCCCTTTGGCGCAGCGGCTTTGCTGATGCTTACAGACAGGCCTTCTCCTATGATGCTGCTGGGACTGGCAGCGTCTGTGGGCATGCGGGCCATGTGGGGGCTGGAGATGGACTGGTGGCAGTATGCTGGCTGCCTGTTTTTATGGGGGCTCAGGCAAAAATGCCGTCCGCGTGCCGGAGCGGAAACAGCAGCGCTGGCAGGACTGGCCATGATGCCGCGTGTGTTTGCCGCACTGGCAGCGCATAAGCCGTATGCCGTGCTGATGAGCTGTGCTTCAGTACCGATGGCCATGCTGTTTTCTGTGCTGCTTCGCTTCGGAATAGACGCAGCGCGTTCTGGCGGCACAGTGCTGCGGGGCGTGGAACGCTTTTGCCTGCTGATGCTGGCGCTGCTGGTGATCAGCGGATTGGGCTTTTTTCGGATCGGACCGGTCAACCTGGGAATGCTGGCTGCCGTTTGGGCCGTACTGGCATATGCCTTTGCCAACGGACCGGTACACGGCGGACTGGGCGGGGTACTGTGCGGACTTGCACTCGCCCTGGGCGGGCACGACAGCAGACTGCTGCTTGCACTGGCGCTGACGGGGATGATCGCAGGCATCCCAACCATCAGCCGTATGCGCTGGGCGTGTATTGCGGCCGCAGGAATGGCGGATCTGCTGGCGTGGTTTGTAACGCCCCTTACGCAGGCGCCGCTTTCCTGGTGGGCGGCAGGACTGGGCGCGCTGGCTTTTGCGCTGACGCCTGCTGACTGGCTGGAAGCCATGAAGCCCTGGCTGCACGGTGCGGATATTGGCGACAGGAGCATGGAAAACGCCTTTGTGACCCAGCGGATCGCGAGTATGCAGGAAGCGATTCAGAACCTGGCCAGAGCGCTGCCGGAAATTGATGGCGATGAGCTGTCGCAGAGCGAGGATCTCGGTGCTGTTCTCTGTGCGCAATGCACCAATCGTGAACTCTGCTGGGGGCGGAGCCGTGCCCGTACGGAAAGAATGCTTGCCGCCACCATGGAAATGTCGCGCAAGGGGGAGACGATTAACGAAAACACCTTACCCGCATTGGCGGAGAACGGATGCCTGCGGTCAGACGTGATCGGCGAAATGGCCAGAGATGCGCATCTGCAGCGCAAGCGGCGCAGCGCCGTACTGCAAAAGGCCCGGTATGAACGGGAGCTGACCCTTACCCATCTGGCGGCACTTTCCGGTACGCTGGGGGATCTAGGCGCCATGACGGCGGGAGACAGCTACAATGATCTGTTGGCTGCGCACGTGATTTCCATTGCGCTGGATGAACTGAATATAGCTGCCCGGTTGAGTTATGCCCGACGCGTGGACGGACATCTGCAGGCTGCGCTGGAAATGCACAGTGTGATGCCGGCGCAGAAACAGCTGGACAAACTGCTCAGACATCTTTCACAGAATGACGGACTGCCATTATCCATTTCACGCGCGGAGAAAGGAAGGGTGGAACTGGAAGAGATACCGCTGTACAGCGCATCAGTGGGAATGGCATCGCTTTGCGCAGACGGGGGAAAGGATGAGGTATGCGGCGACGCCTGTTCCGCCAAACGCTGTGAAGGTGGGCGGCTGCTGATGATGCTGTGCGACGGCATGGGGCATGGCGAAAAGGCGCATCAGCAGAGCGAAAAAACACTGGAACTGCTTCTCTTGCTGCTGGAGGCAGGCTACACACGCCGGCAGGCCATTACAGCGGTGAATGGGATTATGCTGGGCGCAGGGGAAGCCGAACGGTTTTCCACGGTGGATCTGGTGGATGTGGATTTATGGACGGGCGAGGTATACGGCGAAAAGCTGGGCGCCTGCGCCTCCTGGGTGGTGCGCGGCAATCACATGAAAAAGATCGAAGGTTCGTCGCTGCCGCTGGGCATTATGCGTGAAGCTGTACCCACAGCCGCCCGTTACCGCCTGCACAGCGGCGATATTCTGGTGCTGATGAGCGACGGCGTTGCTGATGTGTTTGAAACGGACGAAGCCTGCCGCGCAGCACTGGGAGACAGTGTGTTCATTCAGCCGCAGCGTATGGCGGACGCCATTCTCCGAAGCGCGTTGCTGGCTTCCGGAGGCACACCGAGGGATGATATGAGCGTAATGGTGCTTTTGCTGATGGACCGTCAGCAGGCAAACGAAAAAGCAGTCTGAAAACGACTGCTTTCAGCTTGTCGATAAACCCATTAGGAGGCGTCGGAGGGCCGCAGCCCTCCGACTCTTGTTCCGAAGCTGACGACATGTGCGTCAGCTTCGGAAGCCTTGCGCAGCAA